>CAZMHP010000066.1:0-13724 GCA_964566095.1 uncultured Rhizobium sp. | reverse complement strand
AGAAGGCGCTGGGACCGCGCGGCTTCGAACTCGATTTCTGGAAGATCGCAATGCGGCCGGGCAAGCCGCTGATCTTCGGCAAGCTCGGCGCCACACCGCTGCTCGGCCTGCCGGGCAATCCGGTATCCACGCTGGTCTGCGCGCAGTTGTTTCTCAAACCCGCGCTGGCAGCGATGCTGGGCACGCGCGACGACACCGCGCTCGTGCGGGCGCGCACCGCCACGCCGCTCAAGGAGAATGACGGACGCCAGGACTATATCCGCGCGGAACTTTCCTGGCGCGACGGCGACCGCTGGGCGCAAGCCTTCGGTGTGCAGGACTCATCGATGATGAGTGTGCTCGCCAAGGCCGACGCCCTGATCGTCCGCGCGCCGCGCGCGCCGGCCGTCGCGGCGGGCGCCGCCGTTTCGGTGCTGCTGCTGGACTAGGATCGAGCGGGCGCGAGCCCACCCTTTCCGTCGTCAGTGATGCCCGTGGCCGCCACCGCCATGACCGCCGCCGCCATGTCCGCCACCACCATGGCCATGGCCGCCGCCAAAACCAAAGCCGATGGACAGGCCCGATCCGTAGTAGCCGGGGCCGTAATAAGGATAGTGATGCACGTGCCAGCAGCGATATCGGTTGCACACGATTCGCGCGTCGGCGGGGGCGGCCGTTGCGGCGAGCACCGCGCCGGTGACGCCGGCCGCGAGTACGGCGCGCTGGAGAATATTAAGAAACCGGGGCATTGCGGACTCCTTGGGTAACCATCCCAGTGAGAACGACTGCGCGCCGATTGTGTTGCGCAAAATTATGTCCGGTTCCGAAACCGGGCGAAAAAGAGCGGGCCGAAGCCCGCTCTCGACTTAGAACGTCACCCAAATGCCGTTGCGCCAATAGCCGCGACCGTCGTGGTCGTGCCGCCAGTGATAGCCGTGGCGGTGGTGAAGCCGCCAATCGTCACCGTAGAAGCGCACGCCGAGCGATGCCGGATAGCTGTAGCTGTCCGTCACGTGCCAGCAGTCGCCATAGCGGTTGCACGCCGTGCGGGCGTCCGCCGCGGTCGATGTCGCGGCGAGTGCGCCGAGACCGAGCAAGGCGGCCACGGCGCCGGTGGTCAGGAGTTTGCGGATGGTCATGGGGTGGGTCTCCATGTTGGCTGCGCCCTCTCCGGTCCTATGAACGGCGGCGCCCGCGTCCCGTTCCGGGAACCGGTCATTTTTCCCAGAGCGGATCACCGTTTCGCGGAATCGGCGATCCGCTCTGAGTTGTTGTTTGGTCGCAATTCCGGACGGAAAACCGCTTCACACTTTTCCTGGAATTGCTCCACATGTAGTGCGTTGACGCTGGGTGGGAACTAAAGTAGAACGATTCTCCATGTTTCGGCTTTGTTCGCCGAGCCCTGGCGAACCCCTCTGGAGGGACATGGATGCTCACCCGCAAGCAATACGAACTGCTGATGTTCATTCATGAACGGATCCGGGAGTCGGGCGTGCCGCCCTCCTTCGACGAGATGAAGGACGCGCTGGACCTGAAATCGAAGTCGGGCATCCACCGCCTGATCACCGCCCTGGAAGAGCGCGGGTTCCTGCGCCGCATGGAGAAGCGGGCGCGGGCGCTGGAGATCATGAAGCTGCCCGAAAACGTGTCGGACACGCTGCGGCCTGCGACGACGCGCAGCCAGTCGATGCGCGCCGGCACACGCCATGGCCGCGGCGGCGAGAACCGCATCACCAACGATGCGCGCATGGCAGGCGGCCCGCGCCGGCCGGTCGGCGACGGCGAGAGCGCGGTGAACGTTCCGCTGGTCGGGCGCATCGCGGCCGGCACGCCGATCGAGGCGCTGCAGAACAAGGTCGGCGAAGTGCCGGTGCCCGGCGGCATGATCGGGCGCGGCGACCATTATGCGCTCGAAGTCACCGGCGATTCGATGATCAATGCCGGCATCCTGGACGGCGACACCGTCATCATCCAGGAGGCGGACGCGGCCAATACGGGCGAGATCGTCGTGGCGCTGGTCGACAATCAGGAAGCGACCCTGAAGCGGCTGCGCCGGCGCGGCGACTCCATCGCGCTGGAAGCGGCGAACCCGGCCTATGAGACGCGGCTTTACGGCGCCGACCGGGTGCGCATTCAGGGCAAGCTGGTCGGGTTGATCCGGCGGTATTGAGAGTTGGCTTTCGCGCTCCAGGGGCGCCGGCCGCGATCCTGTTCCACGGTTTTTGTCCGCAGCGGCGGGCCGAGCCAGACCGCAATGCCGTTGGCACGCGTCGCGTCGAATTTGTCCAGCACCAGCTTCGGCCCGGCGCAGGCGTGGCGCACGGGAACGGCGCTGACGACGATCGCCGCCGTCGCGCAGTCCTCCGCCAGCGCGTCGATCCGCGCCACATCGGCGATCGTGAGGCCCGACGCGGTGCGCGCGATGCAGCCCAGCGCGTCGCAGCGCACGCCGTCCCGCGACGCAGCGACGGCGTCGGCGGCCTCGCGGTCGTCGCCGTCACGCTTGAGCCATTCGGATGCCGAGTAGTCGTCCTTGGCGGCGCGGAACAACTTCAAGGAGCCGTCGGGCGCGCGCAGCGCCACGGTCAATCCGTCGCGGCCGATCAGCAGATCGGGCGGCGTCACCGCATAGGCCAGAACGACGCCGGCCAGCGCGGGCGCAAGGCCCAGCCAACGCCAGCGCCGCCGCCACAGGACAAGCCACAGCCCACCGAGCGAGACGAGAACCAGGCTGCTCACCGGCCAGGCCGGCATCACCGTCACCGCGCCCGGCAGGCCGGAGACGAAGCGGCCGACCCCCAACATGATCTCGATGCCGAAGCCCAGCACGCGCAGCGGCCAGGCGTCGAGGCCGAAGGGCATGAGGAAGACGGAGAGCGCCGCCGCCGGCATGGCGATGAACCCCATCACCGGCATGGCGAGCAGATTGCCGAGCACGGCGTAATGCGTCGCGCGGTCGAAGTGGTAGATCGCGTAGGGAACGGTCGCGAGGCTGCCGACCAGGCTGGTGGTGGCGATGCCGCGCAGATAGCGGCGCAGGCTCGCGAAGCGGCGCGGACCCGCCGCATCGTCGCGCGGCCAGGACTGTTCCCATTCGGCGACCGCGATGAGACCGGCGACGGCGGCAAAGGACATCTGAAAGCCCGGCTCGATCAGGCTCTCGGGTCCAAGCAGGAGAATGACGAAGGCGGCCAGCGCCAGCGAGCGCATGGAGAGGCTCGGCCGGTCGAACAAGACGCCCAGCAGCATGGCGGACAGCATCACGAAGGCGCGGGTGGAGGCGGACGAGGCGCCGGAGATCATCAGGTAGAAGGCGGCGGCGGCGAGGGCCGCGAGCGCCGCCCATTTCTTGATCGGATAGTGCAACGCGATAAACGGAAAGGCGGCGAGCAACGCGCGCAGCAGCCAGTATAGTCCGCCGCCGACCAAGGCCATGTGCAATCCGGCGATGGCCAGCACATGCGCGAGGCCGGCATCGCGCAGCGCCTGCTCGTCGGAATCGGAGATCGCGGCGCGGTCGCCGGTGATGAGCGCCGAGGCGATGCCGCCAGTCGAGCCGGGCAAAACCTCGTGGATCCGCGCCGTCATCCGTGTGCGGAGCGTTTCAACGAGCAGGCGGTAGCGCTCGGTCCAGGGCGGCGGGCCGAGCGGCGCGATGGGCTTGGGCCTTCCGAACGTGTAGCCGACGCCGCCCAGCCGCAGGTAATAGGCGGCGCGGCCGAAATCGTAGGCGCCGGGCGCGGCCGGCGCCGGCGGCGGCATCAGCACCGCGGTGACGTGGACCCAGGAGCCCGGCGCGGGCAGCGGCGTCTGCGCCCGCACCGACACGCGCACGCGCGCCGGCAGCGCCTGCGGCACGAGACGCTTGGCGCGCAGATCGCCGAGCACAAGGCGGATGCCCTTGCCGTGCAGCTCCGCCTGCTCGACGCGGCCGTCGAGCCCGAGCGGGCCGAGGCGGTGGCTCAGCACCGGGGCCGAAACCATCTCGGTGCGCAGCTTGGCGAGCGCGAAGCCGAAGGCGACGACGGCCAGGGCGGCAAGCACGATGCGCGGCACAGCGGCGACGGTGCCGGCGAAACCGAACAACGCCGCCGCGCCGGCCAGGGCGACAACGCCGGCCCAGGCGAGCGACGGCTCGAACGGCAGCGCGAAATAAAGGCCGATGCCGGTGCCGAAGCCGACCGGCAACCATAGCGGCCAGCGGTCGCGTTCGGCCAGCGCGGCACGGCCCAGCGCGATGAGGCCGTCGCGCACGCCGCCGGGCCAGCGCACGACGGACGGCGCGGCCGGAACGAGGCGCCGCAGCGGCGCAAGGCGGGCCCCTACCCCCACGTGAATCCGTTTGCTAGAAGCACGCCGCGAACGCCGGCCACCGATCCAGCAAAGCCAAGCACAATGACCGACAACAAGAAACCCGTTTTGCGCTTCGCGCCCTCGCCCACCGGCTACCTGCATATCGGCGGCGCGCGCACCGCGCTGTTCAACTGGCTGTTCGCCAAGCACACCGGCGGCACCTTCCTGCTGCGCATCGAGGACACCGACCGCGAGCGTTCGACGCCGCAGGCGGTGGACGCCATCCTGAGGGGAATGGAATGGATGGGGCTCGAGTGGGACGGCCAGACGGTCTACCAGTTCGCCCGCGCCGGCCGGCACCGCGCCGTCGCGGAGCAGCTCCTGCGCGAAGGCAAGGCATACAAGTGCTTCGCCACCGCCGACGAACTCACCGCGATGCGCGAGGCGCAAAAGGCGGCCGGCCAGCCGATGCGCTATGACGGGCGCTGGCGCGACCGCGATCCGGCGCAAGGCGGCGACAAGCCTTTCGTCATCCGGCTGAAGGCGCGCCAGACCGGCGAGACGATCGTGCGCGACACGGTGCTGGGCGAGGTCACGTTCCAGAACGACCAGCTCGACGACATGGTGCTGCTGCGCAGCGACGGCACGCCGACCTATATGCTGGCGGTGGTGGTGGACGATCACGACATGGGCGTGACGCATGTCATCCGCGGCGCCGATCACCTCAACAACGCCGCGCGGCAATTGCAGATCATCGAGCAGATGGACTGGCCGATCCCGGTCTATGCCCATGTGCCGCTGATCCACGGGCCGGACGGCGCCAAGCTTTCCAAGCGGCACGGCGCGACGTCGCTCGCGGACTATGCCGGCAAGGGCTATCTGCCCGAGACCATGCGCAACTACCTGCTGCGGCTGGGCTGGAGCCATGGCGACGACGAGATCATCTCGACGCAGCAGGCGATCCAGTGGTTCAACCTGGAGAACATCGGCAAATCGCCGGCGCGGATGGACTACAAGAAGCTCGACAATCTGAACGGCCACTATATCCGCCAGTCGGCCGACGCCGTGCTCACGGCCGAGGTCGTGGCGTTGCTGGCGCGGCGCACCCCGCCGCATCCCTTGAGCGAGCAAGCGCGCGAACGGTTGACGGCGGCGATGCCGGGCCTGAAAGAGCGCGCCAAGACCATCGTCGAATTGGCGGACGCCGCGGATTTTCTGTACACGGACGGTCCGCGCGATCTCGACGCGGCGGCGCAGAAGTTGTTGACGCCCGAAGCGCGCGCCACGCTGGGGCGGGTGCTGCCCGCGCTGGAGGCCACCGACTGGTCGGCTCCGGCCCTGGAAGACGCAGCCCGGACCTTCGCGGAAGGCCACGGACTGAAGCTCGGACAGGTCGCGCAGCCTCTGCGCGCCGCGGTCACCGGCAAGACGTCCTCGCCGCCCCTGTTCGAGACCCTGGCCCTGCTGGGGCGCGACGAATCCCTCGCGCGCCTAAGGGCTTATGCGGTGTGATCGGATTTCGCGCAGGGACAAAATCGCGGCAGACAGGTGACGCGGTTAACCGGACCGGCTTATACTTGCTGCAGTGCGAAATAGCCCGGCCGCTCCGTCCGGAGCGGATCTCAAGGAGCCTTCGATGAGAGAAAGCAAGATCAAGCCCGCCGGCTCGGCCAGCCTGACCTACAAGAACAAAGTGTACGAGCTGCCGACGTTCGCCGGCACGGTCGGTCCCGAAGTGATCGACATCCGCAAGCTCTACGGCGACGCGGACGTGTTCACCTACGATCCGGGCTTCACCTCGACCGCGAGCTGCGAAAGCGACATCACCTTCATCGACGGCGACAAGGGCATCCTGCTCTATCGCGGCTATCCGATCGACCAGCTCGCCGAGCATTCGAGCTTCCTGGAAGTCTGCTATCTGCTGCTGCACGGCGAGCTGCCGAACGCCGTGGAAAAGAAGACCTTCGAGCGCGCCATCACCATGCACACCATGGTGCACGAGCAATTGGCGCAGTTCTTCCGCGGCTTTCGCCGCGACGCGCACCCGATGGCGGTGATGTGCGGCGTGGTGGGGGCGCTCAGCGCCTTCTATCACGACTCGACCGACATCAACGATCCGCGCCAGCGCGAGATCGCGAGCCACCGGCTGATCGCCAAGATGCCGACGCTGGCCGCGATGGCGTTCAAATACACGCTCGGCCAGCCCTTCGTATATCCGCTGAACAGCCTGGGCTACACCGAGAATTTCATGCGCATGACGTTCTCGGTCCCCGCCGAGGAGTACAAGCAAAATCCCGTGCTGGCCAAGGCGCTGGACACCATCTTCATCCTGCACGCCGATCACGAGCAGAACGCCTCGACCTCGACGGTGCGGCTCGCCGGCTCGTCGGGCGCCAATCCCTTCGCCTGCATCGCGGCCGGCATCGCATGCCTGTGGGGACCGGCGCATGGCGGCGCCAACGAAGCGGCGCTCAAGATGCTGGAGGAGATCGGCACGGTCGACCGCATTCCCGAATACATCAAGAAGGCGAAGGACCCGGACGACAATTTCCGCCTGTCGGGCTTCGGCCACCGCGTCTACAAGAACTACGATCCGCGCGCCAAGGCGATGCAGATCCAGTGTCACAACGTGCTCAACGAGGTCGGCCATCGCGACGACCAGACGCTGAAAGTGGCGATGGCGCTGGAGAAGATCGCGCTGGAGGACGAGTATTTCGTCTCCCGCAAGCTCTATCCCAACATCGACTTCTATTCCGGCATCACGCTGCGCGCGCTGGGCTTCCCGACCAGCATGTTCACGGCGCTCTTCGCGCTGGCGCGCACGGTGGGCTGGATCGCGCAGTGGAAGGAGATGCTGGAGGACCCGCACCAGAAGATCGGCCGGCCGCGGCAGATCTATACCGGCAGTCCGCAGCGCGACTACATCCCGGTGGGGAAGCGGTAAATGAAAACCTCTCCCGTAAACGGGAGAGGTTATCCGCGCCGCTCCCTCACAAACTCCACGATCGCGCGGGCCGCGCGCAGGGAGGGCGGCTCGCTGCCTTCGCCGAGCAGCTTGGCGACTTCGTCGAGGTCGGCGATCTGGCGCGCGGCGGCGGCTTTGTCGGTCAGCAGCGGCACCACCGCATCGGCGAGCGCGGCCGGCGTCGCCTTGTGCTGCAAGAGCTCGGGCACGGCCATGCGGTCGAGCAACAGGTTCACCAGCGCGAAATATTTGAAGCGGAACAACACCTGCGCCAGCAGGTAAGTGAGCCCACCGACGCGATAGGCCACCACCATCGGCGTGCGCGCGAGCGCGAGCTCGGTGGTCACCGTGCCCGACGCGGCCAGCGCCGCGTTGGCGGCCTTGAACGCCGCGTATTTGTCCGCATCGCCCGCGATGATGTGCAGCGGCGTGGCCCAGCCTTCCGCCCCGGCGCGCACCCTGGCGGCGACATGCGGCACGGTCGGCAATAGGGTGACAAGTCCCGGCACGCGCCTGGCGATCTGCGCCACCGCTTCGCGGAACACCGGAAGGATGAAGCGGATCTCGCTGGTGCGGCTGCCGGGCAGCACGCAGAGCACCGGCGTCTGCGGCGCGATGCCGAGCTTGGCGCGCAGTTCCGGCCCGCCGGTCATCAGCTTGCCGCGCTCGATCACCGGATGGCCGACGAATTGCGTGCGCAGGCCGTATTTCTCGAAGAAGGGCGGCTCGAACGGCAGCAGCGCCAGCAGAAGATCGAAATCGCGCGCCATGGCTCGGGCGCGATATTGGCGCGAGGCCCAGACCTGCGGCGCGACGTAGTTGATGGTCGGGATTTGCGGCGCCAGCCGCTTGAGCCGCTGCGCGATGCGATGATTGAAATCGGGGCTGTCGATCAGGACGACGGCGTCGGGGCGGCGCGTCATCGCGACCAGCGAGATGTCGGTCACGCGGCGCAGGATGACGGGAATCTTGGGCACCACCTCGCGCAGCCCCATCACCGCGGTATCCCTGAGCGGGAACAGCGATTTGAGACCCTGCGCCTCCATCGCCGGACCGCCCATGCCGATGATGCTCACGCTGTCGCCCGCGACGACGCGCAGGGCAGCCATCAACTGCCCGCCCAGCAGATCGCCTGAGGGCTCCCCCGCCACCAGCATCAGCGACAATGCGGGTTCTTGGGGCTTTTCGGGCAGCGTACTCATGGCGCCACGCCGACGACGAACAGACCGAGCGCGTCGGCGGCTTCCGCCACCGCCGCCTTGCCGAGCACCAGCGCGGTGTGCGCCTCCACCGCGATGCCCGCAAGGCCGCAGGCGGCAGCATGTTTCACCGTGGCGACGCCGATGGTGGGAAGGTCCGTCTTGCGATCCTGGATCGGCTTCAAGGCCTTGGCGAGGACGCCGCGCGCGCCGGGGCGCTTGGACAGCCGTGTCAGCATGGCGTCGGTGCCGTCCTTGTCCTCCACCGCGACGACCTGGCCGCCGCGCACGACGACCGCCTGGCCGACATCGCGCAGGCCCTGCGCGCGCGCCGCGGCGACGGCGACGGCAATATCGCTCGCGTCGGCGGCTGTCGGCACGACGCGACCGAGCGGGCCTTCGCCGATCTGCAGCCAGGGCGCGACGTCCGCGACGCCGATGATCTTGATGCCCTCGCGCTCGAACAATCCGACCATGGCGCCCAGTAGCGTGTTGTCGCCCCGGCGCATCGCCCAGAGCACGGGCGGAAACCAGGAAAGGCCCTTCAGGTCATAGCGCAGCTTGAAAAAGTTCGGCCGCGAAACATAGCCGGCGAACACGGCCTCGCGGCAGTCGTGCGCGCCCAGCAGACCGAGGGTGCGGCCGACGCGGCCCATCGAGCTGCGGTCGTGTGGGAAATCGTTCGTCCAATCGCCCGCGCCTTCGAGCGCCACGACGAACACGCCGCGACCGGTCTCCCGCGCACTCTCGGCGATGGCGCGCGGCAGATCACCACCGCCCGCGATGATGCCCAAGGCGCTCACGGGCACTCAGTCATCGGCGCCGCCGCGCCGGCGGGCGAGCGCCAGGGGCTGCTTGGCGTCGGCGAGGATGAAGTCGGCGATCTCGGCGATTTCGCGCACGTCCGGCCATTTCGACTTGGCGTCCCGGGCGCGCTTTTCCACATCGCCCTCGGCGCCGCGGAAGATCAATCGGAAAGCACCGCGCAGGGCGTTGATCGTCTCGCGCGACAGGCCGCGGCGCTTGAGGCCGATCAGGTTGAGGCCCGCCAGCTCGACATGGTCGCCGAACGCCATGGCATAGGGGATGACGTCGCGGTTGACGCCGGTGATGCCGCCGATCATCGCGCCCTTGCCGACGCGACAGAACTGCTGCACCGCCGAGATGCCGCCCATGATGACGCCCTGCCCGATCTCGCAATGGCCGCCCAGGACCGCGCTGTTGGTGAAGGTCACGTCGTCGCCGACGTGGCAGTCGTGGCCGACATGGCTCATCGTCATGAAGTAGCCGTTGTTGCCGACGGTGGTGACGCCGCCGCCGCGGCGGCCGCCGCAGCTCATGGTGACGCCTTCGCGGATCACGCAGTCGGTGCCGACGATCAGCTCGCCGTCGAAATCGTTGCCGCGGATCTGGCCTTCGCCGCCGAGCACGGCCTGGGGATGCACGACGGTGCGCGCGCCCAGGCGCGTGCGGCCCGCGACCACGACGTGAGAGAGAAGACGCACGCCCTCGCCCAGCACCGCGGCGCGGCCGACGAGGCAGAACGGGCCGATCTCCACGCCCGCACCCAGTATCGCGCCGTCTTCGACAATCGCGGTCGGATGAACCGCCATGTCAGCTCGCGTCGTTGCTGCGGATCATCGCGCCGAATTCGCCTTCGGCGCAGAGCGCGTCGCCGACGAAGGCCTTGCCCTCGAACTTCCAGACCGGACCGCGATTTTGCAAGGCCTTGACGTTCAGCCGCAGCACGTCGCCGGGGAAGACCGGCTTGCGGAAGCGCGCCTTGTCGATGCCCATGAAGAACACCAGCGGCGTCTTCGTCAGCGCCATGGAATGGACGATCAGGGCGCCGGCGGTCTGCGCCAGCGCTTCGACGATGAGGACGCCCGGCATCACCGCGTACTCCGGAAAATGGCCGGCGAAATACGGCTCGTTGACGCCGATGGCCTTGTATCCGTTGGCGCTTTCGAACGGCACGATGTCCGTCAACCGCTCCACGAACAAAAAAGGCGCGCGATGCGGCAGGAGCTTTTTCAGCTCCTCAAAACCAATAACCGCGCCGGTCTGACCGCTCTCACCCATGTCCGTCACGTTTCGGCTTCTTTGCCAGATTCGTCAATGCGTGAATTTCGCGGATCCATTCGCGCACCGGCTTGAGCGGCGCGCCGCCGTAATCCTGGCCCCCGGCATATTCGCTGCCCGGCTGGGAGCCGGACCGGGCCGCGAGCCGCGCGCCCGAGCCGATCTTCACATGGTCGGCGAGGCCGACCTGCGGCCCGATGACGACAAAGTCGCCGAGCTCGCAGCTTCCGGCGATGCCGGTCTGCGACACCACGATCCCGTGCCGGCCGATATGCGTGTTGTGGCCGATCTGGATGAGATTATCGAGCTTGGTGCCCTCGCCGATCACCGTGTCGCCGAGCGCGCCGCGATCGATGGTTGTGCAGGCGCCGATCTCAACCCGGTCCTGGACGATCACGCGGCCGATCTGCGGAATCTTGATATGCCCGGCGGGACCGGAGGCGAAGCCGAAGCCTGGCTGGCCGATCTGGGCGCCGGGCAGGATCAGCACCTCGTCGCCGATATAGGCGTTGGCGATGGTGCAGTTGCTGCCGATCTCGCAGCCGCGGCCGATCGCGACGCCGCGGCCGATCACCGTGTTGGGACCGATGCGCGAGCGCTCGCCGATCTCGGCGCCCGGGCCGACGGCGACGCCGGGCCCCAGCACGACATCCGCGCCGATGGTCGCGGAGGGATCGACCGGCGTCCGCTGCGACCAGGCGACGAGACCGGAGTCCGGATAGAACAGCCGCGCGGCGGCAGCGAAGGCGTGCTGCACCGAGGCGCTGGCGATGGCGACGAGGCCGGGGCGCAGCTGCAGCGGCTTGGACGGTTTCTCCGGCACGAAGCAGTAGCCCGCGCCGGTCTGCGCCGGATCGCCGGCATGCGCGCCGCCCGCGAAGAACGTCAGATGATCCGGTCCCGCGCCGGCAAGGCTGGCCAGATCGTGGATCTTCGCTTGCGCATCCACGCCGACAGGCGGCGATACGCCCACTGCCTTGCAAAGCTCAAGGAGCGTGAACGGCCCGCGATTGTCGTAGAAGCGTGGATCGGCCATTCGAAGCGCGGTTGTCCTATTGCTGCTGCGGCGGCGCCCCGGGCTGCGTCGGCATCGGAGTCGGCTTGACGGTCACGGTCGGCAGCGCCTGATTGAGACGGGCCACCGCGATGTCGGTGATGTCGTAGCCGGCCGCCGACACGACGACCGCGTTGCGGTCGATCAGCAGATTGCCGCCGCGCTCCACGACGATCTTCTGCAGGATCGGACCCAGGGTGCGCAGCGCCTGCTCGCGCGCCATCATGAGCCCGCCCTGAAGAAGGCTTTGCTGGCTCTGCACGTCGCGCTGAAGCGCCGCCTGCTTGACCTCGAAGGCCTTGATCTTGGCCGCCTTCACCGCCGGCGAGAGAATGGCGAGTTGCTGCTGCAGCGCCTGCCCTTCGGTGCGCAGCGCCGCGTCGCGGCCCTTGAGCGACTTCTCGGCGTTTACGGCCAGCGCCTGCACCTGCTTCATGATGCTCTGGCCGACGGCCGAACGGCGCAGCACTTCCGCGCGATCGACGATCAGGATGCGCGGCGCGGGCAGCGGCGGCGCCGGTGGCGGCGCGGCGGTCGCCGTCTGCGATACGAAAGCGAAGACGAAGGAGGCCGCCGCGAGGCGGGCGAAACGCGCGTTGATGTTCATGAGCCTATAACCCCGTTCCTGCGCTGAAGTAGATGATCTGCGACCGGTCGTAGCTCGTCTTGAGGAACGGCAGGCCAAGATCGATGGTGATGGGTCCGAACGGCGACTTCCATGCGACGGCCACGCCGGCGGATGCGCGAAGCGCCAGATTGTCCTTGATGCAGCTCGAGCTTCCCGGCCCGCACGCCCCCAACGGCACGTCGAGATGGCCGACCGTGCCGATATCGCTGAACAGCGCGGTCTGCACGCCGTAGTCATCCGGCAGGAAGGACGGAAGCTTGAGCTGGAAGCTGCCGATGGCGAAGAAGTTGCCGCCGACCGCGCCGCTGTCGCCGGAGATGAGGGTGTCGCGCGGGCCGACGCCGGCCTGGGCGAAGCCGCGGAAGGTGTCGCCGCCCTTGAAGAAGCGTTCCTGAATCGGAATGGTCTGGCCGTCATAGCCGGTGATGTAGCCGGTCTGCAGGTTGAAGGAGCCGACCAGGGCATCCCAGAAGATCGGATGGTAATAGGCGAAGGAGCCCTGCGTGCGCACGTATTTGAGCGATCCGCCGAGGCCCGCGAATTCCTGGCTGAAGGAGATCACCATACCGTTGGTCGGCTTAATGGGATCGTCGAGCGTGTTGTAGACGAAGCTGTAGCTGACGAGCGAGGTCTTGCTGGTGCCTTCCGCCGCGATCACCTGCGCCGGCGCGTTGCCGAACGGCGTGATGCGGTCGATCTTGTAGGTGTAGCGCAGCCCCACCGTGCCGTATTCCGAGGTCGGGAAACTGAAGCGGAAGCCGGCGGCGGTGGTGTCGCCCTCATAGCCGGCCTGCTGATAGTCGGTGACGATCTTGTAGAGGTCGATGCCGGCGGCCAGCGGCTTGTCGAGGAAGTATGGCTCGACGAAGCTGAACTGGAATTGCTTGGAGATGGTGGAGAGCTGGATGGAGCCGCGCAGATACTGGCCGCGGCCGAACAGGTTGCGCTCGGTGTAGCTGAACTCGCCGACGAAGGAGCTGGTCGAAGAGTAGCCGGCGCCGAGCGACAGCTCGCCGGTCGACTGCTCGGTCACCGCGACGGTCAAGTTGGTACGGTCGGGCTGGCTGCCGGGCGACTGCTTGACCGAAATGTCCTTGAAGAAGCCGAGGCCGCGGATACGCGTGCGCGAGCGGTCGACAAGGGCGCGGTTGAAGGCATCGCCTTCCACCAGGCGGAACTCGCGGCGGATGACCTTGTCCAGCGTGCGATTGTTGCCGACGATGTTGATCTTCTCGATGTAGACGCGCGGGCCCTGATCGATCTTCAGGATGACGTCGATCGTGTTGGTGTCGCGATTGCGCGCGATGCGCGGATGCACCTCTGCGAAGGCATAGCCCTTGGTGCCGGCGGCATTGGTCAGCGCGTCGATCGACTTCTGGATCAGCTCGGCGTTGTAGGTGTCGCCGCCGTTGATCCTGACCAGCGGCCGCAGCGCGTCGGGCGTGAGCTCGCGGATGTCGGACTGGATCTCGACCTTGCCGAACTTGTACTTGGCGCCCTCGTCCAGCGTGAAGGTGATGTAGA
>CAZMHP010000065.1:0-13901 GCA_964566095.1 uncultured Rhizobium sp. | reverse complement strand
TTCTGGCGCATCGAGGTGCCGTTCGGCCTGCCGCCGCTGATCTGGAACATGATGATGTCGATGTCGGGCGGCTGGTTCTTCGTCGTGGCGGCCGAGGCGATCAGCGTCGGCCACACCACCATCGTGCTGCCCGGTATCGGCTCCTATATCGCCTCGGCCATCGCGCAGCAGAACCTGACCGCCATCGGCTGGGCGATCGGCGCCATGCTGATCGTCATCCTGATCTACGACCAGCTTCTGTTCCGCCCCTTGGTCGCATGGGCCGACCGCTTCCGCGTCGACAGCGACGACAGCGACGACTACCCCGAAAGCTGGGTGCTGGACGTGCTGCGCCGCTCCGATCTGATGGACCTTGCGGCGGTGCCGTTCCACGCCTTCATGCGCTGGACCTATCACCTGACGCCGCCGGCGCGCGGCCGGGCCGGCGTCTTGCGCGACGCGCTGCCGAGCCAGGCGAGCGACGCGATTTGGTACATGTTCCTGGGCGCCCTGGTCGCCTTCGCGCTGTGGCACATCTGGCTGCTGCTCGGCGGCACGCTCACCTGGAACGACCTGGGCACCGCGGCCGGCTTGGGCTTTCTGACCATGTTGCGCGTCGTGATCCTGATCGCGCTGGCGAGCGCGATCTGGACGCCGATCGGCATCTATGTCGGCTTGCGCCCGCATCTGGCGCATATCGTCCAGCCGGTGGCGCAGTTCCTCGCCGCCTTCCCGGCCAATCTCGTCTTCCCGGTCGCCGTGTTCCTGATCGTGCGCTATGACGCCAATCCGGACATCTGGCTCTCGCCGCTGATGGTGCTGGGCACCCAGTGGTACATCCTGTTCAACGTCATCGCCGGCGCATCCGCCATTCCGCGCGAGCTGCGCGACGCCGGCACCAATCTGCAGGTCAAGGGCTGGCTGTGGTGGCGCAAGGTCGGGCTGCCTGGGGTGTTTCCCTACTACGTCACCGGCGCGATCACCGCGTCCGGCGGATCGTGGAACGCGGCCATCGTGGCGGAAGTCGCGAGCTGGGGCAGCCACACGCTGCGTGCCCATGGGCTGGGCACCTATATCGCGGACGCGACCCAGGCCGGCGATTTCCACCGCATCGTGCTGGGCATCGCGACGATGAGCTTCTATGTGGTGGTGGTGAACCGGCTGTTCTGGCGCCCGCTCTACTGGTTCGCCGAACGGCGGTATCGGCTGACGTGAGAGCGATACCCCTCATGCTTCGACCGGCTCAGCATGAGGATTTGTGTAAATGGTCCTCATCCTGAGCCTGTCGAAGGATGAGCAGCGCAGCACTGGAGGCAGCCATGACCGACGAACTCCTTCTCGACGTGCACGACGTGCGCCGCTCGTTCGCCAAGCCCGGCGGCGGCGAGTTGCTGGTGCTGGACGGCGTCGAACTGGCGCTCAAACAGGGCGAGATCATCGGCCTGCTCGGCCGCTCGGGCTCGGGCAAGTCGACCTTCCTGCGCCTGATCGCGGGCCTCGCCCAGCCGCAGGGCGGCACGCTGAGCTATATGGGCACGCCGATCGTGGGGCCGGCCAACGGCATCGCCATGGTGTTCCAGAGCTTCGCGCTGTTTCCCTGGCTGACCGTGCTGGAGAACGTGCAGCTCGGCCTGGAAGCCTTGAACCTGCCGCCGGCGGAAATCCGCACCCGCGCGCTGGCCGCGATCGACCTGATCGGCCTGGACGGTTACGAGAACGCCTATCCGCGCGAGCTGTCGGGCGGCATGCGCCAGCGCGTCGGCTTCGCCCGCGCCATGGTGGTGCATCCCAACATCCTTTTGATGGACGAGCCGTTCAGCGCGCTGGACGTGCTGACGGCGGAAAACCTGCGCACCGACTTTCTCGAGCTGTGGGGCGAAGGCCAGCTGCCGATCAAGGGCGTGATCCTGGTGACCCACAACATCGAGGAAGCGGTGCTGATGTGCGACCGCGTGCTGCTGTTCTCCACCAATCCCGGCCGCATCGCGGGCGAGATCCGAATCGACATCCCGCGGCCGCGCGACCGCACCGATCCGCGCTTCGAGGATTACGTCGAACAGATCTACACCGAGATGACGGCGCGGGTGCGCAGCGCGCGGCACGAGCGCGGCGCCGGCATCGCGACGCTGATGACGCATGTCTCGCCCAACCTGATCTCGGGCCTGATCGAGGCGGTGGCGGCGGCGCCCTATAACGGCAAGGCCGACCTGCCCGACATCGCCTCGGACCTGCAATTGGAGATCGACGAGCTGTTCCCCATCGCCGAAGCGCTGCAGATGCTGAAGCTGGGCGAGATGGAGGGCGGCGAGCTCAAGCTCAGCCATATGGGCAAGCGCTTCGCCGACGCGGCGCTGAACGAGCGCAAGGAGATCTTCTCCCGCGCCTTGATGGCCTATGTGCCGATCGCGGCGCATATCCGCCGGGTGCTGGACGAGCGCGCCAGCCACACCGCGCCGCGCCGCCGCTTTATCGACGAACTCGAGGATCACATGACCGACGAAGCGGCGGAGGAGACGCTGAAGACCGTGGTGAGCTGGTCGCGTTTCGGGGAACTGTTCTCCTATGACGACGAGACCGAGATGTTCGGCCTGGAAAACCCGACATAAGACCTTTCGGCGCACAGCTTTAACGAATCGTTAGACCACAGCCACTAGGCTCTGCGCGCGCCGAAAAGGGCGGCGGAGGGCCCGTCGTTCGCGGGCGCGAAAGGGATTGGCGTCCTTCCATGCGCGATTCCAAGCAAAGTCCCTATCTGCGCAGGGCGACCGCGGGCGAGGCACAGGAGATCGTGCCCACGGTCATCGCCGCGCCGCGCCACCCCGAAGGCCTGCTTCTGCACGATTACTGGCTTCGCTGCCGCGAGCGCGGCGGGCTCAAGATCGGCCGCGATCTTCCGGCCCGCGAGATCGCCAAGCTGATGTCCAAGCTCAGCATCTTCGAGCCCAATGCCGACCGCACGGATTTCCGTTTCCGCCTGGTCGCCAGCGGCTGGCTCACGCTGTTTGGCCGCGACGTCAAGGGCGAATGGCTGTCGTCCCTGTACGAGCGGGCCGCTTTCGAACACTACCGCGACGGCCTGCGCCGGGTGCTGGACACGGACGCGCCGCACATCACCGATGTTCGCATCTACAAGCACGGCCTGTTGCATCAGCACATCGAATATGTCGGCCTGCCGATCGAGCCGGCGCAAGGGCCCGGCGACTGCATCCTCATCGGCGCGTTCCACTTCGATCTTGAGCCGGCGCTTCACGCCGCCAATACGCCATAGGCCTTCAGCGTCCGCAGCGTCTCGAGCGTCCGGATGCCGCGCCATTCCAGCGTCACGCCGGGGCCGGTCGTGTCCCAGGAAATCGGCCAGCCGCCGTCCGCCTGCTGCTTGGCGCCCAGCGCCGCCAGATGCGTGACGATCTGGGTGTCGGAGAACAGCTTGCGGCACACGCTGGCCGGCGTCGGCGCCCATTCCAGCGGCATGTGGACATAGCCGCTCGCCAGGGGATCGAACTCGACCGCGCCGGGCGCGGCGATCCGCTCGAGCACGCCCGCCATCGACTGCGCCGCGCGCGCCCGGTCCGGCGCGTGCTCCAAAAACCCGAGCACCGGCATCAATTCGTGGAATTCGGTGCGGCCGATCCGCGCGATCGCCTCCCAGCAGAATGCCGCCGCGCCGCCGATCCACCGATGTTCGACGCGATGCTTGAAGAGCACGCCCAGGATCGCCGCGGTGGGATTGAGATTGGCCGGCGGATTTGCCCCGGTCTCCCACCAGGGCGCGTGCGGATGATCCATCACCGAAGGCAGCGCGAACGGCACCCCACCCTCACCCGTCGTCACGGTCGCGAGCCAGTCGCAGGCGGCCAGCGCCGCCGCGCGGTCGAACGCGCCGACCGCGTCCATCGTCTCCAGCGCGAATTGCACATCGACCGGCTGGCTCGCGGGGTCGCGTTTGTCGGGTTCCAGCGCCTGTCCGAAACCGCCATCGTCGTTGCGATAGGCCAGAAGCGCCCGCACCACGCCGCCGGTCGGCGCACCGTCGAATTGCGCCGCGAAGCGTCGCCGCTCCAACAGCCGCGCATTGCGCAGGATGAAATCGCGCGCCTCGGCCAGCATCCAGCCCTCCGCCGTCTCTAGAACGAAAGGAGAACAAATACCGATATGAGAGTCAAGGGGCGGGGACGATTTTCAACCCGCGGAAATGCCCGATCGTGCCCGGCCCCACCCAATAGGCGATGGCGCCGGCGCGGTCGCCATGCTTGAGATCGCCCACGATCAGCGAGGGCTGCGTCGCGCCGTTCACGAACAACCGCGCCCGCGTGCCCGTCACCTCGATGCGCATCCGCGTCCACACGCCGGGCTGGAGATCGGCATAGGACTCATAGAGGCCGGGTGTTTCCTTGCGCAACCGCTCCCAGGGGAAGTCCGGTTCCGAGACATATTGGAGCGCGTGATTGCGGCGAAGCTGATCGTCGGCGCGGCCGTTGGTCGGCCGCAGATAGAACAGCTCGTAATCCGTATCGCCCGCGAGCCGGAAGGCCAGTCCGACGAAGCCGCGCGCGGCGGCATCGGCGTCCGGTGCGACGTCGCCCGCCACCTCAAGCTCGATCGTTCCATCGTGGAAGTCGGGGCCGGCGAGCACGACGAGGCCGTCGTGATTGCCGTCATGGGTGTGCGGCCGCACCTCCAGCGCCTTTCGGCCGCGAAACACGACCCGATGCGCATCGGCGTTGACGATGCGATCGTCCGCCGCCGCGCCCGAACACAGCAGCGCCGTCACGAGGACAACGGCGCTAGCGCGGCGCATCGGGCAACCCCTGCAGCCAGGCCACGACGGCGCCGGCCAGCGCGATGCGGTGATCGTTGTAGCCGTGATTGGTATCGAAATGCGCCGTCGTCACCGGCGCGCCCTTGGCGCCGCCGACCGCCGCCGCGATCCGGTCGTCGAACGGCCTCTCGCCGTCATTGGCCGTCACCACGAGCAGCGGATGCGCCGCCAGGCCGGGGATGTAATGCAGCAGCTGCCAATCGCCCTTGTGGCTGAGGAAATCGTCCGCGACGCTCTCGGGCGTCGCGTCGCCCAGCACGCGCATCCCATCGTCCAGCAAAACGTTGCCGCGCAGCGATTCGATCGCGTCGGCGCGCTTGACCTTGGTGATGTCGTCGCCGAAATCCGCCGCCGAGATCAGCCCGACGCCCATGAGCCCGCGATCGCGCGCCCCGACATAGCCGGCCACCCAGCCGCCCAGGCTGTGTCCCATGATGACGATGCGCCTGGGATCGACCGGAATGTCCGCTGCGGTCTTAGGGTCCCGCAGCCAGGCGACCGCCGCCTCGCCGTCCGCGACGCAATGGCTGAAGGTGAAATGTCCCGCGCTGCCCCACGAGCCGCTGTAGTGAAAGATCATCGCGTTCCAGCCGGCGCGCCGTATCGCCTGGGCCAGGTCGACATTGTTCTCCACGCCGGGAAGGCCGTGCAGCAGGATCACGGTGGGATTCGGGCCGGCGCCGCCGGGCATGTAGAGCACCGCGTTGACGACGTCGCCTTGCGAGTGCAGCGCAAACGGCAGGAATCGCGCCGGATGCTCCTTGTCGGGCGGCGGATCGGCGATCACGGCCGCCGGGATCGGCGCCGCCGCTGCCGACGCCAGTCCCAACAGGGCGAGCAACAGGAAACGCAGACGCATCGGTTCGCTCCCTCGCGGATGTCGCGCCCCAGATTAGGGCGGCGGCCGGGGCCGTCCGCTCGCGAATGCGTGAGATGACGAAGTGTTGAACGGGCGATTTCGGACTCGCGGCCCTCATGCTTCGACAAGCTCAGCATGAGGAATTTGGGAGATGTCCTCATCCTGAGCTTGTCGAAGGATGAGGACTGCACCATCCGGATGACTTGCCCTACCGATACGGACTCAAATCCATCTGCGGATAGCGCAGCTGCACGTCCGCCAGCGTCTGCGCGTTCCAATAGTCGCTGCCGGCGGGCGGCCAGCCGAACAGGTCGCGCTGGCGCGGGGTCATCTTCGTCATCGCCTCCTCCCATGTCTTCTTCGTGGCGTGATCGGGCCAGGCGAGCTTGCCCTGCCAGCGCCAGGCGCGGGTCTTGAAGTCGGTCAGGATGGCGAAGCGGGCGCGGTTCTGCGCCGTGAAGTTCGAACCGCGATGGAAGACATCGGTCTTGTAGACCATCAGGCTGCCGGCCGGCGCCTCGATCGAGATCTCCTTGTCGAAATAGTCGCCGAATTTCGTCTGTGCCTGGCCGATGGGCACGTCGCGCGTTTCGCCCAGCGGCACGACCTTGGTCGGCCCGTCCTTGTCGGTCACGTCGGACAGGAGGATGAACGTCGTCATCTGCGCGTTCTTCTGGTCGGCGCGCGGCACCACGATGGTGTGATTGCGGTAGTCGCGATGATGATATTGGTCGTAGTTGATGGCGCCGGAATATTTCGCCCACAGCTCGCTCTTGTAGAGATCGATGTCGGCGGTGCCGTGGAAGCGCTCGGCCATGTCGATCAAGTCGGGATAGACGGCGAGCCGGCTCAACTCCCAGCGGTCGAACGGAAAAAGCTGGATGCCGGAAAATTGCGATTTGTCGTATTTGGGATATTTCGCGCGATCGGCGAAATAGTCCTCGGGCCTGGGATGGATGGTCCACAGCGCCTCGTGCGCCGCGGCGAGCGCATCCGCGTCGATGAAATTCTCGACGACGGTGAAGCCGCGATCGAAGACCTCGGCGATGTTCCTGTCCGCGACGCGCATGCGTTGTCCTTGGATGCGGATGGCGGGTTCCGCTCCTGCAAGAGGTTCCGGTTCCGCGAACAAATATCAAGCTCTTTCGCCACACTTCCGACACGGCAAGTTCCGGTTCCTGCCATATCCCAGCGTTCTCTAACCGTCGAACGGGGCATCTCTCGCAACCGAAAGCACATGAGGATGCATGCCCGATTATGAGATTCGCCTGTTCAAGGCCGACGGCTCGCTCGCCGTCGTGCATGTCACCCACCATCAATCCGACGAGGAGGCGCTCAGCCATGCGCGGCGCCTCAAGGGCGAGCACGCCCATGTCCAGGTCCACCGCGACGGCGCCGTGATCAAAAGGCGCTAGCGCCCATTGCGCGGCGTCACGACACGCGGTCCGGCGCTCTCACTTCGCCGCCGGCTTGGCGCGAAAGTCGACATCGCTGTTGGCGAGCAGGTAAAGCGTCGCCGCCCAGGCGGAAACGCATTGGCGCAACTGCTCGGGATCGACCACCGAAAGCGTGTCGTCGGCGGAGTGATGGATGTCGAAATAGCGCGAACCGTCCTGGTCGAGGACGAAGACCGGCACGCCGGCACCCTGAAGTCCTTCGATGTCGGAGCCGCCATCGCGAATGGGCTCGCGCGATATCATGACGCGCAGCGGCGCCAGCACCTGGGCCAGCGGCTTCAACTCATCCTGATCCATGGCGCCGGGCGGCAGCCGCGCGGCATAGACGCGATCGGCGCCGAAATCGGCCTCGCCGGCCGCCACGATCGAAGCGAGCTCCGATTTGTGGGCATCCAGATAGGCCGCGCCGGACCCGCCGGTTTCCTCCGAACCCCACAACACGACGCGAATGGTGCGGCGCGGATGGCGCGGCAGCGCGCCGATCACATGCGCCGCCGCCACGGTCATGGCGACGCCGGCGCCGTCGTCGATGGCGCCCGTGCCGGGATCCCAGCTGTCGAGATGACCGCCGATCACGATCGTTTCGTCCGGCACCGCGCTGCCCTTGATCTCGCCGCTGACGTTCCAGGCCTTGGAATCGGGGTTCACGCGCGAAACGAGCTTCAGATGAAGGCGCACCGGCCCGCGCGCCGCCATGTGCTCCAAAAGATCGGCATCGGGCACGCCGAGCGCGCCGGCCGGAATCTTGGGCGCGTCCGGCGCGTAGGCGGTGGCGCCGGTGTGCGGCGCGCGCGACTGCGCGGTGGAAATCGAACGCGTGAGATAGGCGATGGCGCCGCGCCTGGCCGCTTCGGAGGGCGCGTAGCGCGCCTGCACCGCGTCGCCATAGCCTTCGCCGTTCTGCGTGCGCGGCATGGACTGGTTCACCACCACGATCTTGCCGGCGAAGGCGTTGGGCGCGGCGGCGCGCAATTCCGCTACGCTTTTCAGCACCACGATTTCGGCGTCGATCCCCTCCGGCGGCGTCGATACCGAATTGCCCAGGCCGATGACGGCGAGCTTCTGCGCAAAGGGCGCGAGCACCTCGGCCGATTCCTCGCCGCGCACCCAGGACGGTTTGGCGAATTCCTCGGCATGGACATTGGTGAAGCCCAGCGCCTTGAGCTTTGCCAGCGCCCAGTCGCGCGCGCGCATCGCCGCGGGACTGCCCGCCGGGCGCGGACCGATCTCCGTGGTGAGCGATTCCAGAACGTCCCAAGCCGTGGAGTCCGCCAGCGCCTTGTCGCGCAGCGCGGCCGCGATCTGCGGACTGGCGCCGGCGCCCGATGCGGCAATCGCCGAAAGCGTCGCCGCCAGCACCGCGTGACGAAGTCTCCGCATCAGTTCTTCGCCTGATCGACCAGCTTGTTCTTGGAAATCCACGGCATCATGGCGCGCAGCTTGGCGCCGACCTCCTCGATCGGATGCGCCGCGCCGCGGGCGCGGATCGCCTTGAAGCTCGCCTGGCCGGCCTTGTTCTCCAGGACCCAGTCGCGCGCGAAGCGGCCCGATTGGATGTCGTCCAGCACCTTCTTCATCTCCTTCTTCGTCTCCGCCGTGATGATGCGCGGGCCGGTGACGTATTCGCCGTATTCGGCGGTGTTGGAGATCGAGTAGTTCATGTTCGCGATGCCGCCCTCATAGATGAGATCGACGATCAGCTTCACCTCGTGCAGGCACTCGAAATAGGCCATCTCCGGCGCGTAACCGGCTTCCACCAGCGTCTCGAAGCCGGCGCGGATCAGCTCGACGAGGCCGCCGCACAGCACGGACTGCTCGCCGAACAGATCGGTCTCGCATTCCTCGCGGAAGCTGGTCTCGATGATGCCGGCGCGGCCGCCGCCGATCGCGCTCGCATAGGACAGGCCGAGGTCGTGCGCATTGCCGCTCGCGTCCTGATGCACCGCGATCAGGCACGGCACGCCGCCGCCCTTCTGGTATTCGCTGCGCACCGTGTGGCCGGGACCCTTGGGCGCCACCATCAGCACGTCGAGATCGGGCCGCGCCTCGATCAGCTTGAAATGCACGTTGAAGCCGTGCGCGAAGAGCAGCGCCGCGCCCTGCTTCATGTTGGCGTGCAGGTCGTTCCTGTAGATGTCGGCCTGAAGCTCGTCGGGCGTCACCATCATCATCACGTCGGCCCATTTGGCGGCCTCGGCATTGGACAGCACCTTGAAGCCGGCGGCCTCCGCCTTCTTGGCGGATGCGCCCGAGCGGGCCGCGATCGCGACCTCCTTGACGCCGCTGTCGCGCATGTTCAGCGCATGGGCGTGGCCCTGGCTGCCGAAGCCGATGACGGCGACCTTCTTGTTCTTGACGAAGTTCAGATCGGCATCCCGATCGTAATAGACGCGCATGATTCAGCCTTTCACAGATGTCCGTTTGCTACCGAAGGGAGACAGGAAATAGGCGATCGGAATGAGCCCATAGATGACGAAGGATGCGTAGACCGACGCGAAGGCCAGCGCCGCGGCCGAGGCGTAGGCGGTCATCGCGGCATAGTCCAAGACGAGATCCAGGCGCGAGCGCGGATCGGTGCGACCATCCGCCCTCGCCAGCGCGGCGATATAGCGATGGAGCAGCGTGAACGCGATCGCGGTGCCCGTCAGCACGACGCCGTAGAACGCCACGGCGCCGGGCGCGAAGGGGTGCTCGCCCATCGTCGCGGTGGACAGCGGAATGAGCGATGCCCAGAACAGCAGATGCGCGTTCCACCAATAGAGCACCGGCGTCGCATAGGGCGCCGTGCGCAACATCACATGATGGTTGAGCAGCAGGATCGCCACGGTAGCGAAGCTCAGGACATAGCTGAGCAGCGGCCCCGCGATCTCGCGGATGACCGCCGTCAGCGAGGAGCTGTCGATCTCGCGGAAGGGGATCTTCAGCTCCAGGATCATGATCGTGATGATGATCGCAATCACGCCGTCGCTAAACGCCGCAATGCGGTCGATGGAGGGACGCTCGGCGATGGGCAATTGCGTGACCACGGTCAATCCAGCGACTGTTCCAGGCCCTGCTGCAGCTCGGGCACTTTTTCGGACGCGATGCTCAAATAGGCGTCGGCGAGATCGCGCAGCGGCTTCAGCGCCACGCAATGCGAGACGGCGAATTTGACGTCGCCGTTCAGGTTCGTCTCCGCCACGACGTAGTTCGCGCTTTTGCAGGCGGCGAAGGTCGGCGCGTCCGCGTTGGGACCCACGGCGGCCCAGGTCTTGGCGCCGGCATCGATCAGCGCCTGCCGTTCGGCCGCGCTCAACGACACCACGCGCGCGACGTCGATCGTGCCGCGCGATATCCGCTTCACCGTCATCGTGTTGCCGATCACGCGGATCGACAGCGCCGCCTGGGCGGCCGGGATCAGCATCACGCGCGCCACCGGCCCGCCGGTGTCGCGCCAGGCGTCGGGCAATTCCATCTCGCGCAGGGCCGCGCGCGTGCCGCACACCGCCTTGGCGTCGGCCGGCGACAGCGCCGAGGCCGCGCCGCACAGCGTCGCCACTTTCGGCGGCGGGGCCGGCGGCGGCGGCGGCGGCGTGTGCGAACAGGCGGCGAGGAGCGCACAAAGACCGGCGACCGCGCCGCGCAGGAAGAAGGAGCGGGTTGCCATCAGCCGATCGTCGTGATCTCGCAGCCGAAAAAGACCATCCCGCCCGAATCGGTTGACCACAGCATCAGGTTGAATTTCGCGCCGGGGGCTTGCGCCGGCGCGACGAAGTCCACGTGACCGGCCGCGATCGGCAGGAAGTTTCCGGACGAAATCTGGACGCCGCCCGATCCCAGCCGGTAGCTGCCGCCATTGCCCGAGAACCGGCAGTCGATCAGATGCGGCTTGGCCGAATCCGCGGTGTAGTTGATCATCGCGAAGGCGATGGGCGGCCCGCCGCTCTGGCCGGGCAGGCTGGCGTTGCCGCCGGCGGCGTAGGGCAGCACCATGTCGGGCCTTACCAGGGTCAACGACGCGCGGCCGTCAACATAGGGATGGATGATCGTGAGATCGACGATTTCGCTGAACGTGGTGTAGCCCGGCAGCGTCCCCAGCTTCTTGATGATCCCCGCCTTGTCACCCAGCGAAAGCTTCGGTGGCGGCGGTACCGGCTGCAATTGCTTGTAGATCTGCGCCTGCGCCGCGTCGAGCGCGGGCCATGCCGCCAGCATCGCCAGCGCGGCAATCCATTTCCTGGTCATGTCCTGATCCCTCTTTTGGGTCGAGGCGCAAGCCTAGCACATCGCGGCGACGTCGCGCTCACATCGCCTCCGGACCGCGCGAAATCGCGGCGACGCCGGTGCGGCTGACATCGATCAGGCCGAGCGGCCGCATCAGGTCGATGAACTGGTCGATCTTGAACGGCGCGCCGGTGATCTCGAACACGAAGCTGGAGTGCGTCGTGTCCACCACATGGGCGCGGAAGATCTCGCCGATGCGCATCGCCTCGACCCGCTTCTCGCCCTGCCCCGCGACCTTGACCAGCGCCATCTCGCGCTCGATCCCCGGCGCCGAGGTCGTCCAGTTGACGACGCGGTGCACCGGCACCAGCCGGCGCAATTGCGCCTCGATCTGCTCGATCACCTGCGGCGTGCCGCTGGTGACGATGGTGACGCGGCTGGTGTGCGCGGCGTGATCGACCTCGGCCACCGTCAGCGACTCGATGTTGTAGCCGCGGCCGGAGAACAGGCCGACGACGCGCGCCAGGACGCCCGCCTCGTTGTCGACGAGCACGGCCAGCGTGTGGCGTTCAATGCCCGGAGATTTCATCTGCGCTTCAACCACTGTCTCTGAAACTCCTCGACCGCGATCTCCTTGGCCTCGAAAGCCGGATCGCCGGCAAGTTCGGCGAGGGGCGGAATGGGCAGCGCTCCCAGGAATGTGCCGCCGGCTTCTTCATCCGCGTCGGCGAAGCCGCGCGTGCCGTTCGGATAAAGCTCGACCTTTCGCAGTTCGTGCCGCGCGCCGTCGAGCTCGCTATAGGAGTGGCCGGGCTCGCCCGGACCCGGTTTTTTCCAATGAATGTACAGATACCGCTTCATCGGATCAGACCATCATCTTGCCTTCGTCGGAGACCGTGGTGGCCTCCTCCTCCGCGTCGCACAGGATCATTTCGTTGTGCGCCGCGCCCGACGGGATCATCGGATAGCAGTTCTCCGTGCGGTCGACGCGGCAGTCGAACAGGACCGGCCGCTTAACGTCGATCATCTCGCGAATTTTCGCGTCGAGTTCGCCCGGCGTCGACGCGCGCAGGCCGACGCAGCCATAGGCCTCCGCCAGCTTCACGAAATCGGGCAAGGCTTCCGAATAGGAATGCGAATAGCGCCCGCCATGGAGCAATTGCTGCCACTGGCGCACCATGCCCATATATTCGTTGTTCAGGATGAAGATCTTGATCGGCAGGTCGTACTGCACCGCCGTCGACATCTCCTGCATCGTCATCTGCACGCTCGCCTCGCCGGCGATGTCGATCACGAGCGCATCGGGATGCGCCATCTGCACGCCGACCGCGGCGGGGAGGCCATAGCCCATCGTGCCCAGCCCGCCCGACGTCATCCAGCGGTTGGGCTCTTCGAACTTGAAGCGCTGCGCCGCCCACATCTGGTGCTGGCCGACCTCGGTGGTGATGTAGACGTCGCGGCCCTTGGTCAGTTCGTAGAGCCGATCGACGGCGTGTTGCGGCTTGATCAGCGTCGCCGAATTCTTGAAGCCGAGCGACTTCTTGGCGCGCCAGCCGTCGATCTTCGCCCACCAGTTTTTGAGCGCGCCGGCATCGACCTTGCGTTTCTGCACCTTCCAGAAGTGCAGCATCTCGCGCAGCGCCTTGGCCGCGTCGGCGACGATGGCGACGTCGACGCGCACGTTCTTGTTGATCTGCGCCGCGTCGATGTCGAGATGGATCTTCTTGGAGTTCGGCGCGAATTTCGCGATGTTGCCCGTGACGCGATCGTCGAAGCGCGCGCCCAGGCAGATCATCACGTCGCAATCGTGCATCGCGTTGTTGGATTCATAGGTGCCGTGCATGCCGACAAGGCCCAGCCATTGCGGATCGGACGCGGGATAGGCGCCGAGCCCCATCAGCGTCGAGGTGACGGGAAAGCCGGTGAGCTTGACGAGCTCGCGCAGCAGCTTGGACGCCTCTGGCCCCGAATTGACGATGCCGCCGCCGGTGTAGAACAGCGGCCGCTTGGCGTTCGCCATCAGCTCGACCGCCTTGACGATCGACGACAATTCCGGTTCGGTCTTCGGCTTGTAGGTGCGGTGCTTGACCGAGTCCGGCGCGATGTACGGACCCTTCTTGAACTGCACGTCCTTCGGAATATCGACCACGACCGGACCCGGCCGTCCGCTCGTCGCGATCTGGAACGCCTCGTGCAGCACCCGCGCCAGATCGTTCACGTCCTTCACCAGCCAATTGTGCTTGGTGCAGGCGCGCGTGATGCCGACCGTGTCGGCTTCCTGGAACGCATCGGTTCCGATCAGATGCGTCGCCACCTGGCCGGTGATGACGACCAGCGGAATGGAATCCATCAGCGCGTCGGTGAGGCCCGTGACCGCATTGGTCGCGCCGGGGCCCGAGGTCACCAGCACCACGCCGGGCTTGCCGGTGGAGCGGGCATAACCCTCCGCGGCGTGGGTCGCGCCCTGCTCGTGGCGCACCAGGACATGGGTGATGCCGTCGGCCTCGAACAGCGCGTCGTAGATGGGAAGCACCGCGCCGCCGGGATAGCCGAAGATGTGCTTGACGCCCTGGTCCTTGAGCGC
>CAZMHP010000064.1:0-13969 GCA_964566095.1 uncultured Rhizobium sp. | reverse complement strand
AGAGGATGAGATCGGGGTTCTGCTCGGCGACGCGGTCGATGACGGTCGCGAGGTCCGTGGTGCCGTAGAGCACCGCGCCGTCCTGCTTCACCAGGATCAGCGGCGGCATCTCTTTCTTGTCGTCGTCGCGGGCGATCGGCACGACCAGGGCGCCCTCGCTCTCGGCCGCGATGCCGCGCGCCTTCAAATCGGCGATCATCGGCGCAACAAGGGGATCGACGCTCGCCTCGCCCTTCCACAGGTCGAAATGCACGCCCAGGCTGCCATATTCGCGGTCGAGACCGACCTTGGAAACGTCGAAGAAATGCTTCCACAGGGCGCGATAACCCGGTCGGCCGGCTTGCAGCTCGGCGGTGGCCTGCCGCGCGTCGGTGAGCCGCGCCGCATCGGCTTTGCAGGCCGCGGACGCCGCCGGATAGATCTCTTCCAGATCGTCCATCGTGACCGGCGCTTGCGCGGGATAGGGACCGGTGAAATTGGCGTCGAAATAGATCGGCGCGATGCCGCGATGGCCGATCTCGGAAATCAACTGCCCCATCTGCAGGCCCCAATCGCCCAAATGGATGTCGCTGGTAACCGTCCAGCCATTGGCGCGGAACAGGCGCTGCAGGCAGTCGCCGAGAATCGCAGAGCGCAGATGGCCGACATGCATCGGCTTGGCGATGTTGGCACCCCCGAAATCGATCACCAGGGATTTGCCGGCGCCGGTATCGGGCGCGCCGCCTTTCGCGTCGTGGGCGAGAACCTGGCCACGCGCCGCGAGCGCATCGTCGGTCACGTCGAAATTGATGAAGCCTGGACCGGCGATCTCGACTTTGGCGAGGAGCGGATCGGCCTTCAGCCGCGCGGCGATCTTCTCGGCGATGGCGCGCGGATTGGCCCTGGCGGCTCCCCCGGCTCCGCTTTCGGCGGACCGGAGGACATGCTTCGCCGCGGCGAGCGCGCCGTTGCACTGAAACTGCGCGAGGTCGGGACGGTCAGACCGTTGCACCTGGCCGAACGATTCCGACAGGTTTTCGGCCGCGAACGCGGCACCCGCGATCGCGCTCAACTCGGCGAGGAGCGCGGTCATAGCGCGTATCGCCCACGCGATTTGGAATAGTCGAGTTGCTCGCGCGTCATCTGCAGGCCGACGAGCAGGCTGTACTGATAGGGCTTCTTGCCGTTCTCCAGCCGGATCACGGTGGACGGCACTTCGACTGTGAACGTCGTCGTGACGTCACCGGGCTGGAAGGAGAAGGCGGTGGCGAGGATCTGCTTTTGCAGCACATTCGTGCCGTCCAGCAGTGACGCCACGTAGTACGGAACCGTGTAGCTGCCGGCCTCGCCGCTCGGCGCACGGGTGGCGCGGAAGCTGATCTCGACCTCGGAGTCCGTGGTGCCGGCGTCGATGTCGACGCTGCAGGTGGCCTTGACGCCCGTGATGTCGACCGTGAAGAGCTCGCCGGCCGGATCGCCTTCCATGCCTTTCTTGAACACCGTCACTTCCGACGTGTTGCCGAGCACGTTGGAATTCGGGCACACGGCTTTTTCCAGCTTGGTCGAGCACCCGGACAGAAGAAGGACCGACGCGAAAGCCAGCGTGGCGGCACGGAAAATCGCGATCATGGTGGCACTCAAAGCGTGTTGTGCGAGCCGTCGCACAAGGGCGCGGCATGGGTGTGCTTGCAGCCGCAGAACCAGACGGTCTTGTCGGCGTCGGCCGTGTACTCGACCGGCGTGAAGGCGGTGTCCTTGTGGCTGCCGTCGCAGAAGGGCTGCCGCCGCGACTGACCGCAGGCGCACCACCAATAGGATCGGCCGGCCACGACCTCGGCCGCGTACGGAGATTTCTGCGCCACTACCGGCTGCGACATCGATACGCCCTTCGCTTGACTTTTCGCCGGACCCGGCCGACTTCTGCAAAATATCCGGACCGTCCGTTCACGAACGCGCCGGACAATAGCCAAGCGAGCGCCTTGAGGGAAGCACGGGCCAAATGGCGGTCTATACCGACGTTTCCTTCGAGGAGCTGGAGGCGCTGCTGACGCATTACGACGTGGGCCAGCCGCTGAGCTTCAAGGGCATCGCCGAAGGCGTCGAGAACTCCAATTTCTATCTGCAGACCGACCGCGGCGGCTATTTCCTCACGCTCTACGAGAAGCGGGTCCGGGAGCAGGACCTGCCCTTCTTCCTGGGCCTGATGGAGCATCTGGCCGCCCGCGGCATCGCCTGCCCGCAGCCGATTCGGCGCAAGGACGGCACCCAATGGAGCGTCTTGAACGGGCGCCCGGCGGCGCTGGTGAGCTTCCTGAACGGCCTGTCGTTGCGCCGACCGGACGTCGCGCACTGCGCCGCGGCCGGCGAGGCGCTGGCCAAGCTGCACGCGGCCGGTGCCGGTTTCGCGTTGACGCGGCCCAACGCGCTGGGCCCCTCGGGTTGGCGCGAGTTGGTGGAAAAGACAGCAGACGGCGCGGACGGTATCGAAGGGGGCTTGCGCGATCTGATCGCGCAAAGCCATCGCGACATCGTGACGGCCTGGCCGTCTGATTTGCCGAGCGGCGTGATTCACGCCGACCTCTTTCCCGACAACGTGCTGTTCATGAATGCCAGCGTGTCGGGGCTGATCGACTTCTATTTCGCCTGCAACGACGCGTTCGCCTATGACCTGGCGGTGATGCTGAATGCCTGGTGCTTCGAGACCGACGGCAGCTACAATATCACCAAGAGCCGCGCGCTCGGCGCCGCCTACGCCAAAGTGCGCGCCCTGACGCCGGCCGAGCTCGAGGCCCTGCCGGTGCTCTGCGCCGGCGCGGCGCTGCGTTTTCTTCTGACGCGGCTCTACGACCGGATCAACCACGACCCCAATGCGCTGGTCCGCCCGAAGGACCCGCGCGATTTCTCGCGCCGGCTGCGCTTTCACCGCAAGGTGAAGTCGGCGGCGGAGTACGGCTTGTGAGCACGCCGCGCGTGTCGATCTTCACCGACGGCGCCTGTTCGGGGAATCCCGGGCCGGGCGGCTGGGCCGCGATTCTGCGCGCCGCGAACGGCACGGAGAAGGAATTGACCGGCGGCGATCGCGCCACGACCAACAATCGGATGGAAATGCTGGCGGCGATCGAGGGGCTGGCGGCGCTCAAAGTGCCTTCGACGGTCACGCTTTATACGGACTCGCGCTATGTGCTCGACGGCGCGACCAAGTGGCTAGCCAATTGGAAGAAGAACGGCTGGAAGACCGCCGATAAGAAGCCGGTCAAGAACGACGATCTGTGGCGGCTGCTCGACGTCGAACTGGCGCGCCACGACATCGAATGGCGCTGGGTCAAGGGCCATGACGGCCACCCGGAGAACGAGCGGGCGGACAAGCTGGCGAGAAGCGCGATACCGTAGAATTATCTCTCCCGCTTCACGGGAGAGGTCGATTGGCGCGAAGCGACAATCGGGTGAGGGCGCGCCGAGTCATGTTCCCCTCACCAGCAAAATCCAAGCACTTGGCTTCGCTACGCGCTCCGCCAAGTGCAGGATTTTGCGTCCTCTCCCGCGAAGCGGGAGAGGAAATTCGTCACAGCTGTCCCAGCACGTGCTCGGCGCTGGAGACGGAGAAGGCGCCGGGCTCTTCGACGTTCAGTTCCTTGACCACGCCATTGTCGACGATCATCGCGTAGCGCTGGCTGCGCTTGCCCATGCCGAAGCGCGAGCCGTCGAATTCCAGCCCCACGGCGCGGGTAAAGTCGCCATTGCCGTCGGCCAGCATGCGGACCTTGCCGCCGGCGTGCTGATCCTTACCCCAGGCGCCCATCACGAAAGCGTCATTGACGCTGACGCAGACGATGTCGTCGATGCCCTTGGCCTTCAGCGCGTCGAAGTTCTGGACGTAGCCCGGCACGTGCTTGGCCGAGCAGGTCGGCGTGAAGGCGCCGGGCAGCGCGAACACCACCACCTTCTTGCCGGCGAACAGATCGTCGGTCTTGACCGGCTTGGGCCCGCCGTCCTGCATCTCCATCAGGGTTGCGGAAGGAACCTTGTCGCCGACGTGAATGGTCATGAAATTCTCCTGAACGGTGGGGGCGGTGCAGCGTTTTAGCTCAGCCGCCACCCGGTCGCAAAGCCTTCCGGAAGCCTGTAGCCTTCAGGCCATGGGATCGCGCGAACCGCAACACCCCCAGGACGCACAGGGCTTTCTGCACGGCAAGCTCTTGATTGCGATGCCGGGCATGCCGGACGACCGGTTCGAGCGCAGCGTCATTTTCATGATCGCCCATTCCGACACCGGCGCGATGGGCCTGATCATCAACAAGCCGATCGATCAGCTCGGCTTTCGCGACCTTATGATCCGCATGGATATCGAGGTGACGCCCAAGACCTCAAACCGGCCGGTGCTGTTCGGCGGTCCGGTCGAGACCGACCGGGGCTATGTCCTGCACGACAATGACGGCAGCGCCCGCGGCTCGACCCTGGCGGTGACGCCGGAAATCTCCCTGACGCCGACCGTCGACATGCTGCGGGCCATCGCGGACGGCCGCGGGCCGTCGCAATGGCTGCTGGCGCTCGGCTATGCCGGCTGGGGCCCGGGCCAGATCGAGGGAGAGATCGCGTCGAACGGGTGGATCCATTGCGACGCCGATCCCGCGCTGGTGTTCCGTGCACCGGCGGAGGAGAAATGGCGGCTGGCCTTCGAGAAGCTGGGCGCGGGTCTTTCAGGCCTGTCCGCGGAGGCCGGGCGCGCCTGAGGCGCGGCTGTCGAAGTGCAGCGCGATGTATTCGAGCGCCTTCGCCGACTGCAGCGGGCGCGCGAAATGGAATCCCTGTCCGAATTCGCAACCGAGTTGCCGCAGCCAGTCGGCATCGCCCGCATTCTCGACGCCCTCGACCACCACGCTGCGTTTGAGATCGTGGGCGAGCGAGATGATGGAACGCAGGATGGTCTCGCCGTCGGCCTCGGTGTCGGCATTGGCGTGGCGCGCGAGGAAGCTCTGATCGACCTTGATCGTGTCGAAGGGCAGCGTCTTGAGCTGGCTGAGGCTCGAAACGCCCGTGCCGAAATCGTCGATGGAGAGGCCGGCGCCCAAGGAACGGCAGCGTTCCAGGGCGGCACGCACGTCTTGGTTGGCGGCGATCGTGCTTTCGGTGACTTCGAGCTTGAGCGTTCCGGGCGCCACGCCCTCCTTGTTCAACAGGCCGCCGAGAAAGACGAGAAAATCCTCGTCGCGCAATTGGCGTCGCGAGACGTTGACGCTCACGAAGAGCGGCGGGTCGAGCGGGAAGAAGCGCTGCCATTGCGCCATCTCGTGCGCGGCACGCTCCAGCGCGAAGCGCCCCAGCGCGACGATCGTGCCGGTCTCCTCCGAATGGGCGATGAAATCCGACGGCGAGATCAGCCCCTTGGTGGGATGGTTCCAGCGCAGCAACGCCTCGAAGCCCGCGACCGTGTTGTCGTCGAGACGCACGATGGGCTGATAGAACACGTCGAGCTGGCGGTCCTCGATGGCGCGGCGCAGATCGGTCTCGAGCGCCACCGCATCGCCCGGCGCCAGCATTTCAAGTTCGCGCGAATAGACCCGCACGCACGTCCCGCCCGCCCGCTTGGCCTGCAGCATTGCAAGCTCGGCGTTCTTGATCATGTCCAAAGGATCGCGCGCGTCGTGGCCGGCCGCGACCGCGATGCTGGCGGGCGCGAAGACGTTGCGCTCGTCCTGGGCGTAAGGCGCGGCGCAGCTCTCCAAGACCTCGTTGCCGACGGCGGTCAGATCGCCGACCGGCGTTTTGAACAGCAGCGCGAAGGAGTCGCCGCCGACGCGGAACACCTCCGCCACGCCGTGGAAGCGCTTGGCGAGCCGTTCGGACACCTGCACCAGCAATTGGTCGCCGCCCGTGTCGCCCAGACTGGCGTGAATGGACTTGAAGCGGTCGACGTCGAGCAGGACGAAGGTCGCGGCGGCCAGGCCTGTGCCGAGCTGTTCCAGCTCCTCCATCAGCGAAACGCGGTTGCCGAGGCCGGTGAGCGGATCGCGCAAGGTGCGCTGAAGCAGCTCGGACTCGGTTTCCTTGCGCATCGTCACGTCGGCCATCAGGCCGAGACAGCGGCTGGACGGGGCGCGATCGCCCTGCATCGTGGCGCGCAGCTCCAGCCAGGCATAGCGCCCGCTCTCGCTGCGCACGCGAAATTCGATGCGGAAGGCGATGCCGGGATGGCTCCGATAATCGTCGAGCGCCTGGGCGTAGACGTCGCGGTCGTCGGGATGCACGCGCTCCAGCCATTCGCCATGGCCGATGCGGTTGGCGGACGGCGGCAGACCCAGCAGCAGGGCGGCTTCGCGGCTGAGTCTGACGATTTCGGATTCGAAATCGAGATCGAAGACGCCTTGGTGCGAGGCGCCGATCGCCTGCACCGCGGTGCTGGTGAAGCCGCCGCCGGACGGCATCTCGGGCGGTGCGCGATCCGGCGCGGGATCGATCTGCGGATGAACCGCGACCGACTGGAACGGCAGCACCGCGATGCCCTCCCCCGCCGCGACCGCCAGGGCGAGCAGCAAAGCGCCGGCGGCCGCGAACCCGCCGGCCGCGGACGTCGCGAGCGACTCGCCGCTGTTGTTCACGGTGGCGATGACGGAGGCGAACACCACCAGGGTAAAGACCAGAGCGCTGGGCGCGGCGACGCGGGCGGCCTGCGCACCGTCGCGGCCGCGATAGACGAGATAGGCGGCGAGAGCCGGCATTCCCAGAACGACGATCGTGTCGGTCAGGACCGCCGCGGCCGGGATGCCGAGAAACGCCAGGACGGAAACGATGCAGATGCCGATCAGGCCGAAGCGCAAGCGGCGCAACTCGCGGGGCCACATATCGACGACCGGCACGATGGCGTCCGCGAGCATCGCACCCGCGGCAAGCGAAAGGCCCGCGAACATGGCCGTCAGCCCGTAGGGTCCGCCGACCGCCGTCGCCAGGCTGGCGTCGAACAACCCGGTCTCGGACAGCCGTTCGAAAAGAAGCAGCAGCAAGGTGATGGCCGCCCAGCGTGCCGGCGCGTGGCCGAGCGTGATCGCAAGGCCCGCCGCCAAGAGCGCCGCTGCCGCGATCAGCGCCCAGACCGCAGTGGTGAAGATCGCGAGCTGACGATTGTGAGCGGCGAGCGCCGGCTCGGTCCACGCCAGGATCGACGGCGGATCGGCGGCATTGGCGATCTGCACCGCGATGGCGACCGTGGTCGCGGGCGGCACGATGACGCGAAAGGCGCGCCGGCCATAGGCGCTCATATGATCGACGATCACGAGCGAATCCGAACTCGCCGCCGCGAGGATCGACGGTCGCGTGGGCCTTGGAAGGATGCGAAAGCTGACGCTCTGCGGCTGGGCCGCGACCAGCACGCGCGCCGCCGGGCGGATCGAGGAATTGGTGGCCGTGACGAGATACCAGCCCGATCCGTCGGGCTGGGGCTTGGCGGTCGGCGCATGATACGGCGCCAATCCGTCGGTGACCGCGATGGCGCCGTCGGGCGATGCGAAGTCGATCGACGGACGCGCGGCCGGCGCGGCCGCCGCGAAGGCTGTCAGCGCGCCGAGCAGCGCCGCGATGAAGGCGAATCGTTTCATCACCACCTTATTGTCATGGCCCGTGAATGCGGGCCACCCAGGCGCCATAGATTTCGATTCCGGCGGCGCCACGCTCGACCCAACCCCTCGACATCGGCACAGGGTTTCAACTGGGTGGCCCGCATTCGCGGGCCATGACATACGCGAGCGTCATGCCTGCTTCGCCTCGTCGGCCAACAGGGCAAACAGGACGTGATCGCGCCATTCGCCGTTGATTTGCAGATAACGCAACGCGACGCCCTCCTGACGAAACCCCACCTTGGACAAAAGGTTGCGCGAGGGCTGGTTCGACGGCAGGCAGGCGGCCTCGATCCGGTGCAGGCCCAGCGTGTTGAACACGAACGGCACCAACGCCCGGACCGCGTCGAACATATAGCCCTGGCGCGCGAAGCGCTCGCCGACCCAGTAGCCCAGAGCGCAGCACTGCGTCACGCCGCGCCGGACATTCGAGAGCGTGCAACCGCCCATCAGCGCGTCGTCCTCGTAACGGAAGACGAAGAAGGCATAGGCCGAATCGAGCCGCGCCTCCTTCTGGTAGCGCTTGATGCGGCGGCGAAAGGCGCCCTTGGTCAGCTCGTCGCTGGCCCAAACCGGCTCCCAGGGCTCGAGGAAGGCCCGGCTCTCGCCGCGCAGCCGCCCCCAGGCGGCAAAATCGGCCATGCGCGGATAGCGCAGATAGACCGCGCCGGCCTTGATGACAGGCTGCTGGCCGCCGGGAAAAGTGAGGCCCCGCATGAACGCCATGGGGCCCGCGTTCATTCTGCCGCCTTGAGCGTGCGTCCGGGTCCGAAGCGGCGCGTGAAGCGATCGTGCGATTCCAGTTCGCCGACCGGACCGACCGCCGCGATGGCTGGGTTTGACGCCGCCATCACGCGCTCGCCGAAGCGGCGGACCGCGGCGGCATCGACGGCGTCGAGCCGGGCCGTCAGCTCCTCGATCGTCAGAACGCGACCATGGGAGAACATCTGGCCGGCGATCTGCTCCGCGCGCTGGCCCGGACGTTCCAGACCCATGAGCAGGCTCGATTTCATCTGCGCCTTGGCGCGCGCGACTTCCGCATCGGTCGCGCCCAGCGCCAGATTCTCCATCTCGCCCGCGATCAAGGCGGAGATCTGCCCGGCTTCCGCCTCGCCCGTGCCGGTGTAGACGACGATGACGCCGGAATCCTTCGACGACTGGCCGAAGGCCGAGATCGCGTAGCACAAGCCGCGCTTCTCCCGCGCCTCCTGGAACAGGCGCGAGGACATGCCGCCGCCGAGCGCGGTGACATAGACTTGCGAGACATAGAAATCCGGATCGGTGATCGACACGCCCGGCAGCGCATAGGCGATGTGGGCCTGTTCGAGATCCTGCTCGAACCGGATGTCGCCGCCGGCATAGCGCGCCGGCAGCGGCGTGGATACGGGACCGGGCGTCAGCTGCGCGAACTTCTCGGAGACCAGCGCCACCATCGCGTCATGCGCCACCGCGCCGGACGCGACGAAGGTCATGGCGCCCGCGCGATAGTTCGCGCCCATATAGGTGCGCAGATGATCCTGGCTGAAGCCGCTGACCGTCTCGACGAGACCCAGGATCGGCCAACCCATCGGCTGATCGGGATAGAGCACCGACTGCAGGTGATCGAAGATGATGTCGTCCGGCGTGTCGGCCGCCTGCCCGATCTCCTGCAGCACGACGTGGCGCTCGCGCTCCAACTCGTCCTGCGCGAAGGTCGGGTTGATCAGGATGTCGGCCAGAAGATCGACGCCGAGCGGCACATCGGCCTTGAGCACGCGGGCGTGGAAGGCGGTCTGCTCGCGGCTCGTATAGGCGTTGAGATAGCCGCCGACCGCCTCGATCTCTTCGGCCAGATCGCGCGCGCTGCGCGTGGTCGTGCCCTTGAACGCCATATGCTCCAGCATGTGGCTGATGCCCATGACGGGACGGGTTTCGTTGCGGCCGCCGGTGTTGACCCAGACCCCCAGCATCGCGCTCTCGAGCTGGGGCATGGTGTCGGTGATAACGGTCAAGCCGTTGGAAAGTTTGGTGATTTCAGGGGACATGGGACCGGAGCTTAGCCTCGATATGGGCCCGCACCAAGTCCTTGTTGTTGGCCAGACGCGTGACGTTTTCGACCCTTGAAAATAGCCCCTTGAGACGCTCCGGAACCTCCGGCGCGGCACCGGTCGCCTGACTTACCGCATCGGGGAATTTGGCGGGATGGGCGGTCGAGAGAACCACGATGTCCTGGTCCTCCTCCGGGTTCGGCCAGCGCTTGAGGGCCGCCGCCATGGCGACCGCGGTGTGCGGATCGATCACCGTGTCGAAGTCGCGCTTCACCCGCGCCATGGTCTCGATCGTCTCGGCGTCGTCGCAAGCATAGGCGCTGTAGCGGGCGCGCAGCGCCGCGAGAACCGCGGGCGGCAGCACAAGACGGCCATCGCGCGCGAAAGCCGCCATCGCCTCGCGCACCCAGGCCGCGTCGCGGCCCGAGGCTTCGAACAGCGCGCGCTCGAAATTGCTCGCGACCTGGATGTCCATCGAGGGGCTGAGCGAGGCATGCACCGCGCCGCGCTCATAGACGCCGCTCGCCAAGGTGCGCGCGAGGATGTCGTTGGCGTTGGTCGCGACGACGAGCTCGCCCATCGGCAGTCCCATGCGCGCGGCGACCTCGCCGGCGAAGACGTCGCCGAAATTTCCCGTGGGGACGACGAAGATCGGGCGGCCGCCGATCTGGCGCGCGGCGAAATAGTAGACGCATTGCGCGGCGATGCGCGCGAAGTTGATCGAGTTGACGGCCGTCAGACCGGCGCGGCGCGCGGAATCGGTGTCGGCGAACAGCGCCTTCACCAGGCTCTGCGCGTCGTCGAAGGTGCCCTCGAGCGCGATGGTGTGGACGTTGGCGTGGCCGCTCGTCGTCATCTGCAGCCGCTGCACCTCGCTGACGCGGCCCTCGGGATAGAGCACGAAGAGCTGGATGTTGGGCAGACCGCCGAGCGCCGCGATTGCGGCCGAGCCGGTGTCGCCCGAGGTCGCGACGACCACCGTCGCCTTGCCGCCGCGCTTGGCGAGCGCGCGGCTGAACAGCCGCCCCAGAACCTGCAGCGCCAAATCCTTGAACGCGAGCGTGGGGCCGTGGAAGAGCTCAAGAAGATACAGACCGGGAGCCAGGGCGCGCATGGGCACGATGCGCGGGTCGTCGAAGCCGGCATAGGCCGCGGCGACGTCGGCATGCAGCTCCGCCTTGGTGAAGGCGCCCGCGGTGAACCGGTCGATGATGTCGGTGGCGATGCCGATGTAGTCGCCATGGGCGCGGCGGCAGAGCCCGTCGACCTCGGCCGGTGTCGGTTGCGGCCATGTCTCGGGCAGGTAAAGCCCGCCGTCCGGCGCCAGGCCGGTAAGCAACACGTCGGTGAAGCTCGCCCTCGGCGCCTGCCCGCGCGTGCTGATGTAATGCAGATCGCTCACTTGCCCGTTCCGAAGCTCAACCGCCCTTTGGACACATGATAGGCGATATAGACGCCGAGCAAACCCGCCGCCATCAGGAACCAGGTGATCGCGTATTGCAGATGCTCGTTGCGGAAGGTGACGACAGTCTGGCCGCCCTTCGGCCAGCCGCCGGGATTGGGCGTCGCGTCCGCCTCGATCAGCGCGGGCGCTGCCAGATGGAGCCCGTCGGCGCGGGCGATGGCGGCGACGTCGCGCACGAACCAGATGCGCCGCGCCGGCTCCGGCGGCGGGGTGAAGGCACCGGGCGCCTCGCCCCAGCGCCACACGCCGGTGATGGCCGTCTCACCCGCCACGATACCCTCCGGCCTGGTGGCGGGATCCTTCAGGTCGCGCGGCACCACGCCGCGATCGACCAGGAACTCGCGGCCGTCGTCGGTGCGGAGCGGCGTCACGACATGGAACACCGGCGCGCCCTGAAGGCCGATGCCGTAGATGTAGGTTTCCTTGGCGTTGTCGAAACGGCCGTGGAGCGTCACGCGGCGATATTCCGCGTCCTTGCCCAGCGCCAGGATATCGTCGAGGTCGACCGGCGGCGCGGTCAGGTTGCGGTTCACCCGATCGATCAGGGCAAGCTTCCATTGCAGACGCTGAAGCTGCCAGACGCCCAGCCCGCAAAGAAACGCGAACAGGATCGCGGCCGCGAGGGTGATGCCGGGAAGCGGGCGAAAGCGCATGTTTACCTATCCCGCTTGCGGGAGAGGTCGAATGGCGCGAAGCGACGTTCGGGTGAGGGCAACGCCACAGCCATCCCCTCACCCGGAAATGCTTCGCATTTCCGACCTCTCCCGCAAGCGGGAGAGGTTATCGGAGCAAACGCCGTCACGTTTCCATCCTGCCCTCGCCGGCCTTGTGCCTGTACTGCAGCACCAGCAGCGCGGACTTCACGAGGCGGAGGAAGGCGAAGGTCAGCAGCGCGATCAGCGGCGCCCATAGCAGCGCGTGAACCCAGAGCGGCGGCGAGAACGTGAACTCGACCCAGAGCGCCAGTCCGCAGACGATGGCGCCGACGATCAGGATGACGAGCGCGGCGGCACCGTCGCCCACGTCGAAGGATTTGAAATCCTGATCGCAGACGGTGCAGCGCGGCGCGATGGAGAGATAGCCGTCGAACAGCCTGCCCTGGCCGCAACGCGGACAGCGCCCCAGCAGGCTTGCACCGAAAACGCCGGGGCTGCCGCCGGACATATTAGCCGGCGGTGACCGGCCCGGCGCCCCAGACATAGATGCAGACGAACAGGAACAGCCACACCACGTCGACGAAGTGCCAGTACCAGGCCGCCGCCTCGAAGCCGAAATGGCGCGTCGGCGTGAACTGGCCCGCGATGGCGCGGCCGAGGCACACGGTCAGGAAGATGGTGCCGATGATGACGTGGAAGCCGTGGAAGCCGGTCGCCATGAAGAAGGTCGAGCCGTAAATCGCGTCGAAATTGCCGACGCCCACCGCCAGCGAGGCATGCGCCGGATCGGTGAACGGCGCCAGCGCCAGATGGTTGAAGCCGAAGGTGAACGGCGCGTGCGCGTACTCATAGGCCTGTACGCAGGTGAAGGAGGCGCCGAGGATCACGGTGAGCAGCAGGCCCTGCACCGCGCCCTTCTTGTCGCCGTGCTGGATGGCGTGATGCGCCCAGGTGACCGTCGTGCCCGAGGTCAGCAGAATAAGCGTGTTGAGCAGCGGGAAGTGCCAGGGGTCGAGCGTGGCGATGCCCGAGGGCGGCCAGGAGCCGATCGACACGTCGTTGAAGAAGATCGCCGAATTGAAATAGGCCCAGAACCAGGCGACGAAGAACATCACTTCCGAGGCGATGAACAGCAGCATGCCGTAGCGCAGATGCAGTTTCACCACCGGCGTGTGGTCGCCCTTGACCACCGACTCCGAGACGACGTCGCGCCACCAGCCGGCCATGGTGAACAGCACCAGCACCGCGCCGATCGCGAAGATGTAAGGCTGACCGTTCACCGGCAGGCCCCAGAAGCCGGTGTAGTCCTTGTTCATCCAGAACACGGCGCCGATCAGCATCGTGAAGGCGGCGATCGACCCGACGATCGGCCAGGGGCTCGGATCGACGAGATGATAGTCGTGCTTGACCTCGGTATTGGCCATGATCGTAAGCCCTCTCCTACGGGTGAACCCGCACCATCGTCATGATGTAAAACAGTACCACCAGCGCGCCGAGCGCCAGCGCCAGCGCGATGTTGCGGCGCCGACGCGCCTTGCCTTCGTCCATCGCCGCCACCGCCATCACGCCCAAGCCCCGAACGGCGCGATATGCAGCGCGTGCTCGGCGATCAACGCCGCGAACAGCGCGAACATGTAGATCAGCGAGACGCGGAACAGCCGGTGCGCCGCCGGCTCTTTCGCTTCGTCACGCTCGAAGAACACCGAGACCGCTTCGGCGGCAAACCAGGCGCCGATGCCGCCGGCACAGGCGAGATAGAGCGGGCCCGCGATGCCGATCGCGGCCGGCGACAGGCCCAGCGGGATCAGCGCGGCGGTGTAGGCGAGGATCTGGCGGCGGGTCGAAGCCTTGCCCCGCACCACCGGCATCATCGGCACGCCGGCGCGGGCATAGTCGCCCGAGCGCCACAGCGCCAGCGCCCAGAAATGCGGCGGCGTCCACAGGAAGATGATCGCCACGAGCAGCAGCGGCGCGAGCGAGAGCGAACCGGTGACCGCGGCCCAGCCGATGGCCGGCGGCAGCGCGCCGGAGAGCCCGCCGATCACGATGTTCTGCGGCGTGCGGCGCTTGAGCCAGAGCGTGTAGACGCCGACATAAATGAAGACCGTGAACGCGAGCAGCGCCGCTGCCGTGAAGTTCACGAACAGACCCATCAGCGTCACGGCGGCGACGCTGAGCGTCCAGCCGAAGCCGAGCGCTTCGCCGCGCGCGATGCGTCCGGCGGGAATGGGCCGA
>CAZMHP010000063.1:0-14142 GCA_964566095.1 uncultured Rhizobium sp. | reverse complement strand
CCAGCGTCAGATAGTCGAGGCCGACATTGTTGAGGAATTTCAGCCGGGCGCGGATCTCCTTCAAAATGCGCGCCGCGATCTCGTTCTGCTGCTTGTTCAGTTTCTTGTCGATGTCGCGGAACCAGCCATCGGCGTTGCGGATCGATTGTTCGCAGACCTGGCTGATGTGCAGGCCGCCGATCTTTACCGCGAGCGCTTCGGGCTTCAGGCGGTAGCCTTTGCAGACATCGCAGGGCGACGTGTCCTGATAACGTTCGAACTCCTCGCGCACCCAGGAGGAATCGGTTTCCTTGTAGCGGCGCTGCATGTTCGGGATGACGCCCTCGAAGGTCTTCTTGGTTTCGTAGCGGCGCAGGCCGTCGTCATAGGTGAACTTGATCTCGTCCTCGCCTGAACCGTGCAGGACGATCTCCTTGGCCTTCTTGGGCAGGTCGTCCCACGCCTCGTTGAGCGAGAATTTGTAGTGCTTGGCCAGCGCCTCGAGCGTCTGCAGATAATAAGGCGAGGAACCTTTGGACCACGGTGCGATGGCGCCTTTGCGCAGGGTGAGCGTGCCGTCGGGCACGACGAGCGCCGGATCGAAATAGAGCTGCGTGCCGAGCCCGTCGCAGACCGGGCAGGCGCCGTGCGGGTTGTTGAAGGAGAACAGGCGCGGCTCGATCTCCGGGATGGTGAAGCCGGACACGGGGCAGGCGAATTTGGACGACATCAGGAGCTGCTTGGGCGAGCCGTCCTTCTCCTTCTCGTCCGCGAATTCGGCGATGACGAGACCGTCGGCGATGCCGAGCGCGGTCTCGATGGAATCCGGCAACCGGTTGCCCAGATCCTTCTTCACCGCGATGCGATCGACCACCACCTCGATGTCGTGCTTGAGCTTCTTGTCGAGCGACGGCACCGCGCCGATCTCGTAATATTTGCCGTCGACCTTGACGCGCTGGAAGCCTTTCTTCTGCAGATCGGCGAATTCCTTGCGGTACTCGCCCTTGCGGTCGCGCACCATGGGCGCCAGCAAATAGAGCCGCGTGCCTTCGGGCAGGGCGAGGATGCGGTCGGCCATCTGGCTGACGGTCTGGCTCTCGATGGGAAGTCCGGTCGCCGGAGAATAGGGCACGCCGACGCGCGCGAAGAGCAGGCGCAGATAGTCGTAGATCTCGGTGACGGTGCCGACGGTGGAGCGTGGATTGCGCGAGGTCGTCTTCTGCTCGATGGAAATCGCGGGCGACAGGCCCTCGATGTGGTCGACATCGGGCTTCTGCATCAGCTCCAGGAACTGCCGCGCATAGGCCGACAGCGACTCGACATAGCGGCGCTGACCCTCGGCATAGATGGTGTCGAAGGCGAGGCTGGATTTGCCCGAGCCGGACAGGCCCGTCAGCACCGTCAGCGTGTCGCGCGGAATCTCGACGTCGATGTTCTTGAGATTGTGTTCGCGGGCCCCGCGGATGGAAATGTTCTTCAGCATCGCTCTTTCGCTTCGTCGAAACGCGCACTCTGGCGGGCGGGGTTCGCACCCGCAACCACGTGCCTGTCATGATCCCCGGAAGTTTCCGCCTCCGCCGGCAGGCGTGCGGTCGCGCTTATTTGGGGACGGAACCCGCCAAACGCAAGCCGAGCGACCCTCAAGGAATCGATGGAACATAACAGGAACATCAGCCTTTTACCACCCTAACGCGCCGAGCGACCGGAACTTGGCAGCAGCGCGCGCCACCGCGGCGGTCAAATAACGCTTTGGGCGTGATGAAACAGGTTGTCGGGATCGACCCGTGCCTTGATCGCCTTCAGCCGCGGCAGGTTCTGCCGCCAATAGGCCTGCTGCCAATCCGGCAGATCGAGGTCGCAATAGTTCACATAGGCGCCGCCGGACCACGGGCGCATCGCGGCGTAGAGTTGCCGAATGTCGGCGAGCCGGCGCCGGCCGGCCGCGGCGCTCCGCCAGCTCGTGTAATACTGGATGCAGAACTCCGTGCCGGAACGATAGGCGAAGGCCGTCTGTGCATCGGGCACCCGATCCATCGCGCCGCCATAGGCGTCGCAGATGGCGATGACCTCGCCCGCCGGCAGCGCCGCGATGCCGCCGATCAGCGCGTCGATCCCGGCCGCGTCCAGCGGCTTGGTGATGTAATCGGACTTGCCCTTCGAATATTGGGACTCATAGCCCCAGCCACCCGAGAAGTGATTGACGGCTGCGAGATAGCTCATCGTGATCACGGTCGGCCCGCTGCTCGGCGCGGCACTGTCCGACAGCGCACGCAATTCGCGTCGCAGCTCGCCGATCGGACCCGTCGACAGACCGGCGAGGTGCAGCGCGATGCGGCCGTCGCCGCGCTTGGAGATCTTGAAGATGCCGGTGATCGCGTCGGGTGCGTCCGGCGCCCAATCCTGCCAGGCGGAAAACAGGCGCGCCGCGTCGGCGGTCTTGAGCAGCCAGGTCAAGGCGAAGACCGTGATCGCGCCGATCGGCCGTATCGCAAAGTGAAGGCCTGTCGCCGCGCCGAAGGTGCCGCCGCCGCCGCCGCGGCAGGCCCAGAACAGCTCGGCGTTCTGCCCGCCATCGGCGCGGACGGGGCGTGCCCCGGCATCGACCAGATCGATGGCGACGAGGCTGTCGCAGGCCAAGCCGCGCTCGCGTCCGACCAGCCCGAAGCCGCCGCCCATCGTGTGTCCCGCGACGCCCACGGTGGGGCAGGAACCGCCGGGAAAGGCCAAGCCGCGCGCGCCGACATAGCGGTAGATGTCGCCCAGCGCCGCGCCGGCGCCGACCGAGAGCAGGTTCGTCTGCGCGTCGAGCGATACGGCGTTCATCAGCCGCGTGTCGATCACGACGCCGGTGCTTTGCGAGAATCCTTCGAAGCAGTGGCCGCCGCTGCGCAGCGCGAAGGGAAGATCCTTGGTCCGAACCCAGTCGATCGCCTGGCGCATACCGCGCGCGGACGTCGTCAGGATGCGCAGTGCCGGTTTGAGTTCGGTGCGAAGATTGTAAGCGGGCAGGGTGCGATCATAAAGCGCGCTGCCCGGCAGCGCGAACACCGCATCCTCGGCGGCAATGTTCGGGAGCGCCGGCGGCGCGGCGCGCGCGCCCTTGAGAATGGCCGGGGCCGCGAGAACGCCGGCGGTGAAGGCGCGTCTGGTAAGTTGCATGGCACGGGCTTGTTCGCGGCGCGCATAGTCTAGCCCAACCGATGCGCGGGGAAGAGGTTGCTGCCATAAGCTGTCAGCGACAGCCGTTACAAAGATTGGTGAAACGGGAAATCGGTATGGAACTCGACACCATCGTGCGCTTTCACGTGAAGGAAGGTCGGCAGGACGCGATTGTGCAGGCCATGCGCGACGCCAGTGCGGCTGTTCGCGCCGAGCCGGGCTGCGTCTTCATCGGATATTTCCGCTCCACGCGCGACCCGCGGCTGTTCTTCATTCACTCACGCTGGAAGGACGAGGCGGCTTTCGAGGTCCATGCCGAATTGCCGCACACGTTGCGATTCCTCGAAGACGTCGAGCCGCTCCTGGACCATGCGTTGAAAGTCGACCGGCTGCTCGAGATTTTGCCGATTTGACAGGGTTTGCGGCGGCGGGTGCGAAGGGGCTTGCGTGAGAACAAAGAGAGAACTAATATGCCCACAGGCACCATGGCCCGTTCCGGTGGTTCTTGACGCTGCCGGGGCTTAGGTTCGGCGCCAACAAGAGTGGAGACGGTCATGGCGGGCAGCGTCAACAAGGTCATTCTGGTCGGCAATCTGGGCAAGGATCCGGAAGTGCGCCGCATGACGAGCGGCGATCCCATCGTGAACCTGTCGATCGCAACCTCGGAAACCTGGCGCGACAAATCGTCGGGCGAGCGCAAGGAGAAGACCGAGTGGCACCGCGTGGTGATCTTCAACAAGAACCTCGCGGACGTGGCGGAGAAGTATCTGCGCAAGGGCTCCAAGATCTATCTCGAGGGGGCATTGCAGACGCGCAAATGGACGGACAAGGACGGTCAGGACAAGTACTCGACCGAAGTCGTGCTGCAGAATTTCCGGGGCGAACTGGTGATGCTCGACACCCGCGGCGAGGGTGGCGGTGGCGGCCGCGTCGGCGCGAGCGAGGCGCCCGCGAGCTTCCAACGCGAGGAAATGGACGACGAGATTCCGTTCTGATCGAATCGCGTTTCATGCGTCCCGGCATCGCATTTCTGCTTGCGCTGTCGCTCGGAGCCTGCGCCACGGCGTCGGGCGAACGGGCGGCGAGCTTCGTCACGTCCGACATCGCGCGCGCGTACATTCCGCTCGACGGGCGCAGCTATTTTCTCCTGGAGAGCCACGGCGCGGCATTCGTCGTCGCGCCCGGGATCGCCGTGACCAACGCACACAATGGCGACTTTCTGGGCAAGGTTCCGGTCATCGGCCGCTCACGCGACTACGACCTGCTGTTTTTCCGCGTCGGCCGCAACCTCGCGCCGGTCTTCGGCGTCGCGGCGCCGGGGCAGCAGGTCATCGCCTATGGCCAAGGGCCGGACGGCGAGCTGCGTGAGGCGCGTGGCGTCGTACGCCTGCTGAACCAGCCGGTCGAGGCGCGCTGTTCGACCTGCGTGGTGCAAGGCGCGTTCATCTTCGAGGGCAATGCCGGGCCTGGCTTCAGCGGCGGGCCGGTGGTCGAAGTCGCGAGCGGCGCGATCGTCGGCATCACCTTCGGCTATCTCGACAAGGACGGACATCGGCTGATGTACGCCTATCCCATGAGTCGCGTGCGCAACGAACTCGCCGTCCTGGAAGGACGGCTGCCGACGTCCATCGATTGAAGGGGGCGGGATTCTTGAACGCTCATTCGCCCTCGATGAACCGCGCGCCGGCCGACAATCCGTCCGTTCGCGACACGATCGCGCCGGCCGGCGCATCGACCGCGCTCAGCCTGTTCCGGTTCTCGCTGGCGCTGACGGTGATGGGCGAGCATCTCTCGGCGCTCGAACCGCCGCAAACCGGCCGCCTGGCGGTCGAGGCGTTCTTCTGTATCAGCGGCTTTCTGATCTCGATGGTGGCGACGACGCGCTATGCCGGGCGTCCGGCGGCCTTTCTCGCCAACCGATTCCTGCGCATCTATCCCACATATTGGGCGTGTCTCGCGGTCGCACTGGTCGTGGTCACGGTCCTTCCTTCGGCCGCGACCCTGCATCCCTCGCTGCGCGTGCCCGATATGCCGGGCGACTGGATGGCAAACCTCGCCGTATTCGGTCTGACGCAGCAGACGGTGAGCCGGTTGTTGCCGGCCGCCTGGTCGCTTCACACCGAATTGTGGTTCTACCTGCTGATCGGGTTGCTGACGGCGACGCGGCCGCGGCTGACCTTCGTGCTGTTGCCGGTCACGCTTCTGGTCTCGGCCTATTGTGCCTTCTGGTGGGCGCCGGTACCGTTCTACGGCACGCCGGTCGGCAATGCCGATGCGTTCTTCATCGGATCGTCGGCTTATCTGCTGCGGCATCGGCTGCGCCCGCGCTATCCGTTTCTGGTCGCGCTGGTGGGCCTGGCGGCCTTCGAGTTTCTGGCCTGGGGTCCGGTTCTGCGCAGCCAGACGATGAACGAGTTTCTCGGCGCCCCCGTGACGGCGGTCCTTTTGCTCGGCTTGTGGAACAGCCCGCTCGATGCCGCCCTGCCGCGCCTTCGATCGACGGGGGTGTTGCTCGGACGGCTGTCGTATCCGCTCTTCCTGCTGCATTGGCCGCTGGGTGGATTGGCGATCGGCGCGGCGGGACTGCGCCCGGGACCCGCCTTGTTCCTTGTGGCGGGAGCCATGTCGCTGGCGGTGTCGGTGCTGGTCCTGCGTTTCATCGAAGACCCGCTGGTGCGCGTGCGCGCGACAATTCGGGAATCCTCGCCGCGTCCGCTGCTCACCGAGACGGTGTCCGCGGTGAGCGACTGAGAAAAGGACGTCCGTCTTCGTGGTTTCTCTCTCGCGCGCGCCGACGTAAGCTTTCCGCAACGGTGCCGACGAAATTCCAAGAGTGTGCGACGATGCGCCTGCTGATCGTTTTCCTGGCTCTGTCATTCCTGGCGTTCGCGCCCGGCCACGCCGCGGCTGGGTTGCCCGTCGCGACCGTGATCATCCACACCCATGCCGGCGCGCACACCTTCCGGATGGAGGTCGCGGCCGACGATGCCAGCCGCGAACTGGGGTTGATGCACCGGCTCCATCTGGCCAACGACGCGGGCATGCTGTTCGATTTCCACGGGTCGGTGATGACCGCCTTCTGGATGAAGGACACGCCACTGCCACTGGACATGCTGTTCGTGCGCGCCGACGGCACGATATCGACGATCGCCGCCAACGCGGTGCCGTTTTCGACGAAGGAAATCTATTCCGCCGAACCGATACGCGCCGTCCTCGAGATCAGCGGCGGCTTGTCCAAGACACTTGGCATCGCGCCGGGCGATCGCGTGGAGGCGTCGATCTTTCCGAGGACGAACCGCCGCTAAACCGCGACGGGCGTGACATGCTTTCCCTCGGGCTCAATCCTGCCGTCGCGCATGCGCACGACCTGGTCGCACAGGGCCAGGGTTTCGGTGCGATGGGCGACGATCACCATGGTCGGTCGTGACGCGAGCGCCAGAAGGCGCAGCAGAAGAATGCGCTCGCCTTCCACGTCGATCGCGTTGGTCGCTTCGTCGAGGACGAGCAGCCTGGGCTTGCGCAAGAGCGCGCGCGCGAGGGCAATGCGCTGACGTTCGCCGCCGGAGAGGAGACTGCCGCGCTCGCCCACGACCGAATCCAGTCCCCCATCCAGTCGCCGCACGATCACATCGGCGCCGGTCTGGGCCAGCGCCTCCCACATCTGCTGCTCGGTCGCGTCCGGAGCCACCCACGCCAGATTTCGCCGCACCGTGTCGTGAAACAGGAAAGGGTCTTGCGACACATAGCCGAGCTGCGCGCGCCAGGAGGGCAGGGTCGTTTCGTCGAGATCGATACCGCCGACCGTGATGCGCCCGGCCTGCGGCTTCAGCAAGCCGACGAGCAGATCCGCGAATGTCGTCTTGCCGGCGCCCGACGGTCCGCCGATGCCGAGCGCGATGCCCGGCAGGATGGTCAGCCGAAGCGCCGTCACGCCCTGGGCCTCGCCACCCGCCGACGGCGCATGCCGAAATCCCACATTGTCGAAGACGATCGCGCCTTCCATCCGCCGCAAAGGCGTCGGTTTTGCCGGCAAAGGTTCGCCGCGCAGATCCGCAAGCAGCTCCTGGATCGCCTCAAAGGCGGGCAGGCTGTGCGCCAATTGCTGGGCGCCGTGCTGGATCTGCGTCCAGGGTCCGTTCATGCGCGCGATGACCAATAGAAACGCAATCAACACCGCCGGCGAAAGTGAAAGATATCCATAACCCACCAGCAGGATGGACGCGCCCAAGACGGCCGTCAGTGTGGTCGTCACGGCGCGAACCGTCGTCAGGCGTCGGGACACCTCGATGCGCCGGTGGGTCGTCTGGGACAAGGTTCGCAGAAACTCGCCCAGGAAGCTGCCTTGCAGATCTTGGCTGATGGCGAATTTGAGCCCATTGAGAAATTGCGTCATCGTATCCGTGAGCACCAGATTGACCTCGGTCTCGAAGCGGCCGAGGTCGCGGATGCGGCGCAGGATCGGCATCATCGCCATCGCGCCGCCGGCAAGCAGGGCAATCGAAAACAACGCCAGCAACGGCGAGAGCACGAGTGCGATGACGCATTGCGTGATGAGAAGGACGATCGAGATGCCGATGTCCAACAGGAAATAGGACGAAGCCATGAGCCGTTGGATATCGCTGCCCATGACGCTCAAAAAGCGCGCATGGCGCAGGCGCGCCACGCGATCCCAACCCGCTTGCGCGAGGGCCTGCGCGATCTGGCGTCGGAAATCCTCGATGAACTCCGTGCGAAGGCTCGTGACGCTGACGTCGCGCCGCGCGATCACGACGGCGCGCAAGATGATCACCGCGATGAAGCCCGAGAGGAGAAACGCCAATCGCGTGAAGGCGGTCGTCGCGCCGACGGTGTCCAGAAGGCGCCCAGCCATGAGCTGCAGAGGGTTCCTCGGGCCACCTGTCCCGATCACCAGCGACATCAAAGGTATGATCAGCAGGAGCCCGAAACCTTCGAAAACCGCTCCCAGCGCGATATAGACGAGGGCGAAAACCCCTCGGCGTCCCGAAAATACGGCAAGGCTGCGAACCAGCGACACAAAGGCGCGGATCGCCGTCCTGGCCGAATTGGGGTCGGTATCCATGGCGGGCGAAATTGCCGGGGTACGAAGCAGCCAGAGTATAGTAGAGCCGGAGCACCCCGAGCGAAAGCGAATGGCTCTCAGCCACTTAAGCCGCGGTTGACCCGCCTGCTGTCGGCCCATATGGTCCGCCGCGCTTGAGAGAGCCCGTAGCTCAGCGGCAGAGCATCTGACTTTTAATCAGAGGGTCGATGGTTCGATCCCATCCGGGCTCACCATGCGACGCTCGAGGGGATCGGGCCGGTGTTCGCGACCCGCGTGCGGCGCGCATTGCGTTGGACGGGCGCCATGGACACCGCCATCTTCGATTTTGAGTTGCCGCCCGAGCGGATCGCCTTGCGCCCGGCCGAACCGCGCGGCGCCGCGCGGATGCTGATCGTCGGGGCCGATGGGCGGATCGAACATGCGCGGGTATCCGAATTGGCACGTTATCTGCGCCGCGGTGACGCGCTCGTGGTCAACGACACCAAAGTCATTCGCGCGCGGCTGCGCGGACGGCGGCTGCCGCGGGCCGGGATGACGGGCAACGGCCCTCAGATCGAGATCCTGCTGCACAAGCGCGTGTCGGACGATCGCTTCCTCGCCTTCGCCAAACCGGCACGGAAGCTCCAGGCGGGCGATCGGCTGAGCCTGGGCCCGGACGAGATGGAGGCGGTCATCGAATCGCGCGGCGAGGCCGGCGAGACCGCTGTGCGGTTCGCGGCGCGGGGCGCGGCGTTGGATGCGCTGATCGCGGCGAACGGCGAGTTGCCCTTGCCGCCCTACATCGCTGGCAAGCGCAAGGCGGACGCGCGCGACGCGGAAGATTATCAAACGACCTTTGCCGCGGCGCCCGGATCGGTCGCGGCGCCGACCGCCGGTCTGCATTTCACGCCGCAGCTGTTCGGGCAGCTCGACGCGGCCGGTATCGCGCGCGAGACAATGACGCTGCATGTCGGAGCCGGAACGTTTCTGCCGGTGTCGGCGTCCGACACCGCGGACCATCGCATGCATGGCGAATGGGCGAGGCTGGACCGCGCCACCGCCGACCGCCTCAATGCGGCGCGCGCGGCCGGGGGCCGGATCGTCGCCGCGGGCACGACGACCTTGCGCACGTTGGAAAGCGCTGTCGGGGCCGACGGCCGGCTCGCGCCGTTCGAGGGCGAAACCGACATCTTCATCACGCCGGGCCATCGCTTCCGCACCGCCGATATCCTGCTCACCAATTTCCACCTGCCGCGATCGACCCTGTTCATGCTGGTCTGCGCCTTCAGCGGCGTCGAGACGATGAAGCGGGCCTATGCCGAAGCCATCGCCGAGGGCTATCGGTTCTATTCCTATGGCGACGCGTGCCTGCTCTGGCGCGCGGTGTAACGCCTCAATCCGCCGTCGGCGGCCCGGTCATGCACAGGACGAAGGTGAAATCGAGCACGCGGTCCTGGACCGCATAGCCCGCGCCCGTGACTTTTGCATCCAGCGCGCGGGCGGCGGCGAGGTCGGCGCAGACGGCGATCCGACCGCGTGTCGCGTCCGGTTCCGTCCGATAGCCGACGCTCAGGGCGGTTGCCGGCTGTCTGCCGCCGGACATCGGGTCACCCCGGCTCGCGAATTGTTTGCCGATGCCGTCAACGGCCTGCGCGGGACCCACCCCACACAGCAAAAGCGCTGCGACGACGATAAGTCTGCTGGACATGATCTTCGCTCCCTTCGAACGCGTGTCAGGCGTGTCGGGGGAATTCATCCGCCCGATCGCGCCGATCCGAAAGCGCCATCGCCATGCTTCCCTAAAGAAGGTTTGCGGTTTCTTCGAAAGATCGAACGAGAGACGATCCGTACAGGGAATATTCCGCGGCGCGCGCGGCTGCCGGACGATTTCGTACCGATTTGCCGGCATTTTCCGTACGACAAAAGACGCTCGCGCGGTTCCATCGCGGAACCGCATGGAACACGCTTTTTTCTGATGACAATCGGATCGAGCGCGGTAATTCTTCGTTTGCGATCCCGCTCACACGCGCTTGGCGCTTTGCGAGAGCTGGGGTTTGCTATTGCGGGCAAGTCGAGAAGAAGGGGACCGTCGCGAACGCGGCGGCAAAGTCGATGCACAGGGGCATTGCTTCAGCGATCCTTATGGTTCTTGCGGGCGCCGTCTCGGTTCCCGCGGCCGCCCAGGACGCCGCCGACGCCGGCCATCGCCGGCTCTACGATCGCGAGACCGATTGCGCGGTCTTCGCGGCCGATGGATTCGCCGCCGACCGAGCGAGCTGGGACGGCCCGTGTACGCATGGCCTGGCGAGCGGGCGCGGCACTGCGACCTACTTCGCGAAGGATGGGCGATCCCTGACGATCTCGGCCGACTTCGCCGACGGCGCGATCGCCGACGGCAACGCGACGATCGCATGGAGCGACGGCGCGCACTATGCGGGCGGCACCGTCGGCGGCGCGCCGGACGGCGCCGGCGTTCTCGTCGATGCGAAGGGTGACCGCTTCGACGGCAACTGGATTGCCGGTCGCTTGAACGGCCGCGGCACGGTTCTTTGGACCAACGGCGATCGTTATGAGGGCGATTGGGTCGATGGCAAGGCCGAAGGCCATGGCATGCAGACCTGGGCCGACGGGCGCAAATATGACGGGACATGGCGCAACGACCAGCCGGACGGACAGGGTACGATCACCCGCAAGAATGGCGCCACGGTGGCGGCGACATTCGTGGACGGAAAGATGCAGGAGCCGCCGGCGCCGGGTCCGTCTATGACCGCACCCGCCGTCCGGGAGTCGGCGGGCGGCACGGCATCGACCGCGGGTGACATCTTGCATACGTTCGACGGCAAGACGCTCGTTGCCGTGGACGGCGCGACGATCGCGTTCGCCTCCGACACGCACGGATTGGTTCGCACCTCGGATGGCCCCGATAGCGTCGTCCAGAAACTCTCGTTCAACTTCGTCGGCAATGGGCTGGGCACCGTTTGGGATCTCGGCGACCCGCGCCAAGCGAGCGGCGTCTTTCACCAGGCACCCAACGGCGTCGTCGTTGAGTACGCCAATGGCGACGTCGAAACCCTGTCGCCCGCCGGCGACGGACTGTCGATGGTGCTGCGCAAGGCGTCCGGGGCACAACTCTGCGCGGCCTGGTATCCGAAAGGCCACGTCTTCAGCGCCGAAGAGCGCAAAGCCGCGGTTGCCGCCTATGCGCGCCGGCTGGGCGTCGGCGACAGCGCGTCCGCAACGACGTGCCGGACGCCGCCAGCGACTCCTGCAAGCGACCGCCGCCCGTCCGTGTCCCCGCCGTCGCGCAGGCACGGTGGTCATGGCGCCGTCCAGGCTTCGCTGACCGCCTCGCCGGCCGTTGTCCCGGGCGCGGCCGACCTGGACGTCGTGGCGGTCAAGGATTCCAACGTCCACCTGATCGACTCCGGCCCGCACGACGCGCGCGACGCGACGGGCACAACGCCAACCGCCGACGAAGCCATCACCTCGAATTGTCTGAAAGTCGATAGCGACGGCAGCTATTGGGGCTTCCGCAACCATTGCGGCTATGTGGTGCAGTTCGCCTATTGCCTGCTCCACGGCGAGGATCGGATGACGGCCTGCGACGGCGATGGCGCCGCCAGTCCTTCCGGCAGCGTGTCCGCGAACGGTTTCAGCGCGCTGTTCGCCGACGACAGCCTGGGAGAGCGCGGCGTCGAACACGATTTCCGGTGGGTCGGTTGCAGGGGCGGGGCGGGAGAAGTCGCGCCGCATCTCGACACAGCCGATCCGGCGAGCGGTCACTGCGAGCGTTCGGCGCGCACGGCGTCGCGCGACAACTGACGACAACCCATGAAGGGGCGAACCATGCGGCGGACAATTGGCGGACTGGCGGCTTGCGTCATCGGAATGCACGGTGCGGCAGGCGGTGCCTGGGCCGCCGGCTGCGCGAGCGGCAGCGACGCGGCGGCTCTCAAGGTCGCGGCGCTGCAACAGGAATTGATGGTGGCGGCCTATAGCTGTCACGACGTTTCGCTCTACAACGGCTTCGTGCTCTCGCATCAGCCCGAATTGATCGCGTCGGACGGGCGCTTGAAATCCTACTTCGTGCATTTGCAGGGCGGCGAAGCCGGCTATCACACCTACAAGACCGAGCTGGCCAACGACGCGGCCCTGCAAAGCAGCCGGGACGGTGACGATTTTTGCGCGCGTGCCGGGTCCGAATTCTCGGCTGTCGCCTCGCTGGACAGCGTGGCAAGCTATGTCGATGCGCACGATTTCCGGCTGGCCGACGATGTGCCGGTCTGCGCCGTTCCGGTCGTCCGGAGCGCGGCCCGCTACGGCGGAGATGAACCTGCCACTTATTCCGCGCCGGCGCCGCACCGGCCCATGGATGCGTCCGCCGACGACAACTGAGGCCCGCGCCGAGGCGGTTCTATTCCTCTGACCGCGCGGCTCTGCTATGCCGCGCGCCATGAGCGCTTTTGCATTCGAGATGACCGCGGCCGACGGCGCGGCGCGCCGCGGCACGCTCCGAACCGCGCGCGGCGAGATCCGAACGCCGGCCTTCATGCCGGTGGGCACGGCGGGCACGGTGAAGGCGATGCTGCCGGCAAGCGTGCGCGAGACCGGCGCCGACATACTTCTCGGCAACACCTATCACTTGATGCTTCGCCCGGGTGCCGAGCGCATCGCGCGGCTTGGCGGTCTGCACAAATTTATGGGCTGGGACCGCCCCATTCTCACTGATTCCGGCGGGTTCCAGGTCATGTCGCTGTCCAAGCTGCGCAAGATCACCGAAGAGGGCGTCCATTTCGCCTCGCATATCGACGGCCATGCGGAATTCCTCTCGCCGGAGCGGGCGATGGAGATCCAGCGTCTGCTGGGCTCGGATATCCAGATGGTCTTGGACGAATGCCCCGCCTTGCCCGCCACGCATGCCGATATCGAGAAGTCGCTTGCACTGTCGCTGCGCTGGGCCGCGCGGTCCAAGGCCGCGTTCGGTGAGCAGCCCGGCCGCGCCTGTTTCGGCATCGTGCAGGGTGGGACCTATGCGGACCTGCGGGCGCGATCGGCTATCGCGTTGATCGGGATCGGGTTCGACGGCTACGCGGTGGGTGGCTTAGCGGTCGGCGAACCACAAGCGGAGATGTTCGCGACGTTGGACGCGACCGTGCCGCTGCTGCCCGCCGATCGGCCGCGCTATCTCATGGGTGTCGGCAAGCCGGACGACATCGTCGGCGCGGTCCTGCGCGGCATCGACATGTTCGACTGCGTGCTGCCGACGCGCTCGGGCCGCAACGGCCAGGCCTTCACGCGCGGCGGCCCGCTGAATCTGCGCAATGCGCGTCATGCCGAAGACCAAGGGCCGCTCGATCCGGATTGTCGCTGTCCGGCTTGCCGGCAGTTCAGCCGCGCCTATCTGCATCACGTGGTGAAGGCCGGCGAGATCATCGCGTCGATGCTCCTGACCTGGCACAATCTGACCTTCTATCAAGACCTGATGCAGGGCCTGCGCGATGCGATCGCGCGGAACGACGTCGCCGGATTCGCGGCGCGGTTCGCGGCCGCGTACAAGCATTCGCGCGAACCGGAGCCCGCCGACGCGGCCGGCCCCTGACGCCTCTTAAGTAATTGATAATGTTCGTATTATTTCGGCACCGTGGCAGTGGTCGAATCGACCTTTAAGTGCTAGTTAGACCCCCTCTTTGGCTCCGTTCAAAAGGCACAACACCTGAGCGCCCCGACCGATCAGACGCCGCCAGCACCCGGCTCCAGCAACATCAGCCCCATCGCCATCGAAGACGAGCTGAAGCGGTCCTATCTCGACTACGCGATGAGCGTGATCGTGCAGCGCGCGCTGCCCGACGTGCGCGACGGCTTGAAGCCGGTGCATCGGCGCATCCTCTATTCCATGCACGAGGAAGGGCGCGACTGGAACAAGCCCTATCGCAAGTCGGCGCTGATCGTCGGCGACGTGATGG
>CAZMHP010000062.1:0-14193 GCA_964566095.1 uncultured Rhizobium sp. | reverse complement strand
TCATCTGGGACGTCGGCCACCAGGCCTATCCGCACAAGATCCTCACCGGGCGGCGCGACCGCATCCGCACCATCCGCAAGGGCGGCGGTCTTTCCGGCTTCACGCGCAGGAGCGAGAGCGAATACGATCCCTTCGGCGCAGCGCATTCCTCGACCTCGATCAGCGCCGGCGTCGGCATGGCGGTCGGCCGCGATCTGCTCGGCAAGGACAATCACGTCATCGCGGTGATCGGCGACGGCGCGATGAGCGCGGGCATGGCCTATGAGGCGATCAACAATGCCGGCCATCTGAAGAGCCGCCTGCTCGTCGTGCTCAACGACAACGACATGTCCATCGCGCCGGCGACCGGCGCGCTCAATGCGCATCTGAACGATCTCGCGGCGCGCGGCGCCGGCGAGAACACGCTGTTCGAAAAGCTGGGCATGAATCATGTCGGCCCGGTCGACGGCCATGACGTGCTCGCCCTGGTCGAGGCGCTCGAAGCGATCCGCGACGGCGCGCCCGAACCGGTGCTGCTGCACATCCGCACCGAGAAGGGCAAGGGCTATGCGCCGGCCGAAAGCGCGCCCGACAAGGGCCACGCCAACACCGGCTTCGACGTCGCGACCGGCGCGCTGAAGAAATCGCCGTCCAAGGCGCCGACCTACACCAGGGTGTTCGCCGATGCGCTGATCGCCGAGGCCCAGGCGGACCCGAAGGTGGTCGCCATCACCGCCGCCATGCCGTCCGGCACCGGCCTTGATCTCTTCGAGAAGGCCTTCCCCGATCGCACCTTCGACGTCGGCATTGCCGAACAACACGCCGTGACCTTTGCCGCCGGCCTCGCCACCGAAGGCCTCAAGCCCTTCGCCGTGATCTATTCGACCTTCCTCCAGCGCGCCTATGACCAGGTCGTGCATGACGTCGCGATTCAGAATCTTCCGGTGCGCTTCGCGATGGATCGCGCCGGCCTCGTCGGCGCCGACGGTGCCACGCATGCCGGCGCCTTCGATCTCGCCTATCTCTGCTGTCTGCCGAATTTCGTGGTGATGGCGCCGTCGGACGAGGCGGAGCTGATGCACATGGTGGCGACCGCCGCCGCCTATGAGTCCGGCCCGATCGCGCTGCGCTATCCGCGCGGCGAAGGCGTCGGCGTGGCGCTTCCCGCGCGCGGCCAGGTGCTGCCCATCGGCAAGGGCCGCGTCGTGCGCGACGGCAAGGAAGTGGCGATCCTGACGCTCGGCACCCGGCTTGCCGCGGCGCTGGAGGCCGCCGACCAGCTCGCCGCCAAGGGCATCTCCTGCACCGTCGCCGACGCGCGCTTCGCCAAGCCGCTGGACACCGATCTGCTGCGCCGCCTCGTGCGCCAGCACGGCATGCTCGTGACGGTGGAAGAGGGTTCGGCCGGCGGCTTCGGCGCGTCGGTGCTGCAATTCATCGCCAATGAGGGCCTGCTGCGTCCCGGCTTCGATATCCGCACCATGACGCTGCCCGACATCTTCCAGGAGCATGACAGCCCGGAAAAGCAGTACGAAACGGCCGGCCTGGGCGCCGCCGACATCGTGCGCGTGGTATCGACCCATTTCGTCGCCAAGGCCCAGGCGCGGGGCTAAATTTCGCCCGATTTTTCGGCGAGAATCTACCGTGAGAGAGGGTAGATTGGGAACGATTCTCGGCCGCTCCGATTGAAGGTATGCGGCCAACGTCGCCACTTATTTGGAGACCACCATGACATTCTCCCTCGCTCGCTTATCCGCCGCGATCGCGGTCGTTTTCGCGCTCGTGGCGCCGCTCGCCACCGCCCGCGCCGCCGACGATCCGGCGATCGCCACGGTGCAGAGCTTCTACGCAACGCTCCTCGAATCGATGAAGAGCGGCCATGCCCTCGGCGCCCAGGGCCGCTACGCCAAGCTGCGCCCGGCGATCGAGCTGACCTTCGACACCACGACCATGGTCAAATACGCCGTCGGTCCGGCCTGGGAGACCACATCGCCGTCCGACCAAAGGGCCTTGAACGACGCCTTCGCGCGCATGACGGCGGCGCAATACGCCGGCAATTTCGACGATTTCAACGGCGAGAAATTCGTCGTCGATCCCGCCGTCACCGTGCGCGGCACCGACCACTATGTGTCGAGCAAGCTCGTCGCCAAGGACCAAACGGTGGTCTTCATCTATCGCCTGCGCCAGTTCGGCGCGAACTGGAAGATCATCGACATCCTGCTCGACGGCTCGATCAGCCAGATTTCGGTCTATCGTTCCGACTATTCGGCGACGATCAAGGCCGGCGGCGCCGCCGCGCTGATCAAGAAGATCGACGAGGTCGCCAGCAAGGCGCTGCGCGGCTAGCGCACCGTTTTCGGCTTTCCCATCAGCGCCGGCAGGAAGAACAGCGTCGTGCCGAGCGTCCAGGCGAGCGAGATCATCAAGAGCTCGCCCATGCTCGCCGTGCCCGGATGGCTCGACAGCCACAGGCTGCCGAAGCCGCTCGCGGTGGTCGCCGCGCTGTAGATCACCGCCCGCGCCAGGCTCGATTGCAGCAGATTGGTCTGCCCGTTGCGCCAGGCCATCACGAAATAGATGTTGAACGCCACGCCGATGCCGAACAGCAGCGGCAGCGCGATGACGTTGGCGAAGTTGAGCTGCAGCCCGATCGCCACCGACGTGCCGATGGTCAGGAGCCCGGTCAGAAGCAGCGGTATGATCGTCATGATCACGTCGCGCAGCCGCCGCAGCACCAGCAGAAGCAGCGCGGTGATCACCATGAAGGACAGCACGCCCGCTTGGATGAAAGCGTTGACGATGGTGGTGCCCGACTGGCGGATGGAGATCGGCGCGCCGGTCGCCGTCGGCACCTCCACCAGCATCGCCTTGGAGAAGGCGTTCAGCGACTGGTTGGTGCCCGAGGTGTCGGCGGGAAACAGCTGGACTCGCGCCGTGCCGTCGCTCGCCACCCAGTCGCGCACCATGTCGGCCGGCATGGTGTCGACCGACACGCTGGACGCCTGCAGCGACGCGCTCATCTGCGCCAGCATGGTCTTGAGGCCGGGCACCAGCGCGTCGGCCGCGCGCGCGCGCAGGCCCACGTCACCCTGGGCGAGCGCCTCCAGCGTCGCGGCAAGCGCCGCCGCATCGCGTCCCGCCGCCGTGTCGTCCGCGCCGGCCGCCTTGCGCAGCGCCTTGGCGGTCGCGAGCAGCGCGTCGATCACCTCCGCGTCGCTCGGCTCGGGCTTGACGGTGAACGGGTTGATCGTCGGATCGAGCAGCAGATTGGCGTCCTCGATCAGCTTGAGCTTGGCGGGCTGATCGTCCGGCACATAGTCGGCCAGCGTGAGGACCTGGCCCACCGCTTTCAGCTTCGACAATCGCGCCGCCAGCGCGCGCGCCGCGTCCAGGTTGGGCGCCAAAACGTCGATCGTGTTCGGCGAGGTCTGCGGGTCCTTGGTGAGGTCCAGGATGGTCGATACCGATTCGGTCTTGGCGCTGCGAAGGTCCAGCGGGTTGAAATCGAACTTCACGAACGAGGTCAGCGCCAGCGCGACCACCGCCGCGGCGGCGCCCCAGCGCAGCACGCGCCAGCGATGGCTCGCCATATAGCGGTCGACGGGCGCAAAGAAGCGGTAACCGACCTCGTCGGCCTCGCTCGACGGCCTGGTCAGCATCAAAAGCGCCGGCAGCAGCGTCACGCACAGCACGAAGGCCACGATCATGCCGATGCCGGCGACCTCGCCGAGCTGCGCCACGCCGGCATATTCGGTCGGCACGAAGGAGAAGAACCCCGCCGCGGTGGCCGCGGCCGCCAAGGCCAGGGGCGTGCCCACGCTGCGCCCGGCACAGACCAACGCCTTGTTCAGATCGCGGGTGACGAAGCGCTCGTGGCGGTAGCGCACGCTGAACTGGATGCCGAAATCGACCGCCAATCCGACGAACAGCGCCACGAAGGCGATCGAGATGATGTTGAAGACATGCGCGACATAGAGGCCGAGCGCCATGGTGATGGCCAGCCCCACGGCGAGCGTGAGGACGATGCAGAAGATGATCTTGAAGGAGCGCACGGCGAGCCACAGTGTCGCCAACACCGCCGCCATCATCGCGGTCCCCATCAGCGCCGCGCGGTCGGCCAGCGTCGCGAATTCCTCGTCGGACAGCGGCACCGGACCCGTCAGCCGCACGCGCACGCCGTTGTCGGGCGTCAGGTGCAGCTTGCGCGCCGTGGCGCGGATCGCATCCGTCGCGCTGGCGCCGGGCTCCAGCGCGCCGAAATCGAGATGGGGCTGTACTTCGATGAAGTGCCGCTTCTCGTTGACGCCCGCCACGCTCGCGCCGCCGACCAGCGCGCGCCAGGACAGCCAGGTGCGCTCGCCGCCGACGATCTTCGCCAGCGTGCCGCCGAAGGCGCCGATCGGCTTGTCCAGATCGGCGAGCTTGGCGTCGCCGTGCCGCACGCCCAGAAGCGCGGTCTGCAGACTCGCCATGATGCCGCGCAGCGAGGGGTCCGCCGCCATCGGGCCCAGGAACGGCGCCGCGGCGATCATCTGCGCCGTCGTGCTCTTCACCTCGGACAGCGGCAGGAACAAGAGCCCGTTCTTGTCGAAGAATTCGCCGCCGTCCGGCCGGCGCACGCTGGTGAAGGCTTTCGTCTGTCCACGCAGCGCATCGCTCAGCGCCGCCGTGCCGGCTTCCGCCAGTTCGGGCGTCGCGCCGTCGACCACGATCAGGATCAGGTTCACCTGCTGCGGGAACAGCTTGTCGAAATGGATTTCGCGCTGGCGCCATTCGACCTTGGCCGAGATGAGCTTGCTCGAGTCGGTGTCCATGTTGAAGTTCGCGGCGGTGTAGAGCAGGCCGGCCGCGCCCAGCGCCAGGAACAGCACGACGGTGGCTCGCGGCACGCGGCAGCACACCGCGACGATGCGTTCGATCAGGGACATATATGGCTTGTAGCCGACGCCTAGAACTCGGGCAAACCTTGGACGTCCGGCTCGCCGTTGCGGATTTCCGCGTCGCGCGACTGGCGATAGAGGCTGCGGGTGGTGGCATACAGGTCGACGGAGGTACGCTCGATCTCGCGCAGGTCGTCGACGCTGAGCGAGCGGGCATCGACCAGCGACAGCACGCGCAGCGGCCAGGACCAGTAATAATTCTTATGGCGCCAGGGAATGTAGCCCAGCGGGTTGAGGTAACCGTCCACCACGCTGCCCGCAATGTCGCGCGGCACCGCCGGCCCGGCCAGCGGCAGGACCAGATAAGGCCCCTCGCCGACGCCGTAGAAGCCCATGGTCTGGCCGAAATCCTCCTCGTGATAGGGCAAGCCCCATCCCGTCGCCACGTCGAACACGCCGGCCAGACCCACCGTGCTGTTGACCGCGAAGCGGCCGATCGCCTCGCCGCTGCGCGACACATGGCCTTGCAGCACGTCGTTGGCGAAGGTCACCGGCAGGTGCAGGTTGGTGAGGAAATAGTGCAGGTGCTCGCGCAGCGGCGCGGGCGTGGCGCTCTTGTAGAAGGTCGCGATGGGAAGCGCGACGCGGTCGTCCAGCTTGTGGTTGAACTCGAAGATCTCGCGATTCGTCGGCTCGAAGGGATCGTTCTGCTCGACGGCCTCTTGCGTCGACGAACAGGCTCCCAACCCGGCGGCAAACAAGAAGGCCCCGACAAAACGCGTAAGCTGCAATCGATCCCCCCACTCAGGCGCGACTGATCTTTGAGCGCGAGCCTATAAGGTTCCGCACGCGCCCGTCTACGCTAAGGAAACTTGTATTTGTGAGCAACCGTCCGGCGGCGGACCGATTGGCGCGGCCGGTTCCGCGGCTTGCACGGCCGCGAGGCCGCCTCCTACACTTCGGTCCATTCGAATGCTGCACCGCCGCGTGGGCCATGAGGTTTCCGTGACCATCCAGAACCGCATCACCGCGCTGCTCGGCGTCGAATATCCCATCGTTCAGGCGCCGATGGGCTGGATCGCCCGCGCCCCGCTCGCCTCGGCCGTGTCCAATGCCGGCGGCATGGGCATCATCGAGACCTCCTCGGGCGAACTCGACGCGGTCAAGGGCGAGATCGCCAAGATGCGCACGCTCACCACCAAGCCGTTCGGCGTCAACGTCGCGCTCGCCTTCGTGCGCGATCCCGGTATCGTGAACTTCATCATCGATCAGGGCGTGAAATTCGTCACCACCTCGGCCGGCGATCCGCAGAAGATCGTGGGCCCGCTCAAGGCCGCGGGCATGACCGTCTTTCACGTCGTGCCCTCGCTCAAGACGGCGCTGCGCGCGGTCGATTGCGGCGTCGACGGACTGGTGGTCGAGGGCGGGGAGGGCGGCGGCTTCAAGAACCCGCGCGAAGTCGCGCTGATGGTGCTGCTCCCGCTGGTCTGCGAAAGCGTGACGGTGCCGGTGATCGCCGCCGGCGGCATGGTCGACGGCCGCACCATGGCGGCGGCCTTCCTGCTCGGCGCCGAAGGCATCCAGATGGGCACGCGCATGGTGTCGTCCGCGGAGTCGCCGGTCCACATGAACTGGAAGACCGCGATCCTGAACGCCGCCGAGACCGACACGGTGTTCCTCAACCGCTTTGGCCCCGGTCCGGCGCTGCGCGCGCTGCGCACGGAAAAGACGACCCGCATCGAGAAGGAACCGCCGCCCAACATCATGGCGGAGTTCGGCAAGGCGACCGATCTATATTTCGGCGGCGACATGGAAGCGTCCATCGCGCTCTCCGGCCAGGTCGCCGGCCGCATCCACGACATCAAGCCGGTCAAACAGGTGATCGACGAGACGATCGCCGAATTCCACGCCGCCATCGCGGCCGCGGCGAAGAAATACGCCGGTTAACGCCTCAGCAAACACCCGCCATCCGGATACAATCGCGCCGCGCCACGTTCTCGACTCGGCCGCGAAAGGATTTCCCATGGCAGCGCGCAAGAAAGCCCGAACCGCCAAGCCTGCCGAGACGCCGGCGCACACCGCCCACGCGCGCCGCGGCGGCCGCCCGGCCTGGCAGGGCCATCTGCGGCTCTCGCTCGTTTCCTGCCCGGTCGCGCTTTACGGCGCCACCACGCGGACCAACGACATCTCCTTTCACCTCCTCAATCCCGAGACCAACAACCGTATACGGATGGTCCCGACCGATCCCGACACCGGCCCCGTCGAGCGCAAGGATCTCGTCAAGGGTTACGAGATCGAGAAGAACAAATACGTCGTCATCACCAACGAGGAGCTTGCCTCGGTCCGGCTGGAGACCACCAAGACCATCGACATCGAGCGCTTCGTCGCGGCCGAGGAGATCGACCGGCTCTATTGGAACGATCCCTATTATCTGGTGCCCGACGGCAAGACCGGCACCGAGGCCTACACCGTGATCCGCGACGCGCTGGAGAATGCCGGGCGCATCGCCATCGGCCGCGTCGTCATGCACACGCGCGAGCGCATGGTGGCGCTGGAGCCGCGCGGCAAGGGCATCGTCGCCTATACGCTGCGCAGCGCCGACGAGGTGATCTCGCCCAATGCGCTGTTCGCCGACATCCCCGCGACCCGGTCCGACAAGGAGATGGTCGCCATCGCGCGGAAGATCATCGAGCAGAAGGAGGGCGATTTCGATCCCGCGCTGTTCCAGGATCGCTACGAGAAGGCGCTGCGCGCGCTGATCCACGCCAAGGAGAAGGGCCGCAAGCCCGTTCTCGCCGAGCCGGTGGCGGACACCAACGTCATCGATCTCATGGCGGCCCTGAAGAAAAGCCTCGGCCGCAAGAGCGCGGCGGCGAACAGCAACACCAAGCCGAAGAAGAGGGCGCATCGATAAGGCCCGTTCTGATCCTCCCCCGCAACGCGGGGGAGGGGGACCGCGAAGCGGCCGCCTTCGCTAAAGCTTCGGCGGCCTCGCGATACATCTTGCCCGCCGAAGCCTTGGCGTAGGCGGGTGGAGGGGGCGAGACTGGGTTGAGATTGGAAGCGGTGCGGGACTGCCGCCCCCTCCGTCATGCCTTCGTTTCACTACGGCATGCCACCTCCCCCGCTGCGCGGGGGAGGATCATCCGGCCCCCATCTTCCTCATCGCCGGGCCCAGCGCCTTCGCGCTCCTGGCGAGATCGGCCCACGGATCGGCTTTTTTGAGCAACGGCCCCACTGTCCGGATCGTGAATTTCTGCGGATCGAGCCCCGCCTTTACCTGCGACCATGCCAGCGGCACCGCCACCGGCGCGCCCGGCCGCGCGCGGGGGCTCCAGGGCGCCACGCCGGTCGAGGTGCGATCGTTGCGCAGATAGTCGACGAAGATTTTTCCCGCCCGTGCTTTCTTCGCAATCGTCGTGGTGTAGCGGTCGGGCTGGTCCGTTTCGAGTTTCACCGCCACGGCCTTGGCGAAGGCCTTCGCCTGCGGCCACGTCGCGCCCTTGATCGCGATCACGACGTGAAGCCCCTTGCCGCCCGTCGTCTTCACGAACGGCGTGAAGCCCAGCGCGCTCAGCCGCCGGCGCAATTCCTGCGCACCCTCGACGACGCGCGCGAACGGCACGTCGGGCGCGGGATCGAGGTCGAAGATGATGCGCTCCGGCGTGTCGGGATCGCCGGCCTTCGAACCCCAGGGATGGATCTCCGTCACCGCCTGCTGTGCCAGCGCCACCAGCGCAGCGGCGCCGTCGATGCCGAGATAGGGCTCCTTCTCGCCGCTCACTTTGATCGCCAGCATCGGCACCTGCGTGCCTTTCAGCGCATGGCGCTGGAAGAACGTTTCGCCTTCGATCCCGTCCGGCGTGCGCACGATGGAGATCGGCCGATCCTCGATGTGCGGCAGCATGCGGGCCGCCGCCGCCGCCATGTAATGGGCCAGATCGCGCTTGGTCACCGCCGCGCCGCCCTTAGACTTCGGCCATAGCGCCTTATCGGGATGGCTGATGGTCACGCCGAGCACGACATTGTCCGCCGCGCTCTTGGCCGCCGGCCGCAGTGCGCTTGCCGCCATCGTCCGCGTCCTCTTTTTCGTCGGCGCCGGGACTTCAGGCACGATCTCCGACGCCGGCTTGTCGGCGCGCAGCCCCTTGAACGCCGCCTGGCGGAACAGCCCGTCCGATGTCACGTTCTCGAATTGGATCTCCGCCACCAGCTTGGGCGCCACCCAGTTGAGGTCGGGTGCGCGCGGCGCATCGGCGAAGGCCGGTGCGGCGCGCCGCAGCGGTTTCAGTTTTTTCAAAAGATCGCCCGCCACCGCCGCCGTATAGCCGGTGCCGACGCGGCCCATATACACGAACTTGCCGTGCCTGTGCGTACCGACCAGCAGCGAGCGCAGCGTGTTCTGATCGCCGCGCCAGCCACCGATCACCACTTCCTGCCCGCCGCGGCATTTGGCTTTGGTCCAGCTCTCGGCGCGGCCGGAGACATAGGGCGCGTCGATCCGCTTGGAGACGATGCCCTCCATGTCCATCTTGCACGCCGCTTCCAGCATGGCGTGACCCTCGCTGGCGAAATGCGGCACGAAGCGGATGCGTTTGGTGCGCGCCGCCGGTTTCAACACCGCTTTGAGCGCGTCCTTGCGTGCCGACAATGGCAGCGTGCGCAGATCGCGGCCGCCCGCGAACAGGCAGTCGAACACGAAGAACACCAGCTTCGCGGTCTTGTGCTCCGACAGCGCGAGCTGCAGCGCCCCGAAATCGGCGGCGCCCTCCGCGTTCAAAGCGCAGATCTCGCCGTCGATCAGGCAATCGGGCAGGCGCGCGCCCTCGGCCGCGATCTGGGGGAATTTTTCGGTCCAGTCGAGCCCCTTGCGCGTGCGCAGCACCGCGCGGCCTTTCTTGACTCGCATTTGCAGGCGGTAGCCGTCGAACTTGACCTCGTGCACCCAGTTGGCGCCCGTCGGCGGCGCCTTTACGAGCTTCGCCAGTTGCGGCGCCACGAAGTCCGGTATCGCGGTCACGCGCGGCGCTTCGCTGTCTTGCGGGTCTTCTTTTTTGCAGCGGCCTTTTTCGGCGCGGCTCGCTTCAAGGCCTTCACGTTCTCGTCGACCGAGCGGTCGGAATTCCACACCTTGGTCGATTTGGCGGCGATCTCGTCGAGCGTACGGCCGGTCTTCACCGAGGTGACGTCCTTGGTCAGCGCGTCGCCCGCCTTGCCGCGCTTGGCCTCGCCGTCGATCTCCTTGACGAGCAGCCAGTTGTGGCGAACCTTGGCGCCGGCGCGCGCCGCGTCGTCGCGCATGCGGATCAGCGCCCATTTGCCCTTCATGCGCTCGCCCGCCATGACGAATTTCAGGTGCCCGCCCGCCAGTTCGCGCGCCGGATCGTCGCCCTGCGGGCTCCACGTTCCGCGGTCCCAAAGCTGCACCGTGCCGCCGCCATACTGGCCTTGCGGGATCGTGCCCTCGAAGGTGCCGTATGCGATCGGATGGTCCTCGACCTCCACCGCCAGCCGCTTCACGGCGGGATCGAGCGACGGCGTCTTGGTCACCGCCCAGGATTTGTAGACGCCGCCGAGTTCCAGCCTGAGGTCGTAGTGCAGGCGCGTCGCGTCGTGGCGCTGGATGACGAAGCGATACTTTGCCTTGCCGCGCGCCACCGCGCCGCGCGGCTCGCGCGTCAGCTTGAAGTCGCGCTTGGCGTGATAGGTGGAAAGACCGGCCATGCAGCGGAAACTGCCACGCCGCGGCGGAGGTTCCCAGCACCGATAACCCTCCCGCTTAGGGGAGAGATTATTCCCGCCCCGCCTTCGCGAATCGAAGCGCCGTCGCCGTCACCTGCTCCACGGGCTCGGCGAAGCCGCCGGCGATCCAGCGCCGTGCGATGTCGATGATCGCACCCAGCACGCCGGCCTGTGCCAGCGGATCGCGCACGCCCGGCGCGAACACGCCAGTCAGCCGCATCGCGGTCTCGTGCCCGGCGGCCTGCATCTCCGGCTCGCGGCCATGCGGATCGAGCAGGAACACCCGGGCCGGTCCGGGATGCGCGGCCAGGGCGGAGAAGAACGTGGTCAGGGCCGCGCGCACCGGATCGGCGCCGCCCGCCGCCCGGCCGATCTCGGCCAGCAATTCGCGCTGCACCACCCGATAGGCTTCCAGGAACAGGGCGTCGCGGGACGGGAAGGATTCGTAGAAATACCGCGCCGTCAGCCCGGCCTCGGCGCAGATCGCCGCCACGGTCGCGCCGTCGCGCCCGACCCGCTCGAACACCGCGATCGCGGCCAGAATCAGCTTCTGCCGCCGCTCGGCCTGGCGGTCCTCGAAACTGGCGCCGCCATAGCGGCGCTTTTCCTTTTCCGTCACGGCCATCTTGACTCCACCCTGCATACTGACTATCTGACAATCAAGATTGTCAGATATTGGCACGGAGTTCGATCCATGGCCGCTCCCTCGATCATCAGCCGCCGTCGCGACTGGAAGACCGCCTTCCGCGCCATGGGCAAGCTGATCGCCGATCCCAACGACACGGTTCAGGTCTTTCACATCATGCGGTCGCTGAACGCCGACGTGGTGGCGAAGAACTACCACCGCCTGCTGCAGACGCCCGAGGGCGGACGCCTCGCTTATGCCCGGCTGGAATTGCTCACCCGGTTGATGGACCGCGACTTCCTCGCGCGCTTCGCGCCCGGCACGGTCGGCGCCACCTATCGCGCCTTCATCGAACGCACGGGCTACTCCGCCGCCGGGCTCGCGGACGTCGGCGAGGAAGCGCATGGCAGCGGCTCGAGCGACGTCGCGCATCCTTACGCCTGGTTCGGCCGGCGCGAGCGCGACATCCACGACATCTGGCATGTGCTCACCGGCTATCAGGCCGACGATCCCCTGGGCGAGCTCTGCCTCGTCGCCTTTACCTATGCGCAGACCGGCGGCCTGGGCTGGGGCTTCATCGCGCTGATGGGCGCGCTCAGGAGCTTGCGCGAACCGGGCGGCCGGCTGGTGCGCCGCGCCGCGTGGGAAGGCTACGCCCACGGCAAGGCCGCGTCCTGGCTGCACAACGAAGACTACGAAGCGCTGTTCGCCGAACCGCTCGAAGCGGCGCGCGCGCGCCTGAACATCGGCAAGCCCGTCTGCTACCAGCGCGCCAAGCAAGCCATCGGCGCGCCCGTGGCGCAGCCCCACGCCGTCGCGGCGGAGTAGACTCGCGTTCTCTCTCGCACCAATATTGTCATCCCGGACGCCGCGAAGCGGCGATCCGGGACCCATGGTGCGGCATGCGCGAACATTCCTATTGGGTGTATATGCTGGCAAGCGCTCCGTATGGGACGCTCTACACCGGCGTGACGAACAATCTGATCAAACGGATGTGGGAGCATAAGGAAGGCGTGCTTCCGGGGTTCACGAAGAAATACGCCGTGAAGATGCTCGTCTGGTACGAATGGCACCAGAACATCCACGCCGCCATCGACCGCGAAAAGCGTATCAAACGCTGGCGCCGTGACTGGAAGATAACGCTGATCGAGGACGATAATCCGCGCTGGACCGATCTCTATCCGGGGCTGCTGCGCGATGGGTCCCGGATCGGGCCTGCGGCCCGTCCGGGATGACAGTTATTTTTCCTTGCTCACCCGCTCATCCCTAAGCGCGGTGCGTCGCACCTTGCCGGCGTCGTCGCGCACGTTTTCGGCGACGAACTCGAAGCTCCGAGGCTGCTTGTAGATCACCAGCCGCTCCGCCAGATGCCGCTTCAGATCGTCGAGCTCCAGGCCCGGCCGCGGCTGGATGATCGCGTGCACCTGATTGCCCAGTTCCTCGTGCGGCAGGCCGATCGCCGCGCTCGACGCCACCAGCGGATGCTCGTCCAGCGCCGCCTCGATCTCCGCCGGATAGACGTTGGCGCCGCCGACCAAAATCATGTCGGTGCGCCGGTCGGCGAGATAGAGATAGCCGTCCTTGTCGAACCAGCCGATATCGCCGATCGATTCCCAGCCGTCGTGCAGGCTGCGCGCCTCGGCGCCGACATAGCGATAGGTCGGCGGCATGTGCGCCTCGCGCCGCATATAGATCTCGCCGGTCTCGCCGGGCGGCAGCGGATGGCCATGCGCGTCGAACGCCTTCATCTCGCCGCCGGGCATCACCCGCCCGACAGAGCCGCGATGCGCGAGCCACTCGCGGCCCGAGATCGTGGTGGCGGCCTGCGCCTCGGTGCCGCCATAGAGCTCCCAGATCGCGTCGGCGCCGAGCCAATCGATCCAATGTTCCTTGAGCTGCGGCGGGCAGGGCGCCGCCAGATGCCACACGGTCTTGAGGCTCGACACGTCGTAGTCGGCGCGGCCCGGCAGCCGCCAGATGCGGCTCATCATCGTCGGCACCAGATAGATCCAGTTCGCGCGATGGCGTTCGATGTCGCGCAGCGTCGCCTCGGCGTCGAACTTCGTCATCACGACGACATGCGCGCCCGCGTTGAGCGCGATGAACACATTGCTGAACGGCCCGTTGTGGTAGAGCGGCCCCGGCATCAGCGCGATGGTGTCGGGGGTATGAAGCCAGAACGGCGTCGGGCCGCCGCCCTTGGCCGTCAGCCCCGCCGTGCCCGAGACGATCAGCTTGGGCCGCCCCGTCGAGCCGCCGCTGGTCGGCGCCTTCCAGGACGGCGACACCGCGTCGGGCAGATCGCCGTCATCGTCCGAGGCGGCGAGCAGTGCCCCGGTCGACACCACCGGCGCGGGCGCGGTCATCGGCGTGTCGCTGACCACGATGGGCGACCGGGCCAGATCGATGATCGCCGCCAGTTCGCTCGCGGGAAGGCGCGACGATACCGGCTGCGGCACGGCGCCGATCTTCCAGCAGGCATAGCAGGCCTCGACGAACGCAATTCCATTGGGCAGCGCGACGGTGACGAAGTCGCCGTGCTTGACGCCCTCGGCCAGCATGCCGCGCGCCATGCGGTTGCTGCGGCGATGCAGCTGCGCCCATGTCCGCGTCGCGTCCTGGCACGTCACCGCCGGCGCGTCGGGCTTCTGCGCCACGATCTCCTTCAGCCGCGCACCGATGGAGATCATCTCTGGCGTGTCGGTCATCGGAACAATCCGCTCGTGCTCAAGCCGTCGAAGATGAACTGCATGGCGAGCGCCGCCAGCAGCACGCCGGAGACGCGCGCGATGACGTTGGCGCCGGTCTTGCGCAGCAGCCGCATCAGCCGGTCCGACGCCAGCATGGCCGCGAAGGTGATCGCCACGATCAGCCCCAGCGCCGCCAGAACCGCCGCGGTGTCGGCCGGCCCATGCGCCTTGCCCATCAGCAGCACGACCGCCGTCATGCTGCCCGGCCCCGCGGTCA
>CAZMHP010000061.1:0-14227 GCA_964566095.1 uncultured Rhizobium sp. | reverse complement strand
AGTGGGTGATGTGGCAGATGGGCAATCAGGGCCCGAAATTCGGCGAGCAGGGCCACTTCTTCCGCGCCGCGCAGACGGGCGCGAACGGCGATCTTGCCTATGCCGTCAAGCGCTTCAGCGACGAGGTGCACCGGCTCTATGGCGTGATGAATCTGGGCCTACACAAGAAGGACTGGCTGGCGGCCGGCGAATACACCATCGCCGACATGATCTGCTATCCCTGGGCGGCAGGCCACAAGATGCGCAAGATCGATCTCGACGAGTTTCCCAATGTGAAGCGCTGGATCGCCCGCATGGAGGCCCGCCCGGCGGTCAAGAAAGCGATGGAGGCGACGCTCGAAGGCTATAGCGATCCCTATGCCGCGTCCGCCGAGGAACAGGCGCGGCGCGCCAAGCTTTTGATGAACCAGCGCGCAACAAAGATTCCGGATAGTTGGAACTGAACCAATACAAACCAGGAAGAGGAAACGCTACATGTTCTCGCATATCATGGTCGGATCGAACGATATCGCCCGCTCGAAGACGTTCTATGACGCGGTTCTGGGTACGCTGGGCGTCGGGCCGGCGATAACCGATCCCAATGGCCGCCTTTTTTATATGTCGCCCGCGGGCGTGTTCGCGATCTCCAAGCCGATCGACGGCAAGGGCGCGACGCATGCCAATGGCGGCACGGTCGGCTTTGCCTGCGCCACAACGGCGCAGGCCGATGCCTGGCACGCGGCGGGTGTCGCCAATGGCGGCATCACCTGCGAGGACCCGCCGGGCGTGCGCGAGGGCGGCATGGGCAAGATGTATCTCGCCTATCTGCGCGATCCCGACGGCAACAAGCTGTGCGCGATACATCGGATGTAGCGCCGGCGGCGATTTGGACCTATCGCCGGTGCTGACGCCGCGCTGTCAGCAGGTAGGCCCTATGCTTCGCCGTCCCTGACGGAGGGCAGATGCGTGGCACGTGAAAGTCTTCGCGCGAAGTTCGAACTGGAATTGACCGATGCGCCCGATGCGCAGGCCGAGGCGGCGATCGAGGGCGGGCTTTCGGCCTACAACAAACAGCAGGCCGGTTATGTAGATGCGCGTCCACTGGCGGTGCTGATCAAGGATAGCGAGAGCGGGCGCGTGACCGGCGGATTGCTGGGCCGCACCAGCCTCGGCATCTTCTTCGTCGATCTTGTGTTCCTGCCCGAGGCAGCGCGCGGACAAGGGCTCGGCAGCGCGCTGATGGAGCGCGCAGAGGAGGAGGCCGGCAGGCGCGGCTGTACGGCGGCGGTGCTCTTTACGATCACCTTTCAGGCACCGGGTTTTTATGCCCATAACGGCTATCGCGAACTTGGCCGCATCGAATGCGATCCACCGGGCGCCACGCGCGTCTGCATGACGAAGCGACTGGCGCCGACGAAGATATGAGCGTGCGCAGTCAGGAAAGCCTGAGCCCCGTCGCCGCTTCGAGCTCGGCGATCGCTTGGCGTCCGCTTTCGACTTTGATCGTCGTCATGCCCATGGCGCGAGCGGGTTTGAGATTGCCGCCCAGATCGTCGAGGAAGACGCAGGCCTGCGGCTCCGTGCCCAGCGCCTCGCACATCAGCCGATAGATGCGCGGATCGGGCTTTCGGATTCCGATCTTGGCCGATTCGATGACATGGTCGAACAACTCCATGATTTCGCGCGCATAGAGCGAACGCCCCGCCGCCGTTCCGCCATCCTTTGGGGCGCCCGCCGCATTGTGCGGCATGTTGTTGGTGATGCAGCCCGACTTCAGTCCCGCCGCCTTGACGCCGCGCAGCGCCGCGATGACCTCGGGCCGAAAATCGCCGGCCAGCAAGGGCAGCACGTCCCTGCCGGGAATGTTGTGCCCGAGCGCGGCAGCCTCTTGCGCGAAAAGGCGATCGAAGCCGTCGAGGTCGACCTTGGACTGCTCGAACAGCGCCCAGGCGTTGGCCTCGTGATTGGTGGAATTGATCTTGCGGATGGTGCCGACGGGGATGCCGCGCTCGGCCTCGTACCGCGCGAAGGCCTCGAAGGGCGAAGTCGTGAACACCCCGCCGAAATCCCAAATCACCGCTTCGATCATGACCGTTCTCAATCCCGAGCAGTCCGGCAACCTCTCCTTCGACAGGCTCATCCTTCGACAGGCTCAGGATGAGGTTGCCGGACGTGTCGAAGGAGCTTGCGTCAGGAAGCAGTCCGCGTCCTAATCGGTCAAGGGCAAACGCGGAGTGACGGATGGCGCTTTCCTTCCGCAAGGCGAGCTATGAGCCCGGCGTGGTCGATTTGGGCTCCGGCGCCTTCGCCTATCTGCAGCCCGACGGCGGCTGGGGATTCTCCAATGCCGGCCTCGTCACCGATGGCGGCGAGGCGCTGCTGGTCGATACCCTGTTCGACACCGCGCACACGCGCGCCATGCTGGACGGTTTCGCCAAGGCGTCGTCCGCGCGGATCGGCACGCTGGTCAACACCCATCACAACGGCGATCACTGCTACGGCAATGGCTGCCTGGATTGCGAGATCATCGCCACCGTCGGCGCGGCGCAGGCGATGACGCACGAGACGCCGCGCGGTTTGGCGCAATTCATGAAGGCGGCGCCGGGGCTGGGCCTGACCGGCGAATATCTCGTGCACTGCTTCAGCGATTTCGATTTCGAAAATTGCTCGGTGCGCGCGCCCGATACCACGTTCACCGGGCGCGCGTCGCGCATGGTGGGCGCCAAGCGCGTCGATCTGATCGAGGTCGGCCCGGCGCATACCGGCGGCGACGCGCTCGTTTTCGTGCCGGCCGACAAGACGCTGTTCACCGGCGACATCCTGTTCATCGACGGCCATCCCATCCTGTGGGCCGGGCCGGTGGCGAATTGGATCGAGGCCTGCGAGATGATCGAGGCGATGGACGTGGAGGCAATCGTGCCCGGCCACGGCCCGGTGACGGACAAGCGCGGCGTGCGCCAAGTGAAGGATTATCTCGTCTATGTGCGCGACGCGGCCCGCGCGCGTTACGACGCCGGAATGGGCGCGCTCGAGGCGGCGCGCTCCATCGCGCTGGACGATTTCGCCGGCTGGGGCGATGCCGAGCGCATCGCGGTCAACACCGCGACGCTCTATCGCGAATTCGGGTCCGCGGACGCGCCCGCCGACGCCGCGACGCTGTTCGGCTGGATGGCGCAGCTGTGGAAGGACCGGCGCTGAGCGCCAGAAGCATCAAGTCGACACATTGCCGTTGGTGTCATTGCCCGCAACAGCGGGCCATCCAGGTGACGCAGCTTCGAATTTCGAAAAATGTGGCACACCAACTGGGTGGCCCGCATTCGCGGGCCATGACAATTTTGGATTCGATGAATCCAATCGGTCACAACCGAATCTAGGCCGAGCGCGCCGCCGCCTGGGCCTTGGGCGTGAAATAGGTGCAGGCGAGGATCGTGTCGGGCTTGCGCTCGCCGTTGGAGAGCGGCGCCGAGAAGCTTTCGCCGTTGAGATAGGAGACGCGCGGGATCTCGAAATAGCTCAGGAAGCGCATCGGCGCGCCGGCGTCGAGCACCGCGTCATACGCCGAAATCCAGCGCTGGAGGCGGTCGGGCGGGATCGACATCTCGATGAACTGTCCGGTCTGCTCGCCGAAGCGCTGCGCCAGCGCGCTGCCGAAGAAGCGGAAGCGATAGCTGGGGCGGCCGCTGGGATGCGTGGCGCGCTCCACGATCGAGACATGGCGCAGGAAGGGTTTGAGCGCGCGGGCGTCGAAATCGGCGCGCGCCGGAAGGCCGTCGGCCCGCCGGGCCTTCAGGATCCACAACTCGCGCAGGGCGTTGAGTTCGGGACTATCGAACCGCAGCGCCGAATCGGCGCGCATGGTCCAGCCATAGCTTTGAGACATGGCGTTCAACCGCTCTGCCGGGTTCGACGACATGGACGCAAGGTTGTGCCGGACTCCTCGCCAAAGGCTTAAGAACGGCGATACAAATTTATGCGTGCGCGCCGGCAACGGAGGGTTCCACCACCTCATTGCGCGGTTTGATGAAGGTGACGGAAAGGATAAGGGGCGTGCCGCCGTCGGGGCGCGCCAGGGGCGCCACGAAACTTTCACCGATAAGGTAGGAGATCGCGGGCGCCCGGTATTGGATGTGAAGGCGCACCGGATATTGCTGATCCAACACCAGATCGTAAACCGCGGCATAGGATTGCGCGTCGTCGCGGTCCACGGTCTCGTCGAGATATTTTCCCGACTTGTCGCTGGTGTAGCGCGCCAGGCGCGAGCCGTGCAGGCGCACGCCGGCGCGCGCCGCGCGGCCTTCGCCGATCCGCTCCAGCAGCGACATGTTCGCCATCCAGGCCTTCATCGCCCGCGCCGACATGTCGGCGCGCTGGGGCATGGCCCGGCCGGCGGACTTTTCGCGCCACAGGGCAAAAGCCTGTGCCAATTCGGGGCGCTCGAAATCGCCCGCGGGCGCGAGCGCGAACAGCCAGCCGAGCGACCGTGCATGGTCGTTGAACCGCTGGATGGCGAGATGTGGGGCCGAGGGCGACATCTCGCGACACTAGATTCAGCGAGGTCAACATGCCGTTAAGGCAGCGGGGGCTTGCGCAAGGCCGCCGCCGGACGGGATCATGCGGCGGCAAACCGGGATGGGGCTGAGGCGATGGATCAGGCCGTGGCGGCGCGGGCGGAAATCGCGCAAGGCAAGCTGCAGGGCGTGGGGCGCGACGGCGTGCTGCGCTTCAACGGCATTCCCTATGCCAAGCCGCCGGTGGGACCGCTGCGCTGGCGGCTGCCCGAGCCGCCCGAGCCCTGGACCGGTGTGCGCGATGCCAGCCGCTTCGGCAACATCGCGCCGCAGGTCGCCTCGGCGAGCGGTGCGGTGCTGGGCACGACGCCGGGCACGCGCTCCGAAGACTGTCTCTATCTCAACGTGCAGACGCCGGCCTGCGACGACGCCGGACGGCCGGTGATGGTGTGGATCCATGGCGGCGCCTTCAACACCGGCGCCGGCAGCGTGGGGACCTATAGCGGCAAGTTCCTGGTGCCGCGCGGCGACATCGTGCTGGTGACGATCAACTACCGGCTGGGCGCGCTCGGCTTCCTCAATCTCGCCGACGCGACGGGCGGCAAGCTGCCCGGCACCGGCGCGGAAGGGTTGGCCGACCAGATCGCGGCGCTGCGCTGGGTCAAGGACAACATCGCGGCGTTCGGCGGCGATCCGCACAACGTCACCATCTTCGGCGAGAGCGCCGGCGGCATGAGCGTGGGCGCGCTGCTCGGCGCGCCATCGGCGCGCGGGCTCTATCACAAAGCCATCCCGCAATCGGGCGCCAGCGACATCGGCTATGCCCGCGAGACCTCCGCCAGGGTCGCCCGCCATGTGCTCGATGCGCTCGGCGCCGAGGATCCGACCGAATTGCCGTGGGAAGCGCTGCTGAAGGTTCAGGAGGCGATGCTGGCGGCGCCGCGCGAGATCGGCGTCGGCATGCCCTTCGCGCCGACCATCGACGGCACGATCCTGCCGCGCCGGCCCATCCTCGCGGTGGCGGAAGGCGCGGCGGCGGGCATCCCGCTGCTGACCGGCACGACGCGCGATGAATGGAAGCTGTTCACCGTGGCGGCGGAGAATCTGAAGACGCTCGATGCGGTGGGCCTGCGCAAGATGACGGTGCGGCTGGTCGGCGAGGCGCATGCCGATGCGGTGCTGGCGGGCTATACGGCAGGGACGCCGTTCGATCGCTGGAACGAGATCATGACCGATCACAGCTTCTTCGTGCCGGCGACGCGGCTGCTGGAAGCGCAAGGCGCGCATGCGCCGGTCTATGCCTATCGCTTCGATTGGGCTTCGCCGTTCCTCGGCGGCGCGCTCGGTGCCTGCCATGCGCTGGAGCTCGGCTTCACCTTCGGCACCTTGCGCATGAAGGGCGCCGCGCCCTTCTTCGGTGAAGGACCCGAAGCGGAAGCCTTGTCGGACGCGATGATGGATTCGTGGATCGCCTTCGCGCAGGACGGCAATCCGTCCAACGACACGTCGGGCGCCTGGATGCGCTATGACGCCAAGAAGCGCGCCACGACGATCTTCGGCGACGGCGCACCGCACGTGACGAGCGCCCCGAACGAGACGCGGCGCAAGGCCTGGGAGAGCGTGCCGGCGGAGAAGATCGGGGCGTGATGCATGCCCGGGCCTTGGTCCGTCAATGGGCCGGTGCCACGAACTTGATGATGACGACGACCCCGCTGGGCACCGTCTGCCCGTCGATACGGGCTGCCTGAAAGCTGTGGCGCCGAGCTATCTCTTGCGCCTTGATGTCGAGATCGGGAAAGCCGCTGCTCGTATCGACAACGATGCTATCGATCAATCCACCCGCATTTAAGATGACAGTGAGAACGACCGATCCCTCTTCGTGGTGCGCCGTAGCTTGCGGCGGATAATCTGCCTCCTCAGCCTCGATCGTGGGGCCGACAACGGAGGAGTCTGACCCAAGGAGATTCCAGGTGATCGACACCAATGTACGCGCGCCTACGGGACAGGCGGGCGGGAGCGGTTGCCAGCGCCAGGACTGCTTCACACTGTCGATGGCGGCGGCGTCCAGGCGTTGCGAGCCACTGGACTTCGATACGCTCGCGTCTGTCGGAACGCCGTCCGGGCCAATCGTAACGAGCACTATCGTCGTGCCTTGCTCGTTCAGCGCCTGCGACAGGGGCGGATAAGTCGGCAGGACGTGAGTCCCGGGGACGGCTTTGAGATCACCACCGCCCTTGAGTGCCGCCAAGCATGCTTGAACCGGTGTCGGGGTCTGGGTTTCGGCGGCCGCTGCCTGCACCCCTGTCATGAGAAGCATGCCGACAAGTATGCCGTTAAGGCCAAGCCACCTCATCCGTTCGCCTCGCAATGTGCCCGCAACGCGCCGCAACCGGCAACGGGATGGATCATGGCCTCCTCGCTAATGCGTCGCCGCTTTCTCGATTACGGCCGCGACGGCGCGCGGCTGCGAGATGTAGGCGACGTGGCTGGATTTCACCTCGATGGTCTGCGAATTCGAGCGCTTGTACATGAACCGCTCCAACTCCGGATTGATCGAACGATCCATCGTCGCGACGATCGCGTAGCTCGGCTTTGTTTTCCAAGCCGGGGCGGTGACCGGCGTGCTGGCGGATTTGATCGACAGGTAGACCTGCGACCGCGCCATGAAGTTCGACAGGGCCAGCGGCAGGTCGGCGCAGAAATCGGCATGGAACTGAGCGGGATCGATGAACAGGAAGCCATCCTTGGTGGGAGTCACGGACTTTCCCGCCGGCGGCATCTTGGCGCCGAGCGCGCCCAGGCTCTCGCCTTCGTCGGGCTGGAACGCCGCGACATAGACCAGGGTCTTCACATGGGTGTTGTTGCCGGCCTCGGTGATGATGACGCCGCCATAGCTGTGGCCGACCAGCACGGCGGGCCCATCCAGCGAATCCAGGACCCGGTTGGTGGCGGCGACGTCGTCTTCGAGCGAGGTCTCGGGCGGCTGGGCGATGAAGACCTTGTAGCCGTCCTTTTTCAGGATGTCGGAGACCGCCTTCCAGCCCGAGCCGTCGGCGAAGGCGCCGTGGACCAGGACGATGTTCTTGATCGCGCCCGCAGGGGCCGCCAGGGCGACATGGCTGCCAAGAGCGAGGGCCGCGATCATCGCCAGACAGGAAATAGATTTTGCCATGACCGATATCCTTCACGTTCAAAGGGTAATTGGGATGAGGCTATTATCTACGCAAATGGCCGCCCTGTCTTCGCGTAAGCGGCCGCCGAATTGAAAATATTGATCGTCATCAGGCTGGTCTCGGTGTCGGCGCGCTTTTCGTAGATCGCGGCGACGCGGGCTTGCACGTCGGGATCGGACGGCGCGGCTTCGAGCGCGAAATCCGCGAGATGGCACGCCAAGCGAAAATCGCCGGACGCGGCCAGCACCTCGGCGCGCTCCGCCAGCATCCTGGCGCCGCCGGCGAGCGATGCGATCTCGGTCGCGAGCTTGGCGCGTGGCGCCGGTTTCAATTCGCTGGGCCGGCCGCTCCACCAGCCGCCATAGAAGCGGATGACGTTGCGCACCAGGAATTCGGTGTCGTCATAGACCGGCTGCAGCCAGGGCGAATCCGATTTCGGCAAGTCGATGCCGGTGACGATGTCGACATGCGGCGGCGAGCCGTTCTCCATCGCGGCCAGCGTGCGCGACACGACGGTCTCCAGAAATTCCGCCGTCTCGGTCAGCATGTGCGCGATCTTGGGCGCGTCGTTCACCACCGGTCCGCCATGGCCGGGGCAGAGCGCGGCGGGCGCCTTCGCCGCCATCTCGCGCAGACCCTTGGCGCGTTCCCAGGCATAGCGCTGCACCTTCTGCGGATTGCCGTCGTTGGGCACCGCCCAGATGAAGAGATCGCCGGGACACACCACGCCGCGCGCCGGCGCGAAAACCCAGGTGTGATCGTCGGTCTCGCCCTTGCAGTGATGCAGCTCGAACACCTCGCCGCCGACGGTGATGTTCATGCGCGCCTCATAGAGCGTGTCGGGCGGGATCGGCGGCTGGCCGAAGGCGGCATAGGCCTCGCTCGACTGCGCTTCCACCGTGCCGCCGAACTGGCGCGCATTGAGCGCCGCATTGTGGCGGGCGGTCGCCTGATAGCGCGCGAAGCGCGCCGGCATGGCGGCATGGGCGATCACGCGCGGCTTCTTCTGGCCGGGGATGAGGAACTGGTCGAGGCCATAGGCGTGGTCGATATGGCCGTGGGTGTAGATCGCGGTATGCACCGGCGCCTGGGTCTTCTGCCGCAGCATGGCCGCGATGGCGGGCGCGAACTGCTTGGTGCCGGTGTCCACGAGGACCAAGCCCTCATCGGTCTCGAAGGCGGTGCAGCCGGAGAATTGCGAGGCGAACCAGGTGCGGGGCGCGACTTCGATCGGGCCGCCGGTCCAGAAGAACTTCGCCTCTTCCGGACTCTTGCCGCGCATGGTTCCGAATTTCGCCGCCGGATTGACCGCCATGTTCCGCCCCTGGAGTTTGTGTTGGTGCTTTGACTCAGGCTTCATGCTAACGCGGGCCATGACAAGCCACAAAACCATCAAGCTGAAGCCGAAAGAGGGACGTCGCGCCCGCGCCGGCGCGCCCTGGGTGTTCTCCAACGAAGTGCAGATGGACGCTGCGGCAAGGGCGCTGGCGCCGGGCAGCGTCGTCAACGTCGCGTTCGACGACGGCCAGCCGCTCGGCACCGGCTATTTCAATCCCAAAAGCCTGATCGCGCTGCGCCTGCTGGACAAGGCGGTCGATACCGTCATCGGCACCGGCTTCTTCGTGCGCCGGCTGGAGCGGGCGCTGAAGCTGCGCGACGCGCTTTACGCGCGGCCGTTCTATCGGCTGGTGCATGCCGAGGGCGACGGACTTCCCGGCCTGACGCTCGACCGTTTCGGCGACGTCGTCGTGGCGCAGATCACGACGGCGGGCATGGAGGCGCTGACCGAGCCGCTGCTGAAGGCGCTCGACAAGCTGATCGAACCGCGCGCGGTGATCCTGCGCAACGACACGCCGGCGCGCGCGCTCGAAGGGCTCGATCTCGTCGTGCGCACCGCGAAGGGCGAGGCCGGGCGCATCGCGGTGGAGGAGAACGGCGTGCGCTACTTCGCCGATCCGGCGGGCGGGCAGAAGACCGGCTGGTATTACGACCAGCGCGACAACCGCGCCTTCATCGCGGCACTGGCCAAGGGCCGCACCGTGCTCGATGCCTACAGCTACAGCGGCGGCTTCGGCATCGCGGCGGCGAAGGCGGGCGCGAAGGAGGTGATCTGCCTGGACTCCTCGGCGCCGGCGCTCGCGCTGGCCGAAGAGGCGGCGGCGGCGAACGGCGTCAGCGCGCGCTGCGTGAAGGCCGATGTGTTCGAGGAACTCGAACGGCTCGCGGCAGCGAAGGAGACGTTCGACATCGTGATGGCCGATCCGCCGCCCTTCGTGAAGGCGCGCAAGGATCTGGAGGCCGGCGCGAAAGCCTATCGCAAGCTGGCGAAAATGGCGGCCGAAATCGTCGCGCCGGGCGGCTTCCTGGCGCTGGCGTCGTGCTCGCACAATATTCCACCCGAGCGCTTCGCGGCCGAATGCGCCGCCGGTATCGGACGCGCGGGACGCAAGGCCGCGCTGATCCGCCAGGCGGGCGCGGGACCCGATCATCCGGTGCATCCCATGTTGCCGGAGACGGCGTATCTGAAGGCGCTGGTCTACGCGGTGGATTGAGGACACCCCTCCCGTGAACGGGAGGGTTGATCTCAAATCGTGATCTGCGTGCCCAGCTCCACCACGCGGTTGGGCGGGAGCTGGAAGAAGCGCGCCGGCGACAGCGCGTTGGTGGCGAGCCAGGTGTAGAGCGCGATGCGCCAGCGTTTCAGGCCCGGATGCTCGCCGGCCACCAAGGTCTCGCGCCCGAGAAAATAGGTCGAGGTCTCGGCTTCCAGGGGAAGGCCATAGGCGCGGCAGCGCTCCAACGCTTCGGGCACGTTGGGGAATTCGAAGAAGCCGTAGCGGATTTTCACCTCGAAGAAGCCCTTGCCGAGCTTCTTGACCTCCACCCGGCGCGACAGCGGCACGAAGGGCACATCGTCCACGGTCAGCGACACGAGCACCACGCGCTCGTGCAGCACATGATAGTGCTTGAGGCTGTGCAGCATCGGGCCGGGCGTCACATCGGTGCGCGCCGCCATGAAGATCGCCGTGCCGGCGACGCGGTCCGCGGGCGCGCGCGCGAGAAACAGATCGAGCGGCAGCGTGCCGTCGCGCAGATGTTCGAGATGGACGCGCCGGCCGACGCGCCAGGTGTCGATCAGCACGAACACCGTCGCGGCCATGGCGAGCGGCAGCCAACCGCCTTGAACCACTTTGAGCGTGTTCGCCGACAGGAAGGCGAGGTCGATCAGGCCGAGCGCGCCGAACACGACGAACACCACCGGCTTGCGCCAGCGCCAGCGGCGGATCGCGACGACGCCCACCAGGAACGTGCTGATCACCATGACGCCGGTGACGGCGATGCCATAGGCCGCCGCCAGCGCGTCGGAGGTCTTGAAGATCAGCACGATCAGCACGACGCCGATGGCGAGCATGGTGTTGATGCGCGGCACGTAGATCTGCCCGAACTCGGTCGCCGAGGTGTGGCGGATTTCCATGCGCGGCAGCTGGCCGAGCTGCACCGCCTGGCGGGTGATGGAGAACACACCGGAAATCACCGCCTGGCTGGCGATCACGGTGGCGAGGGTCGCCAGGGCCACGAGCGGATAATGCGCCCAGTGCGGCGCGAGCGCATAGAAGGTGTTGTCGGTCGCGCGCGGATTGCTGAGCACGACCGCGCCCTGGCCGAAGTAGTTCAGCATCAATGCCGGCAGCGCGAAATAGAGCCAGGCATTGCGGATCGGCCGGCGGCCGAAATGGCCCATATCGGCGTAGAGCGCCTCGCAGCCGGTGACGGCGAGGACGACGGAGCCGAGCGCGACGAAGGCGGTCCAAGGCCGGTCGATGAACAGCGCCACGCCGTACCAGGGCGATATCGCCTTCAGGATATGCGGGTCGTGCATGATCGCCGCGCCACCCATCAGCGCCATCACGAGGAACCAGATCACCATCACCGGACCAAACATCCGGCCGATGCGTTCCGTACCCGTGCGCTGGAGCAGAAAGAGCGCGATAAGGATCACCAGCGAGATCGGCAGGATCAGGGCCTTGAGGCTTTCGCTCTCCACCCCCAGACCTTCGACGGCCGAAATCACCGAGATGGCCGGCGTCAGCATGCCGTCGCCATAGAACAGGGCCAGGCCGGCCAGCGAGACCAGCGCGATCGCGGTCTTGATCTTGCGGCCGAGCCCGCTGGAGCGATGCGCCAGCGCCGCCAGCGCCATCACGCCGCCCTCGCCATTGTTGTCGGCGCGCATGATGAAGACGACGTATTTGACCGTCACCACGATCAGCAGCGACCAGAAGATCAGCGACAGCGAGCCCAGCACCGCGATCGCGTCCGGCGTGGCGCCGCCCGCCGCGATCACCGACTGCTTGACCGCATAGAGCGGGCTGGTGCCGATATCGCCGAACACCACGCCCAGCGCGCCGACCGTCAGTCCGGCCTCGCGGCGGAAGGAGGTGGCGGGTCCGCCATTGACGGCCACGGCCGACGCGGTCATGGCGCCACTCCGAGGGGCACTGTGCCGAGGACCAGGCACGGCGAAAGACGATAGGGCTGGGTCACGGGGTTGTTCTGACGCTCATCCGGCAGTGCTGTAACGCGAAGCGGGCCTTGTTGATTGCGAAGCACTCGCCCTTGCGGGCGCCGCCGGCGCGGAGTGGTTGCGGATCCCCAAATGCGCCGGAAGGGGCGGGAAAATAGGCGCCTGGGCCCTCGGCGCATAGAGGGATGTTACCCCGAGCGACAGGATTTTCTTAGCGCCTTGAATCGGCTCAGCGATCGACGATCGTCAGGGCAATCTGGCGCCCGATCGGGTCGTCCTGGGCGGGGCGATGATAGGACGCGACCAGCGCATGGCCGGTATCGGGGCCCGGTCCGATGAAGCCCTGGACGCGATAGGCCCGCGTGCCCCAGGAGCCCGTGCGGATGTTCCAGACCTTCACCACCGACCAGTCGTTGTTTTCGCTGACGTCGACCACGGGGTCGTTGACGTAGATCGCCCCGTCGTCCAGCCAATTGGCGTGATCGATGCGGATCTCGCGCGGGGACACGATGCGGCGCACCACCGCGACATGGGCCCGGTGCTTGGAATAGCCGTTCAGCACCATGACGGCACCTTCGATCGGATCGGCGCCGCGGGCGTAAACGCCGTCGGCCTGGGCCCACCAGGTGGTGGCGTTGCCGTGAAGGTTGACGCTCGAGTGCTCGCGCGCATAGGGCACGCATTGCAGGTGGGTGCCGTCGACCGTCGCTGGCGCCCCGTCGGCGCTATCGTCCGGAAAAAGGGTGGGGTCTTCGAGCGGGCCGGCCGGCGTGGTGGCGCGGCCGGCATGCGAATAGCCGTGATCGGTCGCCGAGAGGTCCGTATCGGCCATCGCACCGCAACCTCCCAAGAGGGCGCAGACGACGGCAACGGACCCTATCCGGGCGAGCGATCCAACGGTCATGCAATTTGCCCTCAAGGGCCAGTGCGGCGGTCTGACGACCACGCTACCGGCAGCGGTTCAAATCGCAGTTAGAGAAACCCACCGCATTTGAAAAGATCAAAATTTACTTGATTTTCCAACTAATCTCCGGACCGGATTTTGCGCTGCGGCAAAGCCTGACTCGATCCGGTGAGGCCCATGGCCCCGATCGACACCAATCCGGTGACGGCGAAGAAGAAGAACGGCGCGCTCCACGCCTGCTCGGAGAAGGCAAAAATGGGCAGCAGCACCCCGATCAACAGTTCCGGGCCGCCCCGCCAGCCGCCGACATAGCGCTCGCCGGGCCGCAGGGTCCGGTGGAAGGTCATCTGGGAGCTGAAAAAGGCCTCATAGGTCGCACGGGTATTGGCCAGGATGAGACCGGAGGGGAAGACCACGGCCAAGGCGATGGAGCGGACGATGCAGGGCAAGCGCTCGCGGCCCAGCACCACCTGCCCGAGATAGAGATAGCCGGTCGAGGCGATCAGGCCGAGGGCGGAGACCGACAGGCCCAGCAGCGACACGCTCATCAGATAGACCACGTCCATGGACATGAGGGTCAGGCTGATCGCGGCGCTGGTGAAGGCGAGGGCGAAGAAGGCGAACTGGCCCATCTGCAGCGTCATCGCCGCCTTCTTCCACAGCGGCATGTCGGACGCCCAGATCACCGGCATCAGCTTGCGCGCGGTCTGCGCGTGACCTTTGTTCCAGCGCGCCTGCTGCGCCCGCCAGGCGGCGGCCGTCTCCGGCAATTCGCCCGGCACTTCGATGTCGGAGAGCATGGCGCTGCGCCAGCCCTTCATCACGCAGCGCATCGAGAGGTCCAGATCCTCGGTCAGCGTGTCGCCGGTCCAGCCGCCGCCGCTGTCGATCGCGGCACGGCTCCAGACGCCGGCGGTGCCGTTGAACGACATCGGCAGCCCGGCGCGAAAGCGCCCCTCCTGCTCCACCGCGAAATGCGCGTCCAGCAGCATGCCCTGCGCGCGGGTCAGCCAGTTCTTGGTGCGATTGGCATGGCCCCAGCGCGCCTGGACGTAAGACAGACCCTGATCGGCGACCAGCGCCGGCACGGTGCGGCGCAGGAAATCGGTCGGCGGCACGAAATCGGCGTCGAAGATCG
>CAZMHP010000060.1:0-14430 GCA_964566095.1 uncultured Rhizobium sp. | reverse complement strand
TCCAAGCCCTGCGGAATCCCCAGACCGATTCAGGAACAAATCAAAATGCTCTAGCGCAGCGTAGCGAAGCGCAAGCGGAGCTAAGTGCTTAGTTTTCGCTGGTGAGGGGACGAAGCTTGGCGCCGTCCCCCCTCACCCGTCTCGCTGCGCTCGCCGACCTCTCCCGCGAGCGGGAGAGGTATTCTACTCCCCGCTCAACGCCCGTCGTTTGATCGGCAGCAACTCGTCGAACGTGCCCGGGCGCTTCTCGGCCTTGGCCTGGAACGCTTCCATCATGTCGGCTTCGGGGTGGTACATGCCGGCCTGCCAGGTCGCGATGTAGTCGAGACCGTCGGCGGTCGTGTGATCGCGCGCGTAGTTGATCATCACCTTGGAGCCGTAGACCGCGAGCGGCGATTTCTCCGCGATGTCCTTGGCGATGCCCATCACATGGTCGAGCATCGCCTCCTGCGTCGCGAACACCTCGTTGACGAGGCCGAGCTCGGCCGCCTTCTTCGCCGGCAGGCGCCGGCCGGCGTAAGCGAGCTCGCGCACCATGCCCTCGGGCATCAGCTTGCACAGCCGGGGGAACGTGCCGACATCTGCGGTCATGCCGATATTGATCTCCTGGATGACGAAGAACGCGTCGGTCGTCGCATAGCGGCAGTCGCAGGCGCTCGCCATGTCGACCGCGCCGCCGACGCAGCCGCCCTGGATCGCGATCAAGACCGGCACGCGCGCTTTCTCAAGACAGTTGAAGCTCTCCTGGATGTCGAGCACTGAAAGCCGCAGGTTCGCGCGCACGCGGCCCTTCTCGCGCTCCGAGCGCGCCGCCGACGTGCCGGCCGAGCCGCCGCCGGTGAACACCGACAAATCCATGCCGCCGGAGAAATGCTTGCCGGTGGACGAGATCACGATCACCCGCGCCTTGGCGTGATCGTCGATGTCCTTCACGATTCCGGGCAGCTCGGTCCAGAACTCCGGCACCATGGTGTTGAGTTCGGCGCCGCGCTTGAGCTGGATATGCGCGATGTGGTTGGCGATCTCGACGTTGAAGCAGCGATAGGTCATCGTAGTTTCCTCTGCGGCAGTGCGCTGCGCAAAGGCTACACCGCTCACCACACCAGCGCCATCTGGTATTCGTCTTCCGGGAGCCCGCGAAAATTCACCGCCTTGCGCTTCACCGCCTCGCGCACGAAGCCGAGGCTTTCATAGAGCGCGATGGCGCCGGCGTTCCACGACACGACGTCGAGCTCGATGCGGCAGAAGCCGGGCCACTGCTTGGTCTCTTCGATCGCCCTCTGCATCAAGCGCCGGCCGACGCGCCTGCCGCGCCAATCCTTCGCGATGGAGATGCCCAGCCCGCCCTGGTGATTGTCGTGCGGCTTCTTGCCGGCGTGCACGTCGAGCATGCCGACGACGCGCGGTCCGTCGAGCGCGATGAGATAGAAGGCGCGCGGATTGTCGAACGCGATCTGCAGAAAAGCGCGCTCCTGCTCGACCGTAATGGGCTGGCGCGGATTGATGGTGTCGAGCTTCTCCTCGCCCAGCGCATTCATGTATTCCGCCATGGCGGCCGCGTCGTCCATCGTCGCGCGGCGGATCAGGATGGTATCGCTCGTCATCAGATGGAATTGGGCGGCGTGCGCCCGGTGCGCAGAAGATCGATGCTGCGCCCGTCCGCGGTCGTCAGCACCAGCGCGGTGATGCGCCGCGCATCGTGCCGGATCGTCACCGTCGCGTTCAGCGTGCCGGCGCCCTTGCTGCCCCGAAGCTGCAGCACATAGCTTGCGGTCTTGCCCGCCGTCAGGTCGTTGGAGAACGCGGTGCTGGCCATGCCCTCGACTTCGACATCGCTGCCCAGGATCGCCCGGGCCTCGCCGTCGCCCTTCACGGTCGTCATCACGAATGCCAGCGTCGGATCGTTCTTGAAGCCGGAGGTGAAGTACCAGCCCAGATAGCTGAACGCGCCGATCAACGCCGTGATGGCGATGAGGCCCGCGAACAGGCAGCCCCACAGGCAGCCGGGACCGGAGCGTCGCGGCGGCGGAGCAAGAGGTCCCGGTGTGGCGGTGTCGGTCATGGCGGGCCTTGCGGAAACGCGAACGGTACGAAGCAAATCATAGGCTCGCCCTTGGCGCAAAGGCCGCCGCTCCCTAATGTCGCGGCGGACAGGAACGCGAAGGACACTCCATGCCCATCGATTACGACAAGATGATGCAGGCCAAATCGAGCGGCCTGGAGGCCAGCTATGGCGACCGCGAGGTGATGCTCTACGCGCTGGGCATCGGTTTTCAGCGCGATCCGATGAACGAGGCTGAACTGCCGTTCTCCTACGAGAACGATCTTCAGGTCGTGCCGACCTTCGCCACCGTCATTCCGCGCGGGACCGCCCGGCCCGGCGGCGTCGACGCCGGCGGGCAGATCTTCGGCGGCATCAACTTCATGATGGTGGTGCACGGCGAACAGCGTCTCGCCATCCACAAGCCGCTGCCGCCCTCCGCGACGGTCGTGAATTCGGAGCGCGTGCTGGGCGTCTACGACAAAGGCAAGGACAAGGGCGCCATCATCCTGGTCGAGCGCACGATCGCGGACAAGGCGAGCGGCGACAAGCTCGCGACGCTGGTCTCCACCATCTTCGCGCGCGGCGATGGCGGCTTCGGCGGACCGAAGGAGGGCGCGCCCGAGCCGCATGTGCTGCCCACCCGCGCGCCCGATCTCGTCCACGAATGCGACACGCGGCCCGATCAGGCGTTCCTCTACGCGCTCTCCGGCGATCGCAATCCGCTGCACCGCTATCCGCCCTTCGCCAAGATGGCCGGCTTCCCGCGCCCGATCCTGCATGGGCTGTGCACCTATGGCACGGCGTGCCGCGCGGTGGTCTCCACGCTCGCGAAATACGACGCGAAGAAGATCGTGGGCTTCGATGCCCGGTTCTCCGCCCCCGTCTTTCCGGGCGAGACCATCGTGACGGAGATGTGGGTCGATGGCGCCACGGTGTCGTTCCGCTCCAGGCTGAAGGAGCGCGAGGCGGTCGTGCTCAACAACGGCAAGTGCACGCTTGCTGCTTAAAATTCGTCATGGCCGGGCTTGACCCGGCCACCCATCGCGCGCACGTCGGTGCGCGCGAGAGATGGATGGTCGGCTCGGATGATGTCGGCCATGACGGAAATGGAAATTGACGATCCGCTTGTACAAGCGCAAATCCTGATCGAGGCCGGGCGGCCCGGCGACGCCGCGCGCCTGCTCGCCGCGCGGATCGCCGCCGGCCGCGGCGGCCTGCTGGCGCGGCTCGCGCTGGTCCGCGCGCTGCTCGCCGCGAAGGACAACGACGCGGCGCTGGCGGCGGCGCGCGAGGCGGCGTCGCTCAACGCCAATGTGGCGCAGGCCGTTGTGGCGCTCGGCGAGGCCCTGATGGCGGCGGGGCATTTGCCGGCGGCGATCTCCGAATTCCATCGCGCCCTGCGGCTCGAGCCGGATTCGCACGCGGCACGGCTTCATCTCGGCCTAGCCTGGCTCGACGCCGGCGAAGCGGACAAGGCGCTCGAGCAGTTCGCGGCGCTCGACGAAGCAACCGTGCCCGCACTTGCCGACCACATCGCCCGCGCGCGGGCGATCCGGGACCGGCCGCGCTCCGATGCCGGCTATGTCCGCCATCTCTTCGACCAGTTTTCCGCCGACTACGACGCGCGCATGCGCGGCCAGCTCGGCTACCAGGCGCCGGAAATCCTGCGCGCGCTCGCGAACCTCGTACTGCCCGGCGCGCGCGATCTCGCCATCCTCGATCTGGGCTGCGGAACGGGCCTGGCCGCCGAGGCTTTCGCGGACCTGGCCGCCGCGATCGACGGCATCGATCTCAGCCCGGCGATGATCGCCAAGGCGCGGGCGCGCGGGCTCTATCGCACGCTTGTCGTGGCGGACATCGAAACGGCGCTGTCCCAAAGCGGCGCGCGCTACGATCTCATCCTCGCCGCCGACACGCTGGTCTATCTCGGCGATCTGGGTGCAACCTTCGCCGGCGCGGCGCAGCGGCTGACGCCCGGCGGGCATGTTCTCTTCACGGTGGAACGCAGCGAAGCGTCCGATTTCGAACTGGGGCCCAAGCGCCGCTGGCGCCATTCGGAACCATATCTGCGCCGGCTGGCGGCGGCGCATCGCCTGGACATCGCCGGGATCGTGGCCTGCTCGCCACGCTCGGAGGCAAATGTGCCCGTGGAAGGGCTCGCGGTGGCTTTGAGCCGGCTCTCCTAGGCACCAATCGTCCGCTGCGACGTTGTCGGACTGTGCTCGCAACGGGACAGCTCCCAAATGGTCGCCATCGATAACGTCGCCAGTGTTTCGCCGCGGCTGCCGCAAGAGGGTACGCATGCGGGTTCAATCATCCTCCTGTCGATCCTGCTCTCCGCGTTGCTCGTGGTTGCCTCGCTGAGCGTGGCGGTCGATGGCAATGGCTGGAACCTCGCCGCCGACATGGTGTCGCGACTGTCCCTGCTGCTCTTCGTCGCGATGATGGTGGTCGAGCCGCTCAGTCGCCTCGTTCCCAACCGGTTCACGGCTGCGGCCGCGCAGGACCGCTGGGGCCTCGTGCTCGGCTTCGTAGCGGCGGCGGCCATGTCGCTCATCTGCATCGCGGCGCCGGCGCAGCTCGGCGGCGCGCGGCTTGCGGCGCCGACTATTGCTTATTGCGTTCTGAGCGCCGCCATTCTCGCCGTGCTGCTGTTCGTCACCCATCCCGCGACCCGCCGCCATTTCGGCGGCCCCGCCTGGCGCGCCATGCAGCGCGTCGCCGCCTCCTATTTCTGGCTCGCCTTCCTCCTGACGGGGATCGAGCGGACCGTCGGCCCGCACCGTCCCGACGACTGGCACGGTTTCTCGCTCCTGCTGCTGACGGCCGCGCTGCTGCTGCGCTTCGCCGACGCATTCCGGGCGCACCGGAGCGCCTTGGCGGAAAAAGTGGCCTGATTGTCATTCCTGCCAACCGGGCCGCGGGTTAGTCTTGCGGCATGGCTCGGACCCGACCGCATCATGTCGTCATGCTCGCGTTCGAGGGCGCGCAGATCCTCGACATCGTCGGCCCGCTGCAGATTCTGGCCGGGGTCAATGATGAGCGGGCCGCGCCGGCCTACACGCTGACCATCCTGGCCGAGAAGAAGGGCCCGCTCCTCACCTCGGGCGGCCTGCGCCTCGACGCCGACGGCCCCTATGCGGCGCTCCCCAGGCGGCTCGACACGCTGATGATCTCCGGCGGCAATGCGGTCCAGGCGCTGCGCGATCCGGCGATGATGGCGGCCGTGCGCGCCGGCGCGCGCCGCGCCGGGCGCATCGCCTCGATCTGTTCGGGCGCGTTCTTCCTTGCCGAAGCGGGGCTGCTGAACGGCAAGCGCGCCGCCACGCATTGGCGCTCGGTCGAACTGCTGGCCAAGCGCTACCCCGATATCGATGTCGAGCCCGACGCGCTGTTCGTGCGCGACGGCAAGATCTGGAGTTCGGCCGGCGTCACCGCCGGCATGGACCTGGCGCTCGCCCTGGTGCGCGAGGATTGGGGCGACGACATCGCGCTCGCGGTGGCGCGCCGCCACGTCCTTTTCCTGATGCGCCCCGGCGGCCAGTCGCAGTTCAGCGCCCATCTCGCGCCCGAGGCCTATCCGAAAGGTCGGCTGTCGAGCCTGCTGCGCTGGATTCCGGAACATGTCGGCGAGGATCTCGACGTCGCCTGCCTGGCGGCGCGCGCCAACATGTCCGAGCGCAATTTCGCGCGCGCCTTCCGGCGCGAGACCGGCGAAACCCCGGCGCGCTATCTGGAGCGCGCCCGCCTCGATACGGCGCGGCGCCTGCTGACCGCGTCCGATCTGCCGGTCGCCGGCGTCGCGGCGCGCGCCGGCTTCGGCTCGGAGGAGCGCATGCGCCGCGCCTTCCAGCGTCAGCTCAAGACCAGCCCCGGCGCCTTCCGCGCCCGCTTCCAGCTCCAGGGAGGAACCTCATGACGCTTCGCATCGGCATTTTGATCTTCGACGACGCCGAGGAACTCGACTTCGTCGGGCCGTTCGAGGTCTTCACCATGGCCCGCGCGATCAAGCCCGACGCCTTCGAAATCCTCTTGGTCGCCGAGGCCGATCGGCCGGTGCGCTGTGCCAAGGGCATGCGCGTGCTGCCCGACGCCACGACCGCCACGTGCGGCGCGCTCGACGTCCTGCTGGTGCCCGGCGGCCAAGGCACGCGGCGCGAGGTGGAGAACAAGGCGCTGCTCGAATGGATCGCGGCCACGGCGCGCGCGGCGCGCTGGGTGACCAGTGTCTGCACCGGCGCCATGTTGCTGACCGCCGCGGGTCCCGCCCGCGGCAAGCGCGTCACCACCCATTGGGCGTTCGTGCCCACGCTGCGCGCCAGGGCCGAAGCCGCACAAGTCCTCGAAAATTATCGTTACGTGCGCGACGGTAACGTCGTCACCGCGGCCGGCGTGTCGGCCGGCATCGACATGGCGCTGTGGCTGGTCGGCCAGTGGCAGGATGTCGCTTTCGCCCGCGCCGTGCAGCGCCAGATGGAATACGACCCTTTGCCGCCCTATGGCGGGCTCACCGAATAGAACTGCCTTTCTTCCGCCCCATCGGATGTGCTCTTATCCCACCGCTTTGCGAGGGGTCGCAAAACCAAAGGGGAGTAGGAATTCGATGATGTGGAAAACGTTGGGGCTGGCCGTGGCATTGATGACGGCCTCGATCGTTCCCGCCCTCGCCGACAGCGCCTGCATGGAACCGATCGCGCCCGCCGCGATCGACGGCGGCGCGGCGACGAAGGCGCAGATGACGGCCGCCCATGCCGATGTCGTGACCTTCCTGAAGCAGTCCGACGACTATCAGGTCTGCCTGCTGCGCGAACTGACCGAGGAGAAGGCCGCCGCGGTGAAGGCCAAGAAGGACTTCGATGCGTCGATCGAAGCCGGCGTCAGCGCCAAGGTCGTGGCGAACCAGAATCTCAAGGAAAAGGTCGGCGGCGAATACAATGCCGCCGTCATCGCCTACAAGGCGAAGAATCCGGGCTAGCCGTCTTTTCGTCCGGCGGATCGAGGGGGCCGCGTTCCGCGCGGCCCTTTTGCCGTTTTGTGGGCCGCGCGCCAGGCGGCCGCGAATCACGTATCGTGCCCGCATGACACGGGCGGCTCTTGCCGAACAACGCACGCTTCGCCGCGCCCAGGCGCATGCCGCGACGCGTGGCGCGATCCTGGAAGCGGCGCGCCGGGTCGCGGCGCGCGACGGGGCGCGCGATCTGTCGCTGCGCGGCGTTGCCGCCGAGGCGGGTTTCGCGCCGGCGGCGCTCTACGGCTATTTCACCGGCAAGGACGATCTGCTGCTGGCGCTGGCGGCGGAGGATCTCTCCGCCCTGGCGCGCGCCATGCGCGAGGCGTCGGTGCGTGCCGATGGCGGGGGGCGTCTGGCCTCGGCGGCGGCGGCCGGGCTCTCGGTGCTGCGCGAGACCGAAACGCTCGCCGCGGCGCTCGGCGCCATGCCGGCACAGGCCGGTCCCGGCGAGGCGGAGCGGCTGTTCAACGGCCGCATGATCGCCGTGCTGAAGGTCCTCTCCGAAGCGTCGGGCAATCGTGCCGCCACGCGCGAAGGCCAATGCGACGTTCTTCTGCTCGCGGCCGCGATCGCGGGGCTGGCCGTGTTCGCCCGCTCCGGTCGGCTGGGCGCGCTCGGCTTCGATCCGTCCGAACTCGCGGCCCGGCTCGAAGCGCATTTCGCGACGCCGCCGCCAGGCTGATCGCATTCAAGCCGTCACGCGGCCCATCCGCTCGATTTCGTCCTGCACCACGTCCGGCCGCTCCATCGGCAGGAAGTGCGTCGTGCCGGGCACTTCGATGATCCGCGCGTCGCGCTTGAGACGCGCGACGATCGCAACCTCGCGCGACCGCGCCGTCCCCATAGGGGCGTGAAGGAGGGTGAGGGGGCAGCGCACCTGCCGCGCGAGCCGCGCGATGCCGGCCGGCGCGTTTTCGAAATTCGCGGCCTCCCAGGCCGGCGCGCAGGCAAGCTGCATCTCCGTGCCGTTGCCGGTGGGACGCAAGCCGCCGCGCAGATAGTCCGCGATCACCGCCTCCGGCCAGGTCTTGAATATGCCGCGCCCGCGATAGGCCGCGAGCGCCATCTCGAAGGACGGGAACAGCGCGCGCCGTTTGGCCGCCAGCGTGGCGAGGTCCATGTTGGCGGGCGGCCGCCGGCCCAAAAGGCGCATCGCCGCGCGCAACTGCCAGGCGAAGCGCGGCACCAGCACCGGCTCGACCAGCACCAGGCCGCGCACGCGTTCGGGATATTGCGCCGCCACCATCATGCTCGCGATCGCGCCCATCGAATGCCCGGCCAGGATGACCGGCGCGCCGTCCAGCCGCTGCACGACCGCGGCGAGGTCCGCGCCGAAGATCGTCCAGCGGGTCTGCATGCCGGGTTCGGCCGTCAGCGTCGTCAAGCCGTGGCCGCGAAGATCGGCGGCGGTGACGCAAAACCGGCCTTGCAGCGGCGTCAACAAGGCGCGATAGGACTCCGCATTGAATCCGTTGGCGTGACTGAAATGCAGCCGCGGCGCCGGCGCCGCCCACTCCAGATACGAAACCTCGCCGTCGGGGAAACTCAGATTCTTGCGCACGGTCATGCGTCGGATGTGGCGGGCGTCCTCGAAACTGTCAACCTGACGATCGCTCCGGCCTGCTTTACGGCGGTGGTCCCGGCGCCCTACAAATTTCGCCAGCAATAATCAAAACACGATCCGGGAAACGCCATGCATCCATCCATCTTCGCGCAGAAGACTCCCGACAAGCCGGCCGTCGTGATGGCGGCGTCGGGCGAGACGGTAAGTTTTCGCGAAATGGACGATCGCTCCAACCAGGGCGCCCAGCTCTTCCGCGCGCTGGGCCTGAAGCCCGGCGACGGCATCACCATCTTCATGGAGAACAATGCGCGCTATCACGACATCTGCTGGGCGGCGCAGCGCGCCGGCCTCTACTTCACGGCGGTCTCCTCGCGGCTGACCGCCGGCGAGGTCGAGTACATCGTCAAGGACTCCGGCGCCAAGGTCTTCATCGCCAGCCAGGGCCTCGCCAAGGTCGCGGCCGAGGTGGCGCCGCTGATCCCCGGCGTGACGCTGCTGATGGTCGGCGGCGCCATTCCCGGTTTCGCGTCCTACGAGGACGCGGCGGCCGCAATGCCGGCGCAGCGCATCGCCGACGAGACCGCCGGTGCCGCGATGCTCTATTCCTCCGGCACCACGGGCCGGCCCAAGGGCGTGCGCCAACCGCTGTCGGGGCAGCCGATCGACACGCCCGCGCCGCTCACCGGCCTCATCGGCATGCTCTACGGCATCACCGAGGATTCGATCTATCTCTCGCCCGCGCCGCTCTACCACGCCGCGCCCTTGCACTATTCGATGTCGGCGCAGCGGCTGGGCGCCACCGTCGTGGTGATGGAGCATTTCGACGCCGAGGCCGCGCTCGCGGCGATCGAGACGTACAAGGCGTCGGCCAGCCAATGGGTGCCGACCATGTTCGTCCGCATGCTGAAGATGCCGGAGGCGCAGCGCCTCAAATACGACGTCTCCTCTATGAAGTCGGCGATCCATGCCGCGGCGCCCATTCCGATCGACGTCAAGCGCAAGATGATCGAGTGGTGGGGACCGGTGCTGCACGAATACTATGCCGGCACCGAGGGCAACGGCATGTGCTATGTCAATTCGCACGACTGGCTGAAGAAGCCGGGCACCGTCGGCAAGCCGCTGGTCTCGCCGGTCCATATCTGCGACGACGAAGGCAACGAGCTGCCGCCGGGCGCGGAGGGCACGATCTATTTCGCCTCCGCCGCGCAGTTCACCTATCACAACGATCCGAAGAAGACCGCCGAGTCGCGCCATCCGCTGCATCCCGAATGGTCCACGCTGGGCGATGTCGGCAAGCTCGACGAGGACGGCTATCTCTTCCTCACCGACCGCAAGGCGTTCATGATCATCTCCGGTGGGGTCAACATCTACCCGCAGGAGGCGGAGAATCTTCTGATCGGCCATCCCAAGGTCGCCGACGTCGCGGTGATCGGCGTGCCCAACGAGGATTTCGGCGAGGAGGTGAAGGCTATCGTGCAGCCGCTGAACTGGGCCGATGCCGGCCCCGAGCTGGCGGAAGAGTTGATCGGCTATTGCCGCGCGCATCTTTCGCCGATCAAGTGTCCCCGCACGGTCGATTTCGATCCCGAATTGCCGCGTCATCCCACCGGCAAGCTCTACAAGCGGCTGATCCGGGATCGCTACTGGGGCAAACGCAAGTCGCGCATCGTCTGAGGACGGCGCGAAACCCGCCGACGAAATAAACAACCGGAGTATCGCCAATGAAGACCGCAACTTTCGAGACCGTCGCCGCGCTCGCCGGCCAGGAGATCGGCGTGTCCGATTGGGTGGAGATCACCCAGGACCGCATCAACGCCTTCGCCGACGCGACCGGCGACCATCAATGGATCCACGTCGATGTCGCGCGCGCCGCCAAGGAGATGCCCGGCGGCAAGACCGTCGCGCACGGCTATCTGACGCTGTCGCTGATCCCCTGGCTCACGGGCGGCATGCTGCGCGTCGACGGCGTCACGCGCGGCATCAACTACGGCTCGGACAAGGTGCGCTTCACCAACATGGTTCCGGTGGGGTCGAAGGTCCGCGCGCGGCAGAAGCTGGTGAGCGCCGAGCCCAAGGCCGGCGGCATGCAGCTTCGGAACGAAGTGACGATCGAGATCGACGGCCAGCAGCGTCCCGCCTGCATCGCCGAGACGATCAGCCTGATCTACAAATAGGCGTTTCCGTTTCGTTCGCGACAGCTTGCGACGTCCGCCGCGAAATTTCGCGACATGTGCGGGCGATCCTGTCTCCAACTGGGGAGGGGCCTTCGATGGATTTGTCACGCGGAGCCGCGGAGAACGCGGAGGTGGCACGATCGTTGGACGATGTAACAGGTGCAATCGTCGACTCGGCTTATCGGCTTCATTGCGCTCTTGGTCCTGGACTTCTGGAGTCGGTCTATGAAGTTGTTTTGGCGCGCGATCTCGCGCGCCAGGGGCTTCGCGTGCAACGCCAGTGTCCGGCGTCTTTTGACTACGATGGCCTTAGATTCGAAGATGCGTTTCGCGTCGATATCCTGGTCGAAGACCGCGTCGTCGTTGAAATCAAATCGACGGAACGCCCATCGCCCGTTCACGCGAAACAGCTTCTGACCTATCTGCGTCTTCTGAATTTGCCGGTCGGCCTATTGTTGAATTTCGGCGCGCCTACATTGAAGGAAGGCATTCAGCGCATCGTCAATCGTCTTGAACCCTCCGCGTCTCCGCGCCTCCGCGTGAATCAAACTGGGCGCGCGGGATAATCCTCACGCCCCGCGAAAATGCGACGCGACCGTCCATATGCCGATGGCGATGAAGCCGAGGCCGGCGATCAGCTTCAGCGGAACGGCGGTCAGCGTGCGCTCCGCCATCGCGCCCAGCGCGACCGCGATCGCGCTCGACAGAACCAAGGCGCCGGCTGCCGCCGCGAAGACCAGCCAACTCGACCGCTTCTCTTCGGACGCGAACAGCAGCGTCGCCAGCTGGGTCTTGTCGCCCAGTTCGGCCAGGAACACCGAACCGAAGATCACCAGAAATTCGCGCATGGCCACTCTCCTATCCGTCGATGTTTCCGCCCGCAGTCTTGGGCGCGCCGCCGCTTGACGGAAGGGACCGCGCGGGATCGAATTGCCGCAGATCGTCTTTCGGGGAACGTCCGTGCCGCAGATCGCCGCCAATGGCATCCAACTCGAATATGTCTCCTATGGTCCCGACAGCGCGCCGGCGGTGCTCCTGATCATGGGCCTGGGCGCGCAGATGACGCGCTGGCCGCTGCCCTTCATCCAGCTCCTCGTCGCCAAAGGTTATCGTGTCGTCACCTTCGACAATCGCGACATCGGACTTTCGCAGAAGTTCGACGAGGCCGGCCCGGCCGATATTCCGGCGTTGATCGCCGCCCAGATGGCGGGCAAGCGGCCCAACGCCGCCTATACGCTCGACGACATGGCGGACGACGCCGCCGGCCTGCTGGACGCGTTGAAGATCGCCAAGGCGCATGTCGTCGGCGCCTCGATGGGCGGCATGATCGGGCAGACGCTCGCCGTGCGCCATCCCGGCAAGGCGATGTCGCTGGTCTCGATCATGTCCTCGACCGGCAATCCCGCCCTGCCGCAGGCCAAGCCCGAAGTGTTGGGCGTTCTATTGGCGCGGCCCGATCCGGCGGACTTCAAGGCCATGGTCGACCAGGCGGTGCGATCACAGAAGGCCATCGGCAGCCCCGCTTATCCCACCGATGACGGCATGCTGAAGCGCCAGGCCATCGCCGATCTCAACCGCTCGAGCCACATCACCGGCGTTGGCCGGCAGATGGCCGCCGTGATCGCCAGCGGCGACCGCCGCGAGGCCTTGAAGACGATCAAGGCGCCCACCGTCGTGGTGCATGGGATCGACGATCCGCTGGTTTCAGTGGAGGCCGGGCGCGACACCGCCGCCGTCATCCCCGGTGCGGAGTTGCGCGAGATCGCCGGCATGGGCCACGATCTGCCCGCGCCGCTCTATCCCGTCATCGCCGATGCGATCGACGCCGCGGCCAGGCGGGCGGGTTGAGCGGGAACGAAGTCGTCGCGCGGGCGCTGTAAGTCATCGCGCCGAGCCCGAACAAAAGAGGTGATCGCATGCGCATCGTGAAATGGCTGGTCCTGGTGCTCATCGTCGCGGTCGCGGCGGGCGCAATCCTGTTCTGGACGGGCGGCGAGCGCGCCAAACTGCCGGCGCTGGCCGGTTATGGCCCCAAGCCCATCCTGCCCGCGCCCAACGCGACGCTCATCCCCACGATCAACCAGGCCAAGGGCGTCGGTTGGCCGGCGGGCGCCAAGCCGGCAGCGGCGGCCGGGCTGAAAGTGGCCGCCTTCGCCGACAAGCTCACCCATCCGCGCTGGCTCTATGTGCTGCCCAATGGCGATGTCCTGGTGGCCGAGACCAACGCGCCGCCACAGCCCGGCGACAAGGCGGGCTTCCGCGGCTTCGTCGCCGGCATCATCATGAGCGGCGCGGGCGCCGACACGCCCAGTCCCGACCGCATCCTTCTGCTGCGCGACACGAACGGCGACGGCATCGCCGACCAGCGCTACGTGTTCCTCTCCGGCCTCCACTCGCCCTTCGGCATGGCGCTGGTGGGCAACGATTTATACGTCGCCGACACCGACGCGGTGCAGCGCTTCGCCTATGCCGCGGGCCAGACATCCATCACCGCCAAGGGCGAGAAGATCGTCGATCTGCCGGCGGGTCCGATCAATCATCATTGGACCAAGAACGTCGTCGCCAGCCCCGATGGCGCCAAGCTCTATGTCTCCGTCGGATCGAACAGCAATGTCGGCGAGAACGGCATCGGCGCCGAGGTCGGCCGCGCCGCGATCTGGGAGATCGACATCAAGACGAAAAAGCCGCGTGTCTTCGCCTATGGCCTGCGCAATCCCAACGGCATGGCGTTCCTGCCGGGCACGAACACGCTGTGGGTCGCGGTGAACGAGCGCGACGAGATCGGCAGCGATCTGGTGCCCGATTACATGACCTCGGTGAAGGATGGCGGCTTCTATGGCTGGCCCTACAGCTATTACGGCCAACATGTCGACACGCGCATGCAGCCGCAGCGGCCCGACCTGGTGGCCAAGGCCATCGCGCCGGACTATGCGCTGGGCGCCCACACCGCCTCGCTCGGCTTGACGTTCTCGGACGCTGCCGTGCTTGGCCCCGCCTATGCGCATGGCGTCTTCGTCGGCCAGCACGGCTCGTGGAACAGAAATCCGCGCGCCGGCTATCGCGTGATCTTCGTGCCGTTCGCAGGCGCCCAGCCGGACGGCGCGCCGCGCGAGGTGCTGACCGGCTTTCTGTCGGACAAGGGCGACGCGCTGGGCCGGCCCGTCGGCGTCACCATCGACAAATCCGGCGCGCTGCTCGTCGCCGACGACGTCGGCAACACGGTGTGGCGGGTGACGGCGCGTTAGTCGGCGGCGTTGAAAGCCCAGGGGACATTCCCTATGGTCCGCCGCCTTCGTTGGGGCGTCGCCAAGCGGTAAGGCACCGGATTTTGATTCCGGCATTCGAAGGTTCGATCCCTTCCGCCCCAGCCACCTAAAATCTCCGGGCGTTCGCCGCGCGCCGAAAAATTCCAGTTCCCCGCGGCGTGGCCTGCTTGGCCGAGAGGACCGCAAAACGGCGCCATACAGGGCTCCGCCACGCCGGTTGCCTGGCCGAAATGCCCTCTATATAAGGTCGCCTCCCGCGCCGGGCCCTCCTTGGGCCACGGCGACCGTCAGGAGGCGCTGCCCGGCGTCTTTTCGGCATCGGAGAGTAGCTCAGCCTGGTAGAGCACTAGCTTCGGGAGCTAGGGGCCGGA
>CAZMHP010000059.1:0-14476 GCA_964566095.1 uncultured Rhizobium sp. | reverse complement strand
GGATTGACCGCGAACTGCACGTTGGAGCCGCCGGTCTCCACCCCGATCTCGCGCAGCACCGCGATCGAGGCGTTGCGCATGCGCTGATATTCCTTGTCGGTCAGCGTCAGGGCCGGGGCGACGGTGATGGAATCGCCGGTGTGCACGCCCATCGGATCGACGTTCTCGATGGAGCAGATGATGATGGCGTTGTCGGCTCTGTCGCGCACCACCTCCATCTCGAATTCCTTCCAGCCGAGCACCGATTCCTCGATCAGCACTTCGTTGGTCGGCGAGGCGTCGAGGCCGCGCTGCACGATGTCGATGAACTCGTCCTTGTTGTAGGCGATGCCGCCGCCGGTGCCGCCCAGCGTGAAGGAGGGCCGGATCACGGCGGGCAGGCCGACCAGGGCCAGCGCCTCCTTGACCCGCGCCGCGGATTCCGCCGCCAGCTCCATGATCGCCGCGCCCTTGGAGTCGTAAAGGAAGTCGCCGTTCTGGTCCTTCTTGTGGCGCAGTTCGCCCTTGAGGGTGACGCCCTTGGGCACTTCCAGGCCGATGCCGATCATCGCCTTGCGGAACAGTTCGCGATCCTCGGCCTTGTCGATCGCCGCCGCCGAGGCGCCGATCAGTTCGACGCCGTAGCGCTCCAGCGTGCCGCGCTTGCGCAGGCTGAGCGCGGTGTTGAGCGCGGTCTGCCCGCCCATGGTCGGCAGCAGCGCGAAGACCCGGCCCTCGGGCACGTTCGCCTTCTCGCGCGCGATGATCTGCTCGACGACTTCGGGGGTGATCGGTTCGATATAAGTGGCGTCGGCCATGCCGGGATCGGTCATGATCGTGGCCGGGTTGGAATTGACCAGCACCACGCGATAGCCCTCGGCGCGGAGCGCCTTGCAGGCCTGAACGCCGGAATAGTCGAATTCACAGGCCTGGCCGATGACGATGGGCCCCGCGCCGATGATCAGGACCGTGTGGATGTCGGCACGCTTCGGCATACTTTATCTCGGTTTGCCCTGGGCCTATCGGCCCAGGTGGCTCGGGCGCGCAAACGGACGGGCGCGGGAGCGCGCTTTTGCTCGGTCAGCTTGCAGGTTAAGGGGATCGTTTAACCGCGGGCGCCGCCCGGGGCAACCCGATTCCGCGAATTGTACCCAGCCCAGGCTGCGACATGACGGGTGGCCGCGTTCCGAAAGGACAACCAAAGTTCAGATGAAGAAATGACTGAATTCCGGGCGTGGTTTGTACGGAATTCACAAAATACTAGAGTAATCGGCCCGATATATTGATAGGATGTCCCAATAGAATCTCGTTTCACTGAGGGGGACATCATGAAGGCCAACCGCGCCTGGGTCGAACGCAATCTCGGTTTTGATCCCATTGCCGCGCCGCCGCCGGCGGATACGATGGCGTTCGCGGGCGCGGCGCGCGGAAAAGCCTCCAAGCCCGAGGATTTCCAGCGCGACATCATCGACTTCGATTCGGAAGGTCCGGAGGGCCGCGCCTTCCTTGCCTTCAGCACGGCCACCGGCCTGTCCCGCTTCACGGACATCCCCTGGCCCAAGGCGCTCGCGCCCAAGACAGCGAAGAAACCCAAGGGCACCGGCAAGGGGCCCTTGCCGCGCGCCGACGTGCTGGTCGTGACCTGGACGGTCGATGAGGGCCATGCGCTCAGCCGCGTCCTCACGCCGGGCAAGGATTCGCGCAACGACTACATCCCCTACACGCACAATTACGCGACCATCTCCAAGAAGATGCGGCGCGGCTGTCCCGCGACCGAAGCCAAGCGGCTGGGCACCTATTGGACGACGAGCATCGGCGGAAAGTCGGTCGTCATCTTCAAGTCGGACTCGCACATGTCGCAGGACGGCCCGAAGCTGGCGAACATCGACGTGTGGACGCAGATCATCCAGGAGGTTCGGCCCAAGCTCGTCATCACCACCGGCACGGCCGGCGGCATCGGTACTGAGGTCGAGGTGGGCGACGTGGTGTGCAGTCCGATCGTCCGGTTCGATTGCCTGAGGCCCTTCAAGAACAAACCGTTCGCGAAAGCGCACTATTCGAGCAAGGCGGCGAACACCAAATATTTCGCGGCCGCCAAGAAGTTGTTCGCCGCCAATGCGGCGCAACTGCCCAAGGACAACAAGCGGTCGCCGAAAATCCTGCGCGTCGGGCCGACGCAGCTCACATCGTCCGTCGTCACGACGGACTTTTTCGGCTTCGACACGTCGGACAACCGCTACAAGCTGCAGGGGCTCGGCAGAGTGTCGGAGATGGGCGACGCCATTCTGGGTCTGGTGGCGCAGCAACTCGGCGACGCAGCGCCGAACTGGCTCGCGATCCGCAACGTCTCGGACCCGCAGATCGACGCCAAGGGCCGCACGGAGAGCGAGCAGGCCAAGATCGCGGCGCAGATCTACAAGGGATATGGGCGCTGGAGCTCGGTGTGCAGCGCGATCGTCTGCTGGGCTTCCATCGCCGCGCTGTAAATTGCCGTCTCAGCTGCGCCAGCGCAGCGTGCGCGGCTTGACCGGATTGACGAAGGGCTGGCCGGTGCGAACCGAGTCGGCCCAGGCTTTCTTCAGCCGGTGGTACCACATGGCCGGCATGTCCGAGTCCTGGATCAGCATCAGCGAGGGATTGAACTTCAGGCCTTCCTTCTGCAACTCGACCATGCGCCGGTCGTCGCCGAGGAAGGTGGGGCCGAGCGCCACGAAGAACGGCTTGATGAAGCCGAGCCAGGCCGGCCAGTAGAAGACTTGCGTCACCTCGGTCGTGTCGGCGTCGCGCGGCGTGCAGGCGGTGAAGCCCACCACCGCGATCTTGCGGCCGAACAGCGTGCCGGTGATGTTCTCGAAGCGGACCGACGGCAGCTCGAAGGTGATCTCGGTCGAGACGTCGGCGCCGAGAACGGCGTACATCGGCTTGGACGGCTTGTGCCGCGTCATCACGAAACCGTTGGCCAGCGGCGCGTAGTTCTTGGCCTTCTCGCGCAACGACACGCGCCACCACCAGCGGCCATGGACGTAAGGCGCGTGCGCCGGATCCATCAGGCCGATCACGGCGTGATCGATGGCGCAGTGGAAAATCTGGCTCTCGTGCCAGCGCGGCTTCGCGTTCGGCACCTGTATGCGCGGCGGCTCGCCGATAGGCGGCTGCTTCTCGTGGCCGGGCTCGGGCATATAGACCCAGATGAGGCCATCCTGCTCGCGCACCGGATAGGCGCGCACCTTGACGTTGCCGGCTTCGATCGCCTCGCCGCCGACGAGCGAGGGAATGAGCGCGCACACGCCGTCGGTCTTGAAGCGCCAGCCGTGATAGGGGCATTCGACCGTGTTGTCGGAGAGAACCTTGCCGGCCGAGAGCGGTACGCCGCGATGCGGGCAGATGTCGCGCAACGCGAAGGCCTTGCCGTCGCGGTCGCGGCCGATCAGCACCGGCTCGCCCAGCAGCAACTCGCGGCGCAGGCCCGCCTTGCCGAGTTTCGACGAGAGGCACGCCATGTACCAGCAGTCGCGCAGGAACGGCGGCACCGAGTCCGCGCTCGCGGCCGGCACGGCGGCTTCGGCCGTCACGGCTGGCCCGGCGCCGGCGCGGATGGCGGCTTGGTCAAGCTGTCGAGCGTGGTCATGAAAAGCTGGCCCTTGTAAGCGGGTAGCTTATACGCCCATCCCGACGCCCGCGCATTGATCTGGGCCGCTTTTGCCGCGGCGTCGGTCGTGCTGGGCGCGGCGGTCTCGGCCGACAATGTCGCCCAATATTCGGTGCCGCGCTGCGTCACATGCGCCGTCACGCGCAGGCCGTCGAAGGTCCTGGTGATCAGCCGCGTGGTGGTCGCGGGGTCGTTGAAGTCCAGGTTCTGCGCCCGCGTCACGTCGTCGAAACCGAAATCGGCCAGCGCGGCGGCGACGCCGTCGCCGATCGCCGGATCGGCCGGCGGCTTGCCGCCGGGCAGGGGCGCCAGCGCGAAGTCTGGGTCGGACGGCTTGGTGCGCGACAGCGTGTAAGATGCGCCGCCGGCCGGATCGACATCGACTTCCTGGATCTGCGAGCGGTCGATCTCGACGACATGCTTCTCGAGCCAATCGGACAGCGCGGCGCGCGGATCGAGCACCGAACGCACCAGCCAGCTCTGGTTCTCGCCGACTCGGCGCACGAAAAGGCCGGCGGCGCCGGCCGGATCGCCGATGTCCTCGCTCTTGCCCGCGACGACGGCGGCCAGTTCGCGGCCCTTGTCGTCGGCGACCGAGATGAGGACGCCGTCGCCCGCGGGCGGCGTGTCGAGGTTCACATAGTGCAGCCAGTCGGCGCGCGCGGTCTTGGGCTCGATGGTCTGCAGCGCCGCCAGGCCGACGCGGGTGCGCTGCACCAGTTCGTAGGACGCCGGATAGTCGTCGCGCTGCGGCACGATCCAGCCGCCCTTCACCGGATCGAACACGACGTCGAAGGCACCCGTCTTCGAGACGACGTGGATGCGCGCGATGCTTCCGACCTTGGCCGCCAATCCGGGCAGGAATTCGGTCGGCGCCGGCGGGCCTGCGCTCAGGGCCGATTGGCGCCAGACGGCGCCCATCGCCAGCAGCAGGCAGACCAGCGCGACAACGGCCAGCACCGCGAGATTGCGGCGGCGCGGATCGGCGAAAAGCGTATCGAGCGACATCGCGGTCCTCATGCGGCAAGGGCGCGGGCGCGGCGGCGCCGGCGCAGCACGGCGAGCAGGATCGCAAAGCCGGCGACCAGGATGGGAACGAGCGCGATGTTCACGAAGGCCAGCACGTCGCCCAGCGCATCGACATCCTTGCGCAACCTGTGCTGCACGTCGCGCAGCTGGGTGCGCGTGTCGATCAGCTCGCGCTTGACGTGATCGATCTCGCCCTGCTGCGCCGGGGTCAGGCCCGCGGCCTGGCCAGGCTGCCCAGACGCGCCGCCGGTCTGCTCCAGATCGTGCAGCCGCTGCTTGTCGCGCGTCAGGCTCGCCTGCAGCGCCTCGGCGCGCTGCTGCAGGTCGGCTTGTGCGCGGGCCTGCATGTCCTGCACCACGGTGAAGGGCCGGTCGTTGCTGGCGCGGGTGCGCAGCGAGATCAGATCGCTCGATCCCATCAGATTCTCGACCGCGTTCAGCACGAAGGCGCCGTTGTCGGCGATGGGGGCCGCGACCTGCTTGCCGAAGGCGGTTTCGACATGCACCCAGAAGCGATCCTGGAAGAGATCGGTGTCGGCCATCACGATGACGTTGATCGGGCCGTTCGACTGCTTGATCTGGGGCGGCAGGAGCGGCGGCGGCGCCTGGCCGGCGGTCGTCAGCGGTGCGGGCGGGCCCGCGGGGAAGGCGGTCCTGGCGGGACCGGAAACGCGCGCGGCGATGGTCAGGCTCTCGCCGGTCGGATGGACCGCGCCGAGCAGATCCTGCGGCCGCACATAGTTGACCGACTCCGCATCCAGCAGGGCCGCGTCGTCGCTGGAATGGATCAGCGCCGTGAAGCTTGTCGTCGCGCCTTTGAGCGGAAACAACGCGCCGGCGGTGGCAAGGTTCATCGACTGCATCGAGGCGGTGACGATGTCCTTGGGATCGAACTGATCCTTGGTCAGGTGCAGCCACACCGGATAGGCGATCACCGGGCTGACCGGATCGTTGGAGATCTGCACCTGGCGCGCCAGCGTGCGGTCGGCCACCACCTTGTCGGGGGCATAGCCCACGCCCCAGGCGCGGAAGAGCTGCGGCAGGTCGGAGGTCGGCTGCCCGCCGCCGCGCGGATCCATCCCGCCGCCCGCCTGCGCCATCTGCGAGCTCGGATCGACGAAAATCAGCGCACGGCCGCCGCGCAGCACGAACTGGTCGATGGCATAGAGCGCCGCGGCGCTCAGATTGTTGGGATGCACGACCATCAGCACCGAAACGTCGGGCGGAATCATGTTGGCGGAAGGATCGAGCGCGCGCGTGTCGTAGGTCTGCGATAGGGCGGCGTAGATCACATTGGGCTGCGACGCGCCCGACAGCTCCGCCTGCAGGCCGCCGCCTTCCAGCGGCAGGCTTGAGAGCACGCCCAGCACGTTCTTGTGCGGCTGCGACAGATCGTAGAGCAGGGTCGAGATGTCGAGCTCCAGATAGGGTTCTCGGTCGGCGTTGAAGTAGGGGATCGTCTCCTTGCCGTCGATGCTGTTGGTGGCGACGAGGCCGAAATAGACGCTTTCGCCGGTGTCGGTCTGCGCGCCGGTCAGGCCGTTCGCGGTCGCTTCGTCTTCCGCCGCGCTGAAGGGTTCGGGATCGATCTCCTGCAGGACGATCTTGCCGTGGCTGAGCGCGGCGTATTCCTGCAGAAGGTCGTGGACGCGCGTCGCATAGGCCTGGACGCTGGCGAACTGCGCGGCCGTCGCCTTCGAGAAATAGAATTTGAGCGTGATGGTCTCTGGGATCTTGGCGACGATGTTGCGCGTGCCGTCCGCGAGCGTGAACTGGCCGTTCTCGGTCAGATCGATTCGCGAGGTGGTGATGAAAAGGTTGGCCGCGATGTTGACGCAGACGAAAATGACGATCGCGAGGGCGAGCGCGCTCAAGGCGTAGACGCGGCGGGACAACGGCTTCATCGGTTCAGCCGCTCTTCTTCAGATCGACGACGACGACATTCGCCGTCAGGAACAGCGCGATCAGGGTCAGGAAATAGATCAGGTCGCGCGCGTCGATCACGCCCTGAGTGATCGCGGCGAAATTGGTGAGGAAGCTGAAGGACGAAATCGTGTTGACCAGCACCAGCGGCGCCCAGGCGCGGAAGAAGTCGAGCACCAGCGAGGAGCCGGAGACCGCGAAGAGAAAGCACACCACCACCGTGACGACGAAGGCGATCACCTGATTGGCCGTCGTGGCCGAGATGCAGGCGCCGATGGCGAGATAGGCGCCGGCCATCAGCAGGCTTCCGGCATAAGAGGCGACGATGACGCCGTTGTCGGGGCTGCCGAGGAAATTCACCGTCAGCCAGATCGGGAAGGTCAGCGCCAGCGCCACCGCGACGAACGCCCAGGCGGCGAGGAACTTGCCCACCACCGTCGCCCAGAGCGGCACGGGCAGGGTGAGCAGCAGCTCCATCGTGCCGCTGCGCCGCTCCTCGGCCCACAGCCGCATGGAGATGGCGGGCACCAGGAAGAGATAGAGCCAGGGGTGATAGCTGAAGAACACCGACAGATCGGCGATGTTGTTGTCGAAGAAGCGCCCGACATAGAAGGTGAAGGTGCCCATCGCGAGCAGGAAGATCACGATGAAGACGTAGGCGAGCGGCGTCGCGAAGTAGGTGGCGAATTCGCGCTTGAAGATCGGCCAGACCTGATTCATGCGGCGGCGGTCCTGGAGCGGGTGGCGTCGGACGTGGTGATGGCGCGGAACACCTCGTCGAGACGGCCGGGCTCGGCATAGAGCTCCTTCACGTCCCAACGTTCGCGCACCGCCAGCGCGCTGACGTCCTCGATGGGGAGCGCGCCGTTCCTGGGGAAGGTGGTGATCTCGACCGTGCCGTCGGCGCGATCCGCCGTCTCCACGGCCGCGACCGTGGGACAATTCTTGAGCTTGGCGACCGCCTGTTCGCGCAGCGCGGCGGGAACCACCAGCGTCGCGGCGTTGTGATAGCGCGAGCGCGCCAGCAACTGCGCCGGCGTGCCATCGGCGACGATGCGGCCGCGATCGATGATCACGGCACGGGTGCAGATCGCACCGACCTCTTCGAGCAGATGGGTGGAGATGATGATCGCCTTTTCCGCCGCCATGCCGCGGATCAGCGTGCGCACCGCATGCTTCTGGTTGGGGTCGAGGCCATCCGTCGGCTCGTCCATGATGAGTACAGGCGGATCGTGCAGGATGGCTTGCGCCAGGCCGACGCGGCGCTTGAAGCCCTTTGACAGCGTTTCGATCGGCTGGTCGAGCACGCCTTCGAGCTCGGTCTTGGCGATGGCGGCATCGACGCGCTCCTTCGCCCGCGCGGCGCGAAAGCCGCGCACCTCGGCGATGAAGGTGAGGAACTGCCGCGCCGTCATGTCGCCATAGGCGGGGGCGCCCTCGGGCAGATAGCCGATGGAGGCCTGGGCGGCGCGCTCGTCCGTCTCGACGTCATGGCCGCAGATGCGCACCCGGCCGGCGCTCGGCGCCAGAAAGCCGGTGATCATCTTCATGGTGGTGGATTTGCCGGCGCCATTGGGGCCCAGAAAGCCCAGAACCTCGCCCTTGGCGACGGAGAGCGACAGGTTCGCGACGGCGGTGTAGGGGCCGAAGCGCCGGGTCAATCCCTCGATCTCGATCATGTCGCCTGGTGTGCAGAAAGCCGTGGTTTGCTTAGAGAAATCGCGGCTTTCCTGCAAGGAGGGCGGGCTTAATCTTCGATAACAGCAACGTGGGGCTTGACTGAGTTGAACGATCAATCAAATATGGGCCATGGCTGAAGACACCAAAGAACGGCTGGTGACGACCGCGATGCGGCTCTTTTTCGAAAAGGGCTACGAGTCGTCGAGCGTGGCGGACATCCTGCGCGGCGCGGGCGCCAACAGCGGCAGCCTCTATCATTTCTTTCCCACCAAGCAGGACCTGCTGATCGAGGTGCTGCGCCGCTATCGCGACGGCATCGGGCCGATGTTGCTCGAACCGGCATGGCGCGGCGTCGCCGATCCCATCGCGCGCGTGTTCGCGCTGCTGGCCCGCTATCGCCAGGCGCTGGTCGACAGCGACTGCTTCTACGGCTGTCCGATCGGCAATCTGGCGCTGGAGATCCACGAGCCCGATCCGCCAGTGCGCGATCTGCTGGCGGTGAATTTCGACGGCTGGGTGAGCGCGATCGAGACCTGCTACCGCGAAGCCGGCGACCGGCTGCCGCGCGACCTCGACCGCCACGGCCTGGCGATCTTTACGCTGACCACGATGGAGGGCGGCGTGATGCAGTCGCGCACCCATCGCAACCTTCAGGCCTTTGACCGTTCGGTGGCGATGCTGCGCGACTACGTCACGCGGCTGGAAAGAACCGCAGAAGAGGAGAAACATAGATGAGATATCTCGCCCTATCGCTGTTCGTGCTGGCCACGCCCGCGCTGGCCGCCGCGCTGGCCGCCACGCCGGCCGTCAAGGACACGTCCTATCGCGCCGCCGATGGAACGCGCGTGCAACAGCTTGAAGTCGTCGTCAACGCGCCACCGCAAAAGGTCTGGGCGGCGCTCACCACCGACGCCGGGTTCATGGGCTGGGCGGCGCCGGTCGCGCACGTCACGCTCGCCAATGACGGCATGATCGAGGCGTCCTATCGCTTGAGCGCCAAGCTGGGAGATCCGGACAACATCAAGAACCGCATCGTCGCCTATGTCCCGAACCGCATGCTGACGCTGCACAACGAGCATGTGCCCAAGGGCGCGCCGTTCAAGCCGGAGGTGATCGGCAAGATCCGGACCGTCATCCTCCTCGACGATCTGGGCGACGGCCGCACCAGGGTGACGGAATCCGGCGTCGGCTATGGCGAGGGCGCCGATTTCGACGACATGTACGCGCACTTTCGCGATGGCAATGGCGAGGAATTCACCGCGCTCGCCCGCTATCTCGAGGCCGGTCCGACGGACTGGAAGGCCATGGCAGCGCGGATGACGGCGTCGGTCGGCGCCAAGAACTGAAACGTCCTGGGAAGGGGAAAACAAGATGCTTGATTCAAGATCGCTGACGACCGCGACGGTCATCGGCACGGTGCTGCAGCTTGCGATGGTGATCGCGGGGCACTTCGTTCCCTATGTCAGGGACCATGTCTTCATGTTCGGCGGCATGGGCATCTCGGCGCTCGCCGGACTGCTCTATGGCCGCGCCGCGTCGGGCTTCGGCGCGGCCGCGCTCGGCGGAGCCGTTGCGGGCGCGGTGTGCGCCCTGATCGGCATCGCGGTCTCGGTATTTCTGGGCGACACGGCGGCGATGATCCTGGCGTTCGGCACGATCAGCTCCGCGGTCGCCGGTGCGATCGGCGGCATCGTCGGCCGCCTGATCGGCGGAACCCGCGGCGCAAGCGCCTGAGGCCGGCGCCGCGGAACCGCCACGATTGGCTCCTTAGATGCGGCGGAAGCCTCATCGGGAGCCGGCGTGTTCGACGGCAAGCTGTTGCAGCGCGCGGCCATCACCGGCATCGCGCTGGAAGTGACGATGGTCGTGCTCGGCCACTATGTGGCGTGGATAAGAGTGAACGCCTTCGAATTCGCCGGCCTGATGATCGCGGGCCTGGTGGGACTTTTCTACGCGCGCGATTTCGCCAAGGGTTACGCGAAAGGCGCCTTCGGCGGCGCGATCGCGGGCGGCACGGCCGGCCTGATCGGCATATGCGCCGCCAACATCCTGCGCGACATGGCGCTTCTCGCCCTGCCGGTCGGGACGGCGATCACCGCGCTGACCGGCGCGGTCGGCGGATTGTTCGGCCAGATGGCCGCGAACATCCGCGATCTCAACGCCTAGAGGGCGCGAAGTCGACTGGCTCGGAAACGATCGTGCGCTGGCAGCGGACTTGATTTGCGCCCGCCCACCCCGTCAACTCGCGCACGATCCCCGAACGCGAGAGACGCACGCATGGGCAGCTTTGTGAAGGCCACCGACGATCTGATCGCCTATCTGAGCGCGATGGGCGCGCGCGAGACGCCGGCGCAGGTGCGCTGCCGCGAGGAGACGCAGCGCCATCCCGCCGCGATCATGCAGATATCGCCGGAGCAGAGCGCCTTCATGCAGGTCCTGGCCAAGCTGATCGGCGCCAAGCGCTATCTCGAGGTCGGCGTCTTCACGGGCTATAGCGCGCTCGCCGTCGCGCTGGCGCTGCCCAAGGACGGCCGGGTCGTGGCGCTCGACATCAGCAAGGAGTTCACCGATCTGGCGCGCGGCTATTGGCGTGAGGCCGGCGTCGACGACCGGATCGACCTGCGGCTCGGCCCCGCGCTCGATGCGATGGACAAGATGATCGCCGGCGGCGAGGCGCCGTTCGATTTCGTCTTCATCGATGCCGACAAGACGGGCTATGACGCCTACTATGAGCGGGCGCTCACGCTGGTGCGAAAGGGCGGGTTGATCGCGATCGACAACATGCTGTTCTTCGGGCGGGTCTCGGATCTAAGCCACAACGACGAGAACACGGTGGCGGTGCGCGCGCTCAACGAGAAGATTCATGCCGATCCGCGCGTCGATATCGCGCTGACCTCGGTCGGCGACGGGGTGATGCTGGCGATCAAGCGCTAAATTCGCCCTTGCGACAATCGGGTGACAGGCCCACACTTGGCGCAATGGCGGAAGAGCCCATAGCATTCCTCCGTGCGTCGTCGCCGGCCGCGCGGACGGACTATCAAGGCGGACAGAGGCCGGCCGGCACGCAGGTGCGTTTCGACCGCGGCGAACTCAACCGGATACTCACGCTCTACGGCAGAATGGTTGCGGCCGGCGAGTGGCGCGACTACGCGATCGACTTCCTCGACGACGTCGCGGTGTTCTCCGTCTTCCGGCGCACCAGCGAGATGGCGCTGTTCCGGGTGGAGAAGCGTCCGAAGCTGCGCGCCGCCCAAGGCATGTACGCGGTGATCGCCGCCAGCGGGCACATTCTCAAGCGCGGCCATGACCTGACCCAGGTGCTGCGCGTCTTCGACAAGAAGTTGATCAAGGCGTTGGCGGCGGACGCGTAACTTGTCTGTCATCCCGGCCAAGCGCTGCGTCAGCAGCGCGCCGAGCCGGGACCCATCGGGACATCTGCTTTATGGGTCCCGGATCGCTCCGCTGCGCTCCGCGTCCGGGATGACAGTCTCTGAAAACAAAAAAGCCCCGGTGTTTCCACCGGGGCTTTTTGTTCGAACGGGCGGGCCTCAGCGGCGGTTGCCCATCAGCCTCAGGATCATCAGGAACAGGTTGATGAAGTCGAGGTAAAGCTTGAGCGCGCCGAAGATCGCCTTCTTGCCCGCCGTCGCGCTGTCGTCGCTCTCGGCATAGGCGTTCTTGATCCATTGCGTGTCGTAGGCGGTGAGGCCGGTGAACACCAGCACGCCGATCACCGAAACGATCCACATCAACATCGACGACTGCACGAACATATTCACGAGGGAGGCGATGACGATTCCGATCAGGCCCATGAAGAGAAACGAGCCGAAGCCGGTCAGATCGCTCCGCGTCGTGTAGCCCCAAAGGCTCATCGCGCCGAACGTCGCCGCGGTGATGAAGAACACTTCCGCGATGCTGGCCTGGGTGTAGACCACGAAGAGCGAAGCGAAGGTCAGCCCGACCACGGCGGCATAGGCAAGGAAACTGACCTGTGCCGTCATCACGCTCATGCGCTGGATGCGGAAGCTGAGGAACAGTACCAGCCCGAGCGATGCCGCGATCAGCACCCACATCAGCGGTCCGTTAAACAGCGCAACGCCGAAGCCCGTCAGCAGGACGCCATTTGGCAGGCGCGCGGCCGCGGCTGCCGGATCGGTCGTGACGGCAGCGGCATACCCGGCAAATGCGGTGATGCCGGTGAGCCCAAGGCCCAGAAGCATATAATTGTAGACGCGCAGCATGTAGCTGCGCAGGCCCGCGTCCACCAGGCCGGCGGTGCTCGTCTGGCTACGCAACACGCGGTTGTCGAAGTCAGCCATGGTTCTCAAATCCTTTTCTGCCGGCAGCTTGGCCGGCGCACGCAGTATATCGTGTTTCGCCCCACCTGTTACAAGGGTGCAACAGCCTGGGTTTGCTGCCGAATCATGACGGTTTACGGCGCACGCAAGCGCTCGGCCGGCTTGGCCGCCAGTGCGCCCCACGCACCGGCCAGGCCTAGCAGCAGGGTCGCCGCGCCGCCGCCGAGCACGGTGAGCAGGGCGGCGCCCGCGTCGAAAGCCAGGGGGACCTGCAAGACCGTCTCGCAGATCAGGCTTGCCGCCAGCGTGCCGGCGCCAAGCGCGAGCACGCCGGTCAGAATGCCGGTGGCGCCATATTCCACGACATAGACCATCGCGATCCTGGCGCGCGTCGCGCCCAGCACTTTGAGCACGGTGGCGTCGTAGAGGCGGCCGCGGCTTCCCGCCGCGACGGCGCCCGCCAGAACCAGCAGGCCCGACAGGATGGTCAGAAGGCTCGCAGCGCGCACGCCGTCGCTGAGTTCCTGGAGCAGCCCGTCGACCTGCGCGATGGCGTCCTTGACGCGGATGGCGGAGATGTTGGGGAAGGCGTCGGTCACGGCGCGATAGAGCGGCTCCTCGTCGCGGTCGTCGACTCGCACGGTGGCGAGGAAGGAATGTGGCGCGTGCGCGATGGGCTCGGGCGACATCACGATGATGAAGTTCTGCCCGCCGGTGGTGAAATCGACTTTGCGCAGATTGGCGATGCGCGCCGCGATCTCGCGGCCGAGCACGTTCAGCGTCAGCGTGTCGCCGAGCTTGAGCCCCATGCCCTGGGCCAGTTCGGCGTCGAAGGAGACCAGCGGCGGACCGGCATAATCGGCCGGCCACCAGGCCCCTTCGGTGATCACGCTGCCCTGCGGCGGCGTGGCGGCATAGGTGATGCCGCGGTCGCCGGCGAGCGCCCATTTGGCGTCGGGCGCCACCTTGGCGTCTTTCGACGCGACGCCCTTCAGCGAGACGATCCGCCCGCGGATCATCGGGGTGCGCTTGTAGTCGCGCTCGGATTTGAAGCGATGTATCGCGGCGTCGAAGCGCGCCGCCTCGTCCGGCTGGATGTCGACGAAGAAGAAACTGGGCGCGGTGCCCGGCAGCCGGTCCTCCACCTGGGCGGCAATGGTGCGGTCGAGCAGGCTGACGGTCGCGAGCAGTGTCAGGCCCAGCCCAAGCGCCGTCACCACGCCGGTCGTCGCGGCGCCGGGCCGCGTCAGATTGGCGAGCGCGAGACGCAGCGTCGGCGAACGCGGCCGGGGCAGGCGGCGCAGCAGCCAGCGGAACGCGCCCGCGATGACGCGCAACAGGATCAGTCCGCCCGCCACGCCCGCCAGGAATTCGGCGGCAAACTCCGGCGCGGGTGCCAGGGCAAGCGCGAGCGCCACCACGAGCGCTCCGGCAACGCCCGCGCCGAGCAGATAGGGCAGCGCGCCGCGTGCATCGGCCGGCGCCACCAGATCGCGGAACAGACTCGCCGGCGCGATCCGCCGCGCGCGGGCGAGCGGCGGCACGGCGCAGGCGATCGCGGAGAGCAGGCCGAACGCCGCGGCGAACAGCAGCGGCCGTCCGTACAGCGCGATATGCGCCGGCACCGGCAAGTCCTTGCCGTACGCGGCGCCGACACCGAAGGGCAGGGTCGCGCCCAGGATCAAGCCGATCGCCACGGCGAAGACCGCCACGGCCATCACTTGCGCGAAAAAGATCGCGAAGATCAGGCCGCCGTCGGCGCCGAGCGATTTGAAGATCGCGATCTCGTCGCGCTTGCGATCAAGGAACGCGCTTACCGCCTGGCCCGCGCCGACGCCGCCGACGGCGAGCGCCGTCAGTCCCACCAGCGTCAGGAACATCGTCACCTGTTCGACGAAGCGGCGCAGGCCGGGCGCGG
>CAZMHP010000058.1:0-14511 GCA_964566095.1 uncultured Rhizobium sp. | reverse complement strand
TCCAGCACGGCCGCAACCTCGGCCAGAGCCGCGGCATCCGCACCGGCGTGCGCGCGGCGCGCTCGGACGTCATCGTGACCCTGGACGGCGACGGACAGAACGATCCGGCGGACATCCCCAAGCTGCTCGCCGTGCTGCGCGCATCGGACGCCGCCCAGGTCGGCGTGGTTTCGGGCATACGCGCCAAGCGCAAGGATACGTTCAGCCGCCGGATGGCTTCGCGGCTGGGCAACGCGATCCGTGCGCGGATTCTCAACGACGGGGCCAGCGACACCGGATGCGGCCTGAAGGTGTTTCGCCGCGAGGCGTTCCTCGCCCTTCCCTATTTCGATCACATCCACCGCTTCATCATCACCTTGATGATCCGCGAGGGTTACGACGTGCGCTTCGTGGCGGTGAACCATCGACCGCGCAACAGCGGCCGTTCGAAATACACAAACCTGGGGCGGCTGGTGGTGAGCGTGTCCGACCTTCTGGGCGTGCGCTGGCTGCAGCGCCGCTTCAAGGGCCGCGCCGAAGCGAGAGAGATCTGATGGGATTCCTGGCGCACCTGTTCAAACTCGCGGAAGACAATCCCTACGACACGCTGTGGACCGGCATCGGGTTCCTCGGCCAAGCCGTGTTCGGGGTGCGCTTTCTGATCCAATGGCTGAAGAGCGAGCAGCTCGGCCACAGCGTCGTGCCGGTTGCCTTCTGGTATTTCAGCCTGTGCGGCGGGCTTATCAGCTTCGCCTATGCGGTGCACATCCAGGCCTGGCCGCTCCTGATCGGCCAAGGCATGCCGATCCCGATCTATGCGCGCAATCTTTACATGATTTACCGTGATCACGCGGTCCGGAACGGCTCGCCGTCGACTTAACCAAGCCGGCAACCGGCGCGTTAACCGCGCCCCTTTTCCGCCCCAATGTGATACAACTCTCATACGGCCGCGTTCGGCCGGTGGATTTGGCGCATTGCCGTGGGCAGTGCCTCAGGGGAGGAGAGTTCGATGTTCCGTTTGTTTCCGCTGCTGTTGATCCCGCTCGTCATCTACAACCTGGTCGTCCTGGGCGGCGGCGTCATATTCCATGCCAACACGCAGGACGTGCTCAGCATCACCCACTCGCTGGGCATCAAATTGTTCTCCGGCGACGTGTGGAACTTCAGCTTCGGCGACTTCCTGGTGCTGCTGAGCCTGGGTCTGCTGTTCGTCGAAGTGGTCAAGGCGACCCGCACGACCTCGCGCGAGATCATCAACCATGGCCTGTCGCTGCTGATCTTCGTCGTGGCGCTGATCGAGTTCATCACGCTGAAGGGCTTCGGCTCGTCGCCGTTCTTCTTGATCGTCGTCATGATGCTGTTCGACGTGACCGCCGGCTACACGATCTCGATCGTCGCCGCCGAGCACGACCTTGGTCTTGGCCGCGCCGGCACCGACTAAGACGCGCCGGCATTCGACCTTCATGGGAAAGGGCGGCCGGCGCGGCCGCCCTTTTCGTTTGCGCCGGGCCGCGGCCGGCCATGTTTGCTTTTGACGCGAAGGCGCGATATTCCGCGCCCTCGCCTGCCCTGAGGCAGGCCTCCCGGACAGGTGGCCGAGTGGTTTAAGGCGCACGCCTGGAAAGTGTGTAACGGTTAATAGCCGTTCGAGGGTTCGAATCCCTCCCTGTCCGCCATTTTCGGTGGCGGGCGGGCAAAGCAGCCGCCACGCCAACCCTGCTTTGCCCGCCCGAATTCCATCCCGCGCGGCGCGCCGCCCCTCTCACGCTTGCCACGTCATCGGCGTTTTCTTGACGATGCGGGCGGGGTATCGTGGCCGTGCGTGCGCGTTGTGTTGTCTCTGCCGCGAGGGGAACGGAGCCGCGAAGGGTGCCGCGGCGCAAAGGGGGCAACATGCGGGCGGGGCGTGCATTCGCGATCCTTGTGACGGTCCTTTGGCCCGCCTGTTCGCAGGCGGCGCCGCTTGAAGCCTATGGCAACCTGCCGAGCCTCGAAAACGTCGCGATCTCGCCGAACGGCAAGGAGCTGGCCTATGTGACGAATATCGCCGGCGAGCGCGCCGTGCTGGTCGCGTCCATCGACGATCACAAGCTCTTGGGCGGCCTCAAGGCCGGCAACCAGAAGATCCGCGACGTGATGTGGGCCGACGACGATCACGTGCTGACCACGATTTCGACGACCCGCACCGCCCTGGGGGTCATCGCGCCGAGGACCGAATGGTCGCTCACCCAATGCTTCAGCGTCAGCACCGGCAAGCAATTCCTTCTGATGGAAAACGCACAGGGCGAATCGATGAACGTCGTGGCGGGCCTGCCGCAGCCGCGCACGGTGAACGGCAAGACGATCGTCTATGTCGCGGGCATCACCTTTGTGAACAGTCGCAGCGTGCTGGGGCTGTTCGCGATCGACCTCGATCGCCGCGCCGCCAGGCTGCTGCACGCCGGCGATCCGAACACGCAAGGCTGGATCATCGATCGGGACGGCAACGCGGTGGCCGAGACCGCTTATGATGAGTCCGACCAGAGCTGGAAGATCTACGTACGGGACGGCGGCGGGAAGCGGCAGCTTTACGCCGAGACCGCGCCGATCGAGACGCCGGAGGTCGAGGGGATCGCGCCCGACGGCGAGTCGCTGCTCGTCTCCATGACCGACGGCCACGACCGCCAACTCAAGCTGGCGGACGGCACTTGGAAAGACGCCGTCGATTTGGGCGGCCGCTATGTTCGAGCCATCGAAGATCCGGCCAGCCACAGGATCATCGGCGCCGAGCGACTGGGAGTCGGCACGAGCTATCATTTCCTCGACCCGGCCGATCAGGCGGCATGGAACGAGGTCGCCAATGCCTATGAGGGGGAGAACGTCCAGCTCGTGTCGTGGAGCGCCGACCGCCGGCGCATCGTGATACGCGCCGACGGGCCGCGCGACGGCGCGGCCTTTCAGCTTGTCGATCTCGACGCCCATTCCGCGATCACGATCGGCCTCGTCTACAAGGCCATCGGCCCGTTCGACGTGGCGGATGTCAAACGCATCGCCTATCCGGCCGCCGACGGCCTCCAGATCCCGGCCTATCTCACCTTGCCCAGCGGGCGTCCGGCCAAGAACCTGCCCCTGGTCGTACTGCCCCATGGCGGACCGGCGGTGCGCGATATGCCGGAATTCGACTGGTGGTCGCAGGCGCTGGCGTCGCGCGGCTATGCGGTGCTGCAGCCGGAGTTCCGCGGCTCCGCCGGCTTCGGACGCAAATTCCTCGCCGCGGGCTTCGGCGAATGGGGCCGCAAGATGCAGACCGATCTGTCCGACGGCGTGCGCTATCTCGCCAAGGACGGAACCATCGATCCCAAACGCGTGTGCATCGTGGGCGGCAGCTATGGCGGCTATGCCGCGCTGGCGGGGGTCACGCTCGACCGCGGCGTCTATCGCTGCGCCGTCGCCGTGGCGCCGGTCGCCGACCCGCACGAATTCCTGCGCTGGAACGAGCATCGCGAGCATCACGACGACAGCCAGGTTCTGCGCTACTGGAATCGCTTCCTGGGCGTCGCCGACATCGACGATCCCAAGCTCAGCGAGATCTCGCCAATGGCGCACGCGGCGGACGCCGACGCGCCGGTCCTTCTGATCCATGGCCGCGACGACACCGTCGTCCCGATCGCACAGAGCGAGGACATGGCCGATGCGCTGGAGCACGCGCACAAAACGGTCAAATTCATCACGCTGGACGGCGAGGACCATTGGCTGTCGCGCGCCGAAACGCGCCTTCGGATGCTGACCGAGACGGTGAGCTTCCTGGAGGCCAACAATCCGCCGGATTGACGATTTGTTAACGCTGCAGGACGCGCTTCGCCGTTAACCGCGGGTGAATGTGTCGATCCGTACACTTTCCAGCGTAAGCCGGAGTGCGTGCGTCGATGCAACGCCAGCGAAAGGTCGCGCTGCGGGATTCGCTCCTCTCGAGATATGCGGAATCCCTGGGCGAAATGAGCATGCGCCAGCGCAGCGAAAAGGCGCTGCGCGCCGCGCGTGCCGAAGCCGATCTGGCCAGCCGCACCAAATCCGCCTTCCTCGCCACGATGAGCCATGAGCTGAAGACGCCGCTCAATTCCATCATCGGCTTTTCCGACGTCATCGCATCGCTCAAGACGAGCGAGCCCAAGAGCGCGGAATACGCCCAGCACATTGCCAAATCCGGCCGCCGCCTGCTCGAGGTCGTCACCGACATCCTGGACATCTCCAAGATCGAGAGCGGCAGCTTCGCGCTCAATCGCCAGCCCTGCGATCTGGCCGAAATCGCCGCGGCCGCGGTCGAGACGATGCGCGATGCCGTCGTCGCCCGGGGCCAGGCCATCGAGGCGCGGCTGCCGCACGACCTGCCGATGCTCGGCGTCGACGCCAGGCGGCTCAAGCAGATCCTCGTCAATCTCATCTCCAACGCCAACAAATTCACACCCGAGCGCGGACGGATCATCGTGGTGGCGCGGAAAAACCCGGATGGCGGCGCGGCGATCGCGGTGGCCGACACCGGCGTCGGCATGTCGCCCGAGCAGATCGCCATTGCGCTCAAGCCCTTCGGCCAGGTGCAGGGCCATCTGTCGCGCACCGAGGAAGGCGCGGGGCTCGGCCTTCCCATCGCGCTGGGGCTTGCGCGCAAGCATGGCGGCGAGCTGCACATCCAGAGCGAACCCGGCAAAGGCACGACGGTGATCGTGACCCTGCCGCCGGACAATGAATCGAGCAGCGCGCCATGAACCAGGTCTTCCGCACGCCGGAGCAGGCGACCGCGCCGGCAAAGGAACGCCGCGGCGTTCCCGCCTCGCCGCCCGTCCAGATCGCCCATGTCGTCTCCGTCGCCGGATCGCATTGCATCGCGGTGCTGGAGAAGCGGGCCGCCGCGCCGGTCGCCGCCAAGGACCCGCGCGTGCAGATCGGCGCGCTGGTGAAGATCGTGACGCCGACATCGGCGGTGATGGGCCTGGTCTCCGCCATGACGGCGCCCCTGCCCAATGCCGACGGCCATGAGGAGCTCGGCCTGATCGAGATCAACCTGGCCGGCGAGGTGGCGATCGACGACAATTCCAAGCGCCTGACGTTCAAGCGCGGCGTGACGCAGCTTCCCTCGATCGGCGATCCGGTGCTGTTCGCCGATCGTCACGACCTGACGCGGGTCTATGCCCCGCCGGCGGTCGCCAGCGTCAAGGTCGGCACGCTGTTCCAGGACCCGAGCGTGCCGGCGCGGCTTTTGACCGACGACCTGCTCGCCAAGCATTTCATCGTGGTGGGCTCGACCGGCTCGGGCAAATCCTGCGCGCTGACCGCGATCCTGCAGCGGCTGCTGTACGAACATTCCGGCGCGCACGTCGTGATCCTGGACGTGCACAACGAATACGCGACGGCATTCGAGGGCATGGTCGAGCGCATCACGCTGAGCAATTTCAACCTGCCCTTCTGGCTGCTCAACTTCACCGAATTGTCGGCGGCGCTGACGTCCAGGGACCAGCATCACGACGCCGAGAACGAGATCCTGAGCGAGGCGGTGGTCTACGCCAAGCGGCGCTATTCGGAAGCGGCGGCGGGCCGCGCGCGCCGGCCGAGCGATCATGCCACGGTGATCAACGTCGACACGCCGACGCCGTTCCGCCTCTCGGACGTCACCGCCTATATCGACGACCGGCTGGGCAAGCTTGAACGCACGCACATGACGCTGCCCTATCGCCGGCTGAAGACGCAGATCGAAAGCCTCGTCGCCGACCAGCGCTACAACTTCATGTTCGGCAGCCTGACCATCCAGGACACGATGACCGACGTGCTGAGCCGGCTGTTCCGCATCCCCAATGAGGGGCGGCCGATCACCGTGGTGGATCTGTCCACCGCGCCGCCGGAAATCCTCGACGTGATCATCTCGGTGATCTCGCGATTGGCGTTCGACCTGGCGGTGTGGAGCAACGGCGCGGTGCCGATGCTGCTGGTCTGCGAGGAGGCGCACCGCTATGCGCCGGCCTCGGACCGCGATCTCACCTTCGTGCCGACGCGGCGCGAGCTAGGGCGCATCGCCAAGGAGGGGCGCAAATATTCGCTGTCGCTGGCGCTGGTCACGCAGCGGCCGTCCGACCTCGACCCCAACATCCTGTCGCAATGCGGCACCGCCGTCGCCATGCGCCTCTCCAGCGAGCGCGACCAGCAGGTGATCCGCGCCAACACCTATGAAGGCATGATCGATCTGCTCGACTTCCTGCCGCTGCTCGGCGACCGCGAGGCGATCGTGCTGGGCCAGGGCGTGTCGATGCCGATGCGCATCAAGTTCGATCAGCTCACCAAAGGCCATGTCCCGAAGAACATGAATGCCGGATTCTCGAAGTCGTGGAAGGGCGAGCGGCTGGAACGCGCCTCGCTCGACGCCATCGTCACGCGCTGGCGCCAGGGCGGGCGGGAGAAGGAATAGGCTCCATCAAGGGGTTGGTGCCGCTCATCCTTCGACAGTCGGTGGCGACGGCGTACCGACCAGGATGAGGACTTTCTCAGTTCTCCGCATGCCGAGACCGCCGAAGCATCAGGGCCGCCCACGCGGCACCATGTCTGGTATGTCGAACGGGCGCGACCACATCGTACTGTTTTTGAGTCCGCGAGATTCGCGCGCACCGGCCGCGAAACAAAACGGCCCGTTCTTTAGTTAGTCTCCTGCCAGTCCGGTTCAAGGGGAGCGCCATGCCCAAACGTCTCGAAGGTTCATGCCACTGCGGCGCGGTCAGCTTCGCCGTCGACAGTCACACGCCCTATCCGTATCAGCTCTGCTACTGCTCGATCTGCCGCAAGACGGCGGGCGGCGGCGGCTTCGCGATCAACATCATGGGCGACGCGCGCACGCTGAAGGTCAAGGGCAAGCGCGCCATCCGCATCTATCACGCGCGGATCGAGGAGGACGGTGGCCGCTGTTATACGAGTTCGGGCGAGCGCAATTTCTGCTCCAAATGCGCGACGGCGCTATGGATGTATGCCGCTGCGTGGCCCGACCTCGTGCATCCCTTCGCCTCGGCGATGGATACGCCGCTGCCCAAGCCGCCCAGCAAGGTGCATCTGATGTTGCGCTACAAGGCGCCCTGGGTGGTGCCGGATATCGGGCCGGGCGACAAGACGTTCCGGGAGTACCCGAAGGACTCGATCGAGGATTGGCACAAAAAGCGCGGTTTGTGGATCGACTAAGGCGTCGTGGGCACCGGCTTCGGCGCCGGAGCGTCGCGCTCGATGGTGACGGTCGTGGCGACGAGCGTGCCGCCGGCATCGGCAGAGACGGTCGCGGTGAGCGTGGCGCCGGGCAGAAGCAGCGCGGTGTCGCCGCCCTCGATCGCGACGATCGGCACGCCGCGCGCGAACTGGATGTCGGCGTTGCCGGTGCAGCCGCCTGGCGCGGCACGGCCGGTGCAGGCGCCCGTGGCGTTCGGCGCCGCGCCGTGGAACGTCACCGTCAGCACGCCGCCGATGCCGCCCGGCGCCACGGCGCCGAGCGCGCCGTTGACCAGCAGCCGCGCCGGATTGGCCGGATCCATCGGATACTCGCCCTCGCCCTGCCCGCGCACGGACTCCGAATAGACCCGCACGCCCTGCGCGCGCAGCTTGCCGTCCGCGCCCAGCAGCGCCGCGACGCCGACATAGGCGCCGGGCGTCAAGTCGGCGAGCCTCAGCGCGCGATTGTGCACGATGCGCGTCGCCGCCGTCATGCCGAGCGTGACGGTCTTCTTGCCTTCGAGCTTCAAGGTGAGGAACGGGCCGTCGAATTCGGCGAGCGTGCCGCGGAACCGCTGCGCTCCGGGAGAAGGCGCCGCGGCGGCCGGCAGTGGCGGCGCTGCCGCCGGGACGGCCGGCCCCGCCTGGGCGGAGCCGTGGAGAAGAAAGGCGCCCGAAACGAGCGAAAGGAACCGCATTCGGGCGCGCATCGAGGAAGGTTCTAATGCCTCGGCTTGACGAATTTCAAGATGAATTGGTCGGTGCGATGGCGGATCGACGGATCGAAGATGGCTTTGTCGCGCGGATCGCTCGGGTTGCGCAGCACATTGCTCTCACCGGCGAATTTGAACCCGGCCGCCTCGACCTCCTGTTTCACCGACGCCTCTTCAATGCGATGCAGGGTATCGGTTGCCGTGGTTCCCGCGCCTTTGGCGGCGGAATGATCGAGCACGATATAGACGCCGCCGGGCCTCAGCGCGTCGTAGATCGCCTTGTTCATGACCGCGATGTCGGCCGGCCCGAAGAACTTGTTGTGGAAGTCGTGATAGTTCTGCGACGTCCAAACGACATCGAGCGGTTCGGGCGCGAAGATTTTGTCGATCGAATCGTTCAGGACGGTGACGTTGCCATAGGACGCGAACTGTTTCTTTGGGTCGGATCCCGGAAAGCGCTTTTGAATCGCAGCGTTGATCTCGCTCGGCACATAGGCATAGACGTAACCTTTCGGCCCGACCACCTTGGCGAAGATGTGGGTGAAGTAACCGCCGCCCGGCATCAGGTCCATCACCTTGGCTCCCGGCTTGATGGCGGCGAAGGCGATCATGTCGGCCGGCTTGCGCTCGGCATCGGACTTCTTCTCGTCGTCCGTGCGGCCCGGATCGGAGAGCGCGGCGGCGACATAGCCCGGCACGGCATGGGCGGCGAACGCGGCCGTCGCGCCGAGCGCGGCGGTCAGGGCGAAGGCGAGAACGGCATTGCGAGACATGGGAGGCTCCCTCTTGGCGGCGCGCACCCTAGCCCGGCGGCACAGCGGATGCACGGCACGCGCGGCCTCGCCTCTTCACAGCAGGGTGAACGGCCTGTCACGCCCGCAAGGCGCCGCGCAGAAGCGCGCGATAGAGCCGGTCGGTAAGGGTGCGGGCATGGTCCAGATCCATGCGCGCCAGCGGCTCGGCCTCGTCCGGCGCGGCGGACAAGCCGGCGGCGGCGAACCGCGCCAGGGCGAGCGGCGTCGCGTCCTCGAGACGCTCCAGTGCACGCAACAGGCGCTGCTCGACCGGCGTGAATTCGGTGCCGAAGGGATAGTCGGGCAAAAGCCCCCGCGCGCGTAGCGGCTCCAGCGCCGCGGCGACGCGTTCGGGATGGTTCTGCCGATGGGCCGGTGGGATTTCATAGTCGCGCGCGATCTTGCCGGCCGCTTTGGCGCGGTCGAGCAATGCCGCCTGAAAGCGCGAGTCCGCGATGGCGAGCATCTGGGCGACGACATGCTCGTCGCTCTTGCCGCGCAGATCGGCGATGCCGTATTCGCTGACCACGATGTCGCGCAGATGGCGCGGGATCGTGGTGTGGCCGTAGGACCAGCGGACATTGGATTGGGCCCGCGCGCCGGCGCCGCGCGCGGCGTTGATCGCGATGATCGAGCGCGCGCCGTCGAGCGCGAAGGCCTGATCGACGAAGTTGAACTGGCCGCCGACGCCGCTGACGACGCGGCCGTCCTCCAGACCGTCGGAGATCACATCGCCCAGCAGCGTCGCCATCATGGCGTTGTTGACGAAGCGCGCGTCGATGCGGGCGGCGCGCTTGGCGGGCTCGTCGCGCAGCAGCGAATTGGTGAAACTGATCCGGGTCATCGCGATGCGGGCGAGCTTCTCCGGCGGCATGTCGCGCAGGCGGCGGTAGAAATCGCGCGAGCCGAGGAAGAAGCCGCCATGGATCAGGATGCCGTCGACGGCGCGCGCGAGGATGCCGGCGTCGATCAGTTCGAGGAAACCGTCGACCAGCATCTCGCTGACGCCGTAGAGGCCTTTGACGAACGGCGTGCGCTGTTCGATGGCGAGCGGCGGCGCGCCGCCGGTCAGCCGGTCGATCGTCTCGGAAAACAGCTTGGGCTCGCGATGGCGCAGGATCATCGCGCACACGGCGGCGTCGCCCTCCTCGCCGATGCCGATCTGCAGCGTGCCGCCGTCGACGATCAGCCGCGCGACGTTGAGGCCGATGGTGTATTCGCCGGTGGAGATCGGCTGCTTGGGCGCGCCGAACAGGGGAAAGTCCGTGGACGGACTGTCGAGCAGAAGGCCGAAAGTCTCCGCCGGCAGATCGCCGTCGCCCGGCATGAAGGGCAGCTCGGAATTGACCTGGCCCGCGAGAACGAAGTTGGCGCGGCCCGCCGCACGGGCATCGAGCAGATCGAGCGTCAGGTCGGGATTGCAGCTCAGGCTCAAGCGGTCGCCGCGCCGGGCCACGAGCTGGGCGACGACGTTGACGCCGCGCGCCAGCAGATAGCCCGCCGCGTGGGTGTAGTTCGCCGAGATGTAGCTGCGCTGCGCCGGTTCGTTGCCGAGCCAGCGCCCGGCCAAAAAGAAAAACTCATCGACGCGGATGTTGGGCGGCAGCGCGCCGCGATGCTGCGCCAGCGCGTAGTCGAGCGGCGGATAGCCCGCGAACAGCCGCTGCGCCACGGGCTCCAGGAAGCGGCGTTCCAGTTCGCTCTTGGCCTTGGGCGCTTCGAGGGTCAGGGCGGTAAAGATGTGCAGATGCAAGGACGGATCGCGGACGGCGCGGGAAAAAAGCGCGTTGGCGACGTGGTTCGCCTTGCCCAGGCCGAGCGGCAGGCCGAGCACGATTTTGCGGCCGACCAGCGCGATGATCGCGTCGGCGATGGCTTGCGGATCGGTGAAGTGGCGGGGCACCGCGCGGAGCAGCGGCGGTTACTTGGCCGTCGCGGGTTCGAGACTGCGCGCGCGATCTTCGGCTCTGGCCGGCTTCACCGCCACGTCGGCCGGCACGCCCAAGGGACGCGTCCAGGCGGCGAATTCCAGCGCGATGCCGTCGGGATCGTAGAAATAGATCGAGCGCACAAAGGTCGTCGGCGTGATCTCCAGGCTCGCCTGCATCGGCGAGTCGTCATGGCTGATCACCTTGCTGGCCTTGATCCCCTTGGCGCGAAGCTTCTCATAGTATTCGTCGATCTTCTCGGCCGGCACGTTGATCGCGACGTGGTTCATGGAGCCGTGAGCCGAAAGCCCCGGCAGCATGCCGGGTGCGGCCGACGCGATCCCGGGCTGGGCCTGCGGCGCATCGGCGAACCAGAAGAAGGCAAGACTGTCACCGTTGCCCAGATCGAAGAAGAAATGCTGACCGATGCTGCCCGGCAGATCGATGGTCTTGATCAGCGGCATGCCCAGCACGTTGGAATAGAAATCCACGGTACGCGCCATGTCCTTGCAGACCAGGGCCAGGTGGTTGACGCCCCGAAGATCGAACTCGCTGTTGGCCATGGCCCGCTCCCGCTTGTCTGCGAACGCTAACACGCGGCCGCGCCCGGACATAACCCGCCAAGCTGCATAAAATAACGCGGCATTAAATGTTTGCGCCTACGGTTCGCGCCGGAAAGGAACGCGGCCGCCCGTCATGTCGCAGAAATCCTTGGTCACCATCGCACAGGACAACCCCACACGGTTCGATCACCCGACCTGCGTGTTCCTGCACGATTTCTGGCAACAGAAGCGTGGCGGCCGGCCGATGCCCGCGCGCGCCGACATATCGCCGGCGCAACTCAAGCATCACCTCGGCTGGGTGACGGTTCTCGATGTCCTGCCGGGCGGACGCGACTTCCGCTACCGGCTGATCGGCACGTTGGTGACCCAGTATTTCTCGTCCGATTGGACGGGCAAGACGGTACTGGAGGCCTTCGCGATCAACGGCGAGGAGATCGCGAAGACCGTGAACGCGACGTTCCGCAAGGTGGCGCGCGACAAGGTCGTGATGCGCACGGCGGGCGATGCCGGTTGGCTCATCGAAGGCATGGAAGAGTTCGAGGCGATCTACCTGCCGCTGTCGGACGACGGCGAGAACGTCACCCATATCCTGCACGCCTTCGTCTGCGACCGGGACAAGATGCTGCTGGCGCGCCAGATCGTGCGCGTCCATGGCGGCGGGCTGCGCGTGCCGCCGCCGCCACGGGTGTCCTAAGGCCCATTCCTTCGCCCCGGCGCCGGCTTGAGTGCCCGCCTCCGCTCCTTTAGTTCTGGCGCGCCTTCGGGGGGACGCCATGACCGATTCGACGCCGCGGCGGATGGGACTGGTGCTCAGCGCGTCGGCCGCGGGCACGGTGTTCGAATGGTACGACTTCTTCATCTTCGGCTCGCTGCTGTCGATCATCACCAAGCATTTCTTCGCGGGCGCGGGCGAGACCCAGGGCTACATCTTCGCGCTTCTGACGTTCGCCGTCGGCTTCGCGGTGCGCCCGTTCGGCGGGCTGGTGTTCGGCTCGTTCGGCGACCGCACCGGACGCAAGCGCACCTTCCTCATCACCATCGTCATCATGGGCGTGGCGACGTTTGCCATCGGCCTTCTGCCCGACACGGCGCAGATCGGCGATCTGGCGCCCTATGCGCTGATCGGATTGCGCATCCTTCAGGGCTTCGCGGTCGGTGGCGAATATGGCGGCGCGGCGATCTATGTCGCCGAGCACGCCGCGCCCGGCAAGCGCGGCGCGGCCACGGGCTGGATCCAGGTGGCGGCAACGGTGGGGCTGTTCCTGGCGCTTACCGTCATCCTTGTGCTGCGCACGACGCTGGGCGAGGCGGCGTTCGCGGACTGGGGATGGCGCGTGCCGTTCCTCGCCTCGCTCGTCCTGCTCGTCATCTCGATCTGGATCCGGCTCAAGCTCGACGAGTCGCCGGCGTTCCGCGACTTGAAAGCGACGGGCACCACGTCGCGCGCGCCGCTGTCGGAGACCTTCCTGCGCTGGCGCCATCTGCGCGTCGTGATCGTGGTGCTGCTGGGGCTTCTGATCGGCCAGGGCGTCGTCTGGTACACGGCGCAGTTCTACACCCAGTTCTTCCTCGAACGCGTGATGAAGGTCGAGCCGCGCCTGGTGAATCTTCTGATCCTGAGCGTGACGGTGGCGAGCGCGGCGCTTCATATCTTTTTCGCGCGGCTCTCCGACCGCATCGGCCGCAAGCCGATCATGCTGTTCGGCCTGGCGTTGGCGGCGATTTCCTTCGTGCCGGGTTTCCGGCTGCTGGCCGACGCGGTCAATCCGGGCCTCACCGACGCCATCGCGCGCGCGCCGGTGACGGTGTTCGCGGCGCCCGGCGATTGCGCCTTCCAGTTCGACCCGGTCGGGCGCAGCAAGTTCGCGACCTCCTGCGACATCGCCAAGAGCACGCTGGCCAATCTCGGCGTGCCCTACCGCAACGAGGCCGTTCCCGCCAACGAATTGGCACGCATCCGCATCGGCACGGTGACGCTGTCGAGCATCGACGGCAGCGTGCTGGCACCGGACGCGCTGGCCGTGGCGCAGAAGCGGTTTGCCGCCGAGGTGAAGACGACGCTGACGGCGGCCGGCTATCCCGCCAAAGCCGACTCCGGCCGCGTCGACATCCCGCGCGCGCTCGGTCTGCTGCTGATCTTCGTGATCGCGGCGGCGGCGCTCTATGGGCCGCAGGCCGCGACGCTGGTGGAATTGTTTCCAACGCGCATCCGCTATTCGGCGCTATCGCTGCCCTATCATCTGGGCGTCGGCTGGTTCGGCGGCTTCCTGCCGCCCATCGCCTTCGCCATCGTGGCGGCGACCGGCGATCTGTTCGCGGGGCTGTGGTACCCGGTGAGCGTGGCGGCGTTCGGCTTCGTGGTGACGCTGCTGTTCCTGCCCGAGACGAGAGGGCGGGATATGACGAGCTAACTACGCCCGCACTTCCAACGGCACGCCGGCTTCGCTCTTGCTCGAATGGATGACGAGCGAACTCTTCACGGATGCGACGTTCTTCTCCGACGTCAGGGTCTCGGTGATGAAGCGCTGGAAGCTGGAGAGGTCGGTGGCGACGCATTTCAAGAGAAAGTCCACCTCACCCGACAGCATGTAGCACTCGCGCACCTGCGGCCAGGATCGCACCCGCTCCTCGAAATGCTTCAGATCGGCGTCGTGCTGGCTGGAGAGCCCGACGAAGACATACGCCGTCACCTCGAAGCCGAGCGCCTTGGCGTCGAGATCGGCATGGTAACCTTGGATGAAACCGGTCTTTTCCAGCGCCCGCATGCGGCGCAGACACGGCGGCGCGGTGATCTTGGCGCGACGCGACAGTTCGACATTGGTGATGCGGCCATTTGCCTGAAGTTCGGCGAGAATGCGCATATCGATGGAATCGAGCTTGTGATGCTCCACGGGGGAACCTTCGGGTGACTGGAAACGGAGGCTTTTAACCCGGACCGGGAAGCTAGCGCAATAATATTTCTGGCAGGCCAAATTCCCCCGTCGGCGATTCGCGCGCGATTCCTCCGGCGGGGGCCGCGGGGTTGGCGCAAGCCCCTGCAACAAAACTGTTATCCGACTGCTTGACGTTGGCGCCCACCGCTCCGATATCAGGGCCTCAGCCATGGGGCATTGGGCTTTTGCGGTGCGGCGCCGGATTCGGCGGGCGCATCGGGGGCGTCCGGCTCTTATCTGAGTCGGAGCCGTCATGAGCCATTCCAAAGTCATCATCCTGGGAAGCGGACCGGCGGGCTGCACGGCGGCGGTCTATGCCGCGCGCGCCATGCTCGAGCCGACGCTGATCGCCGGCATCCAGCCGGGCGGCCAGCTCACCATCACCACCG
>CAZMHP010000057.1:0-14528 GCA_964566095.1 uncultured Rhizobium sp. | reverse complement strand
GCATCGTGGACACGATGCGCTCGATATCGCGGTGATACAGGTGCGGATAGCGAGCGGTGAGCCTTGCAACCAGTTCGGACTTGATCATCCCCTGCCCCTGAGGGAAATGCCGACGGGCAGAATCCCCCACCCCGGCCAGTTAACTGTGACAATTTCAGGACACCGCGTCAACCGAAGTCCCTGAAAGGTCTGCACTTTTTTCTCATGGATCGGGCGAGCCTTTGCAACTTGGGGCGGCTACCGCGCGCTGCCGGCACATTGAGCGCCGGGGCTCCGTCGCTTTAGGCCGCGTTGGCGACCGCGGGTGCGGCTCTGAGGGGCAGGCTGACGATGACGGTGGTGCCCTGCCCTTCGACGCTTTCGATGCGCATCCAGCCGCCATGGAGCTCCGCGAGGCCGCGCACCAGGGCCAGGCCCAGGCCCGTTCCGGATGGGCTGGCGGAATTGTTGGAAAGCTGGACGAAGGGATTGCCCAGCCGGCCGATCGCGTCGGCCGGTATGCCGATGCCGGTGTCGGCGACGATCACATCGCAGGTCGCGCCGTCCTCGCGCACCGCCACGGCGACCCGCCCGCCGGCCGGCGTGAACTTGATGGCGTTCGACAACAGATTGAGGAGCACCTGCTTCACGGCCCGCCTGTCGGCGCTCACCAGGACGGCGTTCTGCACAGCCGCGACATCCAGGATCACGCTGCCGGTCGCGGCCCGCTCGGTCATGAGCTCCGCGCAATCGCGGGCCAGCGCTGCGACGTCCAGGCGCTCGCAGTGAAGCTCGAGCTTGCCCGCTTCGATCTTGGACATGTCGAGAATATCGGTGATGAGATCGAGCAGATGGGAACCGGCCTTGTTGATCAGGCGGGCGTAGTCGCGATACCGCGGATCGCCGGAAGGGCCGTACATTTCCTTGGCGATGACTTCGGAAAAGCCGAGCACCGCATTGAGCGGCGTGCGCAGTTCGTGACTCATGTTGGCGAGAAACGAGGACTTGGCCTTGCTGGCGTTTTCGGCGACCTCCTTGGCGAGATAGGCCTCTTCGCGGGCGCTCTCGGCGCGCCGCACGGAAAGCGCGAGACTGTTCTCGAGGCGCCTGCGATCGTCCAGCGAGGCGCCGGCCAGAATGATCGTGAAGCCGATCACCGCATAGTAGAGCTGCACGAGCGCCACGCGCTCGCCCTGGCTGAGCGCCAGCAGCGACGTCGACAGATGGTGGCTGGAAGCCAGATAGAACGAAATCGACATCGCGGCGAACAAGCCCAGAGCGCCGCCCGCGAAACCGCGGCGAAAGGTCAGCAGAATGAGGACGGGGAAGTAGAGGAAGCTCGGCGTCCAGTTGGGATAGGCGTAACAAATCACCCCGACGACCGGCACCAATCCCAGGAGCAGCAGCGAGCCGGCGAGACGGCCGGGCCCGAACATCTCGCGCAAGGCGGCGGCGCGGACGCACATGAAGAACGGCACGAGCAGGCTCAACCCCAGCGCATCGGCGCCGAACCAGGAACCGAAAGACGGCAGGAACGCGACGCCCTCCGACAGATACAGCGTGACGCAGCCCAGGGCTGAGGCAATGGCCGAACCGGCCAGGACCAGGCCGTAGAACGTCAGCAGCGTTTCGGTTCGGCTGAAACTGCGGTCGAAGCCGAGCCAGCGCAGGGGCGCGGCGATGAGCAGAACTTCCGCGATGTTGGCCAGCGAGAAGCCGACCGTGTTGAACAGGACGTCGCCGACCACGATGTCCGCCGCCATGGCGCTGACGATCGCGACGGCAACCAGCTCGCCCCACACGCGCACCGGATGGCGCAGCAGCGCGGCCAGCACGATGGCATTGCTGATCCAAATGGGGGAAATGCGGCCCGAATGATGGACCAGCGCGCCGCAAGCCCAGGTCGTCGCAAAAACCAGCGCGGCAAGGATCGCCAGCTGATACGGCGTGACGCGGTCGGCGCGGCGCGGTGCGGGCGCAAGAATTTGGGTCGGCGCGCTCACGAGCAAGCCCTGGTTTGGCCGGCTCGACGGTAGCGGGGGCTATGATAACCGAGTGTTAAATCGATAGGGGTTTTTGCGTAGTAACGGCGAATAAGGCCGTTGACGAAAAGGAAGGGCGCGCATCGCTGCGCGCCCCGCCTGTTCAAAAAGCGGCCATGACGCCCGCTATTCGTCCTTCGCGCCGCGCTTCTTGAGCGCCGCGCCCAAAATGTCGCCGAGGCTGGCGCCCGAATCGGAGGAGCCGTATTGCGCGACGGCTTCCTTCTCTTCCGAGATCTCGCGCGCCTTGATGGACACCGAGACCCTGCGGCTCGCCTTGTCGACCTGAGTCACCAGCACGTCGATCTTGTTGCCGACCTGGAAGCGCTCGGGACGCTGGTCGCCGCGATCGCGGGCGAGGTCGCTGCGGCGAATGAAGGACTTCACGCCATCCGCCAGTTCCACCTCGATGCCGCCGTCGTTGACCTGCGTGACCGTGACGGTGACGACCTGGTTCTTGCGAAGCGCGCCGCCGCCGGCACCGGCCTTCTCGATCGGATCGTCGCCCAGTTGCTTGATGCCGAGGCTGACGCGTTCCTTTTCCGAGTCGACGTCGAGCACCTTGGCGGAAACCACCTGGCCGACCTGATAGTCCTTGACCGCCTCGTCGCCCGTCTTGGCCCAAGACAGATCGGAGAGATGGACCAGACCGTCGATATCGTTGCCGACGCCGACGAACAGGCCGAACTCGGTGATCGACTTGACCTCGCCTTCGATGGTCGAGCCGATCGGATGCTCGCGCGTGAAGGCTTCCCAGGGATTCTCCTGCGTCTGCTTCAGGCCAAGACTGATGCGGCGTTTGTTGGAATCGACTTCCAGCACCTGCACCTCGACTTCGGTGCCCGGCACGACGATCTTCGACGGCGCGACGTTCTTCTTGACCCACGACATCTCCGAGACGTGGACGAGACCTTCGACGCCCGGCTCCAGCTCCACGAAGGCGCCGTAGTCGGTGACGTTGGTGACCTTGCCCGAGAACTTGGCGCCCACCGGATACTTCACCGCGACGCCCTCCCACGGATCGGTCTGGAGCTGCTTCATGCCGAGCGAAATGCGCTGCGTCTCGTGATTGATCTTGATGATCTGCACCGTGACCGTCTGGCCGACGCTGAGCACTTCGGTCGGGTGGCTGACGCGGCGCCAGGCGATGTCGGTGACGTGCAGCAAGCCGTCGACGCCGCCCAGATCGACGAACGCGCCGTAGTCGGTGATGTTCTTGACGACGCCTTCGACCACCTGCTTCTCCTGAAGCGAAGCGACGAGGCTGGTGCGCTCCTCGGCGCGGCGCTCTTCGAGCACGGCGCGGCGCGAGACGACGATGTTGCCGCGGCGGCGATCCATCTTGAGGATCTGGAAGGGCTGCGGCTGGTTCATCAGCGGGCCGACATCGCGCATCGGGCGCACATCGACCTGGCTGCCGGGCAGGAAGGCCACGGCGCCGTCGAGATCGACGGTGAAGCCGCCCTTGACGCGGCCGAAGATCACGCCGGTGACGCGGGTCTGGTCGGTAAACGCCTTTTCGAGCTTGATCCAGCTCTCTTCGCGGCGGGCCTTGTCGCGGCTCAGCACCGCTTCGCCCAGCGCATTCTCCACGCGCTCCAGATAGACCTCGACCTTGTCGCCGACATTCACGGTGACCGGCATGCCCGGCATCGAGAATTCCTTGAGCGAAACCCGCCCCTCGGTCTTCAGGCCGACGTCGATGACCGCGAAATCGTTCTCGACGGCAACGACGGTGCCGGTGATGACGGCGCCTTCCTGCGGCGACTGGGTCTCGAAGGAGGCCTCGAGCATGGCCGCGAAATCGTCGCGGCTGGGGGTGGAGAGGGATTCGTCTCGGACTTTGGTTGCGGTCGCAAAGCGCGCCATTCGATGGTTCCAATTCAAAAATCAGTGCCTAACGGCTTGGAGCCGTTGGACTTCCCGCGCCGATGTGCATCCGCGCGGGCGGTTGGGTTTTCAGGTCGGTTCGGGTGGCTCGGATGAGGCCGCCGGGTTCTCCTAACCCCTGGGGCGGTCCTTGAGCGCGCTCCTGACCTTGGGTTCGACCAAAGCAAGAGCAGCCGCGAACGCGGCGTCTATATCCAAAGATGTGGTGTCGAGCAAGCGCGCGTCCGGAGCTTGGGTCAGGGGCGAGACGGCGCGGGTGCGGTCGGCATGGTCGCGGGCCTTGATCTCCGCCAGCAATTCCGCCTCGTCGCGGACGATCCCCAGGCCCTTGAGTTCCAGCCAGCGACGATGGGCGCGGACCTGTGGCGCGGCATCGACGAACAGTTTGGCCGTGGCCTGCGGCGCGATGACGGTGCCGATGTCGCGGCCGTCCATCACGGCGCCGGGGCTGCGGCCCGGCGGCTGGGCGAGAAACGCGGTCTGGAAATCGTGCAGGGCGAGGCGCACGGCCGCAAGCGCGGCAACCTGGCTGGCGGCCTTGCCCACGATGTCGGACCGGATGGCGGGATCGCCGGCGCGGGAGAGATCGACGCTCGCCGCGCCCCTGAGCGCATCGCCCTGCGCGGCCGGGTCGCCCTGCGCTTCGAGCACGGCGAGCGCGGTCAGGCGGTACAGCGCGCCCGAATCCATATGCGCGAAGTTGAAGTGCCGCGCCAGGCGCTTGGCCAGCGTGCCCTTGCCCGAGGCCGCGGTGCCGTCGACGGCGATGACGATGGGAGCGGACACGACGAAGCCTTTCGCGATCAATCCGTGACGAGCGGCGTTCTGCGAAACAGATAGCCCGTTCGCAACTCGGCGAACATCTCATAACTCCGCGACCCCAGAAGCGCGAGCAGCTTGGCGCGCGACAGAAAGCGGATCGGCACGTCGGCGGTCACATAAGGTGGTCTGATGTGCTGGACGCGGACGACATCGTCCGCGCTGTCGCTCCAATGGGTCGCGATCAAAAGCAGATAGGGGACGTCCAGATCGATCAGCCCTTGGAGAACCGCATAGGGATCTTCAAGATATTCGAGCGAGCCCACGAAGATCGCCGCATCGATCCGCGCGCGCGCACCCGCCTGCCGGGCCGTCTGGAAGAAGCGCAGCCGATCGTCGGCGAACTCCGAATTGCCGCAGCGGACAAAATGGGGCTGCTCGACCACGGACCAGAGCAGCGCCGGGATGGTATCCAGATAGCGACGGTGCTGCTGATAGACCGAACCCAAGCCGCCTCCATAGTCCAGGACGTGCAGCGGCCGGCCCGCGAACGCGCCCTGCCACGCCGCGATCGCCAGCAGGTTCGCGATCAGCGGCCAGCGAAAGGCGAGCCGGGACTGCGGCAGACCGAACAGCGCATAGGCGGCACGCCCCTCCCGCACGGCGCGCGCCGCGTTGCGTTCCTCGTCGAGCAAGACCGGATCGGCATAGCTTCCGGCATGGCGGCAGGCCTCGTCCCAACTGTCATAGGGCCGGGAATAAGACAGCGAAGCGGGCTTCAGCCGGCGCAGCAGGGCGATCGCGCGCGGCGGAACGATCCGGCGCAGCACGCGCTTCAAGCGTTCACCGCCTCGAGATGGGCGCCCAGATCGCGCATGAGCTTCTCGAACTCCGGGAAGCTGGTCGCGATCATCGCCGTGTCGTCGACGCTGACGGGGTTCTTGGATGCAAGGCCCATCACGAGAAAGCTCATCGCGATGCGGTGATCCAGATGCGTGGCCACGCGCGCGCCGCCGGCGACACCGTCAAGCCCCCTGCCCTCCACCGTCAGCGTGTCGTGAGTCTCGGCGATCGCAAGGCCGTTCGCCTTCAGGCCGGCGGCGATGGCGGCGAGCCGGTCGCTCTCCTTGACGCGCAATTCTTCCAGGCCGCGCATCACCGTCTTGCCCTCGGCGAACGCCGCGGCGACGGAAAGGATCGGATATTCGTCGATCATGGCGGGCGCGCGCTCGGGCGGCACCTCGACGCCGCGCAATTGCGACGACCGCACGACGAGATCGCCGATGCGCTCGCCGCCGCTCTCGCGCTCGTTTTCGACCGCGATGTAGCCGCCCATCTCCCGCAGGGTCTCGATCAGGCCGGTGCGGCGCGGATTGAGCAGCACGGCGGGAATGCGCAAATCGGATCCCGGCACGATCAAACCCGCGACCAGCGCAAACGCAGCCGACGACGGATCGCGCGGCACATCGATGACGCACGGCGTCAGCTCGGCTTCGCCCACGACATGGATCGCTTCGCCCCTCGCCAGGGTCTCGACGTCGACCTTCGCACCGAAGGCCGCGAGCATTTTTTCCGTGTGGTCCCGCGTGAGCGCGTCCTGCGAAATGCGCGAGCGGCCCGGCGCGCCGAGCGCCGCCAGCAGCATCGCGGACTTGACCTGCGCCGACGCCACCGCGACGTGGTGCTCCACCGCGATGGGCTGCTTCGCGCCGGTCAGCGTCACCGGCATCAGGCCTCGGGCCCGCGCCAGGTAGCTCGCACCGAACAGCGTCAGCGGATCGAGCACGCGCGCCATGGGGCGGCCGCGCAGCGAGTCGTCGCCGGTGAAAACCGCCATGATCGGCGTCGTCGCCATGGCGCCCATCACCAGACGCGACCCGGTCCCCGAATTGCCGAAATCCAGCACATTGTCCGGCTCGCTCCAGCCGCCGACGCCGCGGCCCCAGATGCGCCAGGCGCCGGGACCGTCCCTCGTCACCTTCGCGCCGAAGGCCCGCATGGCTTGGGCGGTGTTGAGAACGTCCTCGGCCTCGAGCAGGCCCGTGATCGTCGTCTCGCCGACCGCCAAAGCGCCCAGGATCAGGGCCCGGTGCGAGATCGATTTGTCGCCCGGGACCGCCGCGACGCCGGTCAGTCCGCGGGACTTGCGGGATTTCAAGGGCTTGGCCGGGCCGGAACCGTGCATCTTTACGCCCCAAAACCTCTTTGACACCGGGTGTCAGGCGTGGCAAACGACCCGCCTTCCAAAGAAACCCTTCTTTCACGGGAAGCAACAGCTTGGTCAAGGCAGATCTCGGAGTGAAGCGCGTGTGCCCGCAATGCGCGGCGCGTTTCTACGATCTACAAAAGCGCCCCATCGAATGCCCGAAGTGCAATTTCTCGTTCGAGCCCGAGGCGATCTACAAGCAGCGCCGCCCGCGCCAGCCTGAGGCCGCCGCCGCGCAGGTCGTGCCTGCCGACGCGGAGGAAGAGGAAGAGGCCGAGAGCGAGGACGAAGAGGCCGAGGAGAGCGAGGCCGAAGAGGTCGTCGAGCCCATCCCGGACGAGGCGCCGATCCAGATCGCTGCCACCGGCGAGGACGAGGAAGAGGAAGAAGCCGCCGAGGAAACCGAAACCGAAGGCGCCGGCATGTCGGTCGTGGACGAGGACGATATCGAGGATATCGTCGTCGAGGACGAAGACGAGGACGAGGAGGACAACAGCCTCCTTGAGGAAGACGAAGACGAGAACGACGACGTCAGCGGAATCATCGACGCCGACATTGAAAAGGATGAACGCTGATCAGAAGTCGGGTATCAGGGATCGGGGATCAGAAGCCCGATCGGCCGCCCAGTTTTTCTGATACCTGATCCCTGATAACTGTTTTCTGGTACGGGGCCATAGCTCAGCTGGGAGAGCGCCTGCATGGCATGCAGGAGGTCAGCGGTTCGATCCCGCTTGGCTCCACCAACCTACGCGACGGAACGGAGCGGAGGTTGTCCTCCGAAGCCTTGGCGAAGGAGGACCGGACCACGTCCCCTCGCTTCGGTTGGCAAGCCACCTACGCGACGGAACGGAGCGTAGATTGTCCTCCGAAGCCTTGGCGAAGGAGGACCGGACCACGTCCCCTCGCTTCGGTTGGCAAGCCACCTACGCGACGGAACGGAGCGTAGGTTGTCCTCCGAAGCTCCGCAGGAGCGTAGGAGGACATCACCAGTTGGCGCAGTTCCGGTTGGCGAGCCATCTGGCGGAAGGCTCTTGGAGCACGGTGGATGATCGCATCCGGCCAGAACCTTGCGATCCTGAGACAAATTCGACAAGACAGTCGCGTGGCGGGCCTTTAGCGTGTCGCGGCCTCAGTTTCCCAATCGGACTCTTCGGATTTGATCCCCTTCATCGACGCCCGAACCCTACCTGCGGGCACAGTGCTGGAGCCGGACCTGGCCATCCTGGGCGGCGGCCCCGCAGGTGTCTCGCTTGCGCTGGCGCTGGCGCACACGCCCATCCGGACGATGCTGTTCGAGAGCGGCGGCCTGGAATTCGACGCGGCGACGCAGGCGCTCTATGCCGGCCGCGAGGCCGGCGTTCGCTATCTGCCGCTGGACGGCTCGCGCTTGCGCTATCTGGGCGGCAGCACCAATCATTGGGGCGGCTGGTGCCGGCCGCTCGACGCGATCGATTTCGAAAAGCGCGACTGGGTTGCCCATTCGGGTTGGCCGTTCGGCATCGCGACGCTGAAGCCCTATTTCAAGCGCGCCCAGGGACTGCTCGAGGCGGGCGCCTGGGTCTACGACCGCGCCGATCCGATCATGGGCTCGCAGGCGCCCTTGATGCCGGTCGGCGACGGCGGCGTGTACACGAGCTGGTTTCAATTCTCCAAGACACGTGACGGCGTGCTGCCGACGCATTTCGGCGACCGCTATGCCGGCGACCTCAAGCAGATCCCCAATCTCCGGGTCTTCCTGCACGCCAACGCGACGGCCTTGAATCTGTCCGCCAATGCCGCCTCGCTCGCCTCGATCGACGTGGCGACCCTGACGGGGCGCAAGATCGCGGTGAAACCGAAGGTCGTCGTGCTCGCGATGGGCGCGATCGAGAACGCCCGGCTGATGCTGGCGTCGAACGGCGTCGCCACTACGGGCGTGGGCAATCAGAACGGCCTGGTCGGCCGCTACTTCGCCGATCATCCCATTCCCCGCGATACCGCGACCCTCGTGCATTTCGCCGGCGATCTGCCGGGCTATTACTTCAACGGCGCACAGGCCGGCGATGCCGTTCTGCGCGCGACCTTCGCGCCGACGGAGGAATTCAAGCGCACGCGCAAGGTCGTGGGATCGCTCACGACGGTGGAGAACCCGGTGGAGATGACCGAACTCGACAAGGCGGCGATCGTGACCGCGGCGCTGGCGGTCGGCGCCGATGCGAGCAACGCCAGGGCGTACTCGCTGGGCTGCGGTCTGGAACTGGAGCCCGATCCGGATCGCCGCCTGACGCTCACCGCCGAGCGCGACGCGCTGGGTATGCCGCGCCTCAAACTGTTCAACAAGGTCTCCGACCGGGACTTCCAGCGCTATCGCGACACGATGAGGGAATTCGGCCGCCAGCTTCTCGCGGCGGGAACCGGAATGATCCGCCTGAACTATTCGACGCGCGGCGAATGGGAAAATGCCCTCGACTGGGGCGATCACCATCTGGGTACGACGCGCATGCACAACGACCCGGCGCAAGGCGTGGTCGACGCCAATTCGAAGGTCCACGACACGAGCAATCTGTTCGTGGCGGGCAGCGGCGTGTTTCCCACCTACAGCGCATCCAACCCGACGCTCAACCTCATCGCCCTGACGCTGCGCCTGGCGCAGCACCTCAAGGGGGTGTTGCGATGAGCGAGCGCAGCTATAGCCGCCGGGCCGTCACGATCGGCGGCGGCATCGCCGCGGCGCTCGGCATCGCGGCGATCGGCGTGACCGTGCCGCGGCTGTTCCGGCGCCATTATGCGGCCAGCCCCTATGACGACCTCTTCGCCAAGCTGATCGACCGCGACGCCGCCCTGCCCGTGGGCCATGCGGCGCTGGAGCAATGGAACGGCAAGGCGCCGACGCGGACGATGCTCGCCGCGACTTTGCGTCCGCGGCTGGAGCGGCGCACGCTCGCGGAGGTCAGCAACGCCGAGTTGGCCCAGGGCAATCTGCGCGAAGTCCAGGGCTGGGTGCTTCCCGAGTCCCTCGTCTTGCTGTGCGTTCTGGCGGCGCTGGAACGCTAGAGCAATTCCAGGAAAAGTGCGGCCGATAGCGTCAGCGTCTTCGGCGCTTTCCGTCCGGAATTGCGACCAAACAATAACTTAGAGCGGATCATCGATTCCATGAAGCGGTGATCCGCTCTAGCCCATACCGGCGGCGCGTGCGGCCGCGGCGGGACACGCCGGTATCAATCCCCGCAGGGAATTTCCGAGCAGCACCTCATCCGCCGACGCGAGGTCGTCGGGCAGGAGGACGGCTTCCTCGCAGGAACCTTGCGCGATCAGTTCGGCGCGCAGAACGCCGCCGAGCAGGCCGCAGTCCAGCGGCGGCGTGAAGAGCCGCGTCCCGCGACGGACGAAGATGTTCGTCCGGCTGCCTTCCGTGAGCTCGCCGCGCTCGTTGACGAAGAGCGTTTCATCGCAGCCCGTCGCCTTGGCCAGCCGCGCCTGTTCGTCGTCGAAGAAGCTGCGCCACGTCGTCTTGTGGCGCAGCAGCAGATCGCCGCTGTCGACCCGATGGGGTGAAACTGCAAAGCACCACGGCCCCGGCGATAACGGCAACGCCGCGCTGGAGGCATCGCAAGCGCCGTCCTCGTTCAATTGCAGCCGCACCCGCATCGCCGCCGTTGCGCCGGCGACCGCGCGCCGCAAGGCCTCCCGCGCTTGCGCCGGCTCGAACGGCAGCGCGAACGCGCCCGCCGAATGCGCCATGCGCGCCAGGTGGCGATCGAGCCGGCCGAAGCCCTCGCCCGGTGTCCATCGCAAGGTCTCGATCAGGCCGATCGGCTGACGCGCGACGTCGAAATAGCGCGCTTTCAAGAGGCACTCGGCGTATTCGGCCCGCGAACTGGAATCCTGCACCACGGCGCCGCCGATACCCAGCGTGCCCTCGCCTTGCTCGATCGTGATCGTGCGGATGGCGACGTTGAACTTGGCCGAGCCGTCCGGCGCGAAATATCCGATGGCGCCGCAATACGGACCACGCCGGCTTTGCTCCATCTCGCGGATGATCTGCATGGCGCGGATCTTCGGAGCCCCCGTGATGGAGCCGCAGGGAAACAGCGCGCGCACGATCTGCTCGACCCGCGTCGCCGGCTTCAACTGCGCCGTGACGGTGGAGACCATGGTGTGCAGCGTCGGATAGGTCTCCACCGTGAACAGCTCGCGCACCGCGACGCTGCCGATCAGCGCCAGGCGGCCGACGTCGTTGCGCACCAGATCGACGATCATCAGGTTCTCGGCGCGATCCTTGGGCGAGGCGGCCAGCGCCGCCTTGGACCGCGCATCGGACAGCTCGTCCGCGCCGCGCGGCGCGGTGCCCTTCATCGGCCGCGCCGTGACGCGGCCCTGCGGCGAGATCTCGAAGAACAGCTCGGGCGAGAGGCTCAGGATCTGCCGCGCGCCATCGTCGATAAAGGCGCCGTGCGCCGCCTGGGCCCGGTCGCGCAGGCGCAAGTAGAGCGCCAGCGGATCGCCGGCAAAGGCAAAGCGCGAACGGAAGCTCAGATTGGCTTGGTAAATGTCGCCGGCCTCGATGTAGTCGTGGACCCGGGCAAAGCGCTGGCCATAGGCCGCCTCGTCCCACTCGTGGCGCAGCGGGCCGGCATAGGCCCGGCCGGCGGCGGCCAGATCGGAGCGGCCAAGGGGTTGCGGCGAACCGAACACCCCGAACCAGAGGAGCGGGCCGCCGTCCCCGGACCATTGCTGGGGCGCCAGGTGGCTCTCCAGGGCATAGCCCAGTTCATAGGCGAACCAGCCCGCGACGTGGCGGCCTGCCGCCAGGGCGGCCTCCAGGCGGGCCAAGGCAGGCGCCACGGCCGCCGGCGAATCGACCTGGATGACCTCTGTCGGGCGCGAAAACGACAGAAGCCGCTCGGCCCCCGGCGTCGCGTCGTCCAATATGACCAGAGGAGAATTCCGCACCCGGTTACCTGTGGTTAGGGCTCGCGCAACCAAGCCCTTGATTTACGGGGATCGCGCCCCACATCCTATTGCAGAACATGGCGCCGACAGGGCCAGAAATCCACCGCCGGCCGCTCGGAAGAGGGCCGCGAAGACTGACCGAAGCCGCTTGAAGGAGGGCTTTGACGATGAACAAGAACGTTTATTTCAACAGCCCGTTTCTCCTGGGCTTCGAGCAGCTGGAACGCCTGCTCGAACGCACCGCCAAAAGCGCCGGAGACGGCTACCCGCCTTACAACATCGAGCAGTCGGCGGACGACAAGCTGCGGATCACCGTGGCCGTGGCGGGCTTTAGCCGCGACGAACTGGCCGTGACCGTCGAAGGTCGGCAGCTCGTGATTCGCGGCAAGCAGAGCGAGGCGACCGACAAGACGTTCCTGCACCGCGGCATCGCGGCGCGACAGTTCCAGCGCGCCTTTGTTCTGGCGGAAGGGATCGAAGTTTCCGGTGCGGAGTTGCAAAATGGGTTGCTCACGATCGAGCTCGCCCGACCCGCCGCGGACAGCGTGGTGCGCACCATCGACATCCGGACCGCGTCCGGCACACCCAATGGGAAGGGCGAAGGAGGTTTGTCATGAACAACGAAGAAGAATTGGACAACGAGGCGCCGGCATTCGGTGGCGTTCGCCTGACCTATATCAAGCCGACCGGCGACGAAGAGGCACACCGCCTCGGGCTCATTCCGCCGGGGATCACCCTGCCGCCGGGCGTGAAGCTGTATGTGCTCCATGCGGTGGACGGCAGCGTGCTCGGCTACACCGACGCCTACGCGTCGGCCTATGGCGCGGCGGTCCAGAACGAACTGACGCCGGTCTCCGTCCACTAAAAGCGAACAGGTTCGACACGCAAAGCCGGCGGCCCTCGCGGCCGCCGGCTTTTGCTTTAGGCCGCCTGCTGTCCGCTGCTGCCCGTCGTGTCGGTGAGGATGGCGTAGAGCGCTTCGGCCGATTTCGCGGCGCGCAGCTTTTCCGTCGCCTGCTGATTGCGCAACAGGCGAGACACGCGGGCCAGCGCCTTCAGATGATCGGCGCCCGCGCCCTCCGGCGCCAGAAGCATGAAAACCAGATCGACGGGCTGGTTGTCGACGGCGTCGTAGTCGATCGGCGATTCGAGGCGCGCGAACACGCCGACAATGTCCTTCAGATCGGACAGCCGGCCGTGCGGGATCGCGATGCCCTGACCGACGCCCGTCGTGCCCAGCCGTTCGCGCTCGGTCAGCGTCTCGAAGATCTTGCGGTCGGGCTGGTGCACGAGCTGTGCCGCGCGCGTGGCCAATTCCTGCAGCAACTGCTTCTTGCCCTGCACCTTGAGCGACCCGAGAACGGCCTGGGGCTGGAGCAGATCGGAGATCTTCATGAGCGACCTTCTGAAATGGCTCAGGCCGTTGCACGCGAACGCGCACGGCTCTTGGCGTGATGGTTCTTGAGCTTGCGCTTGTGGCGGCGCAGCTGCGACTCAATGCGATCGAATGCTGCATCGAAAGCGCGATGGGCATCGGCCCCCTCGCCTTCCGACCGTATGACGGTCTTGGAGTCCAGATGAAGCGTGCAGTCGGCGCGATAGAACGGGCCGTCATGACTGAACACGACATTCGCCTCCGCGCCGCCGTCGAAATGCTTGGCGACCGCTTCCTCGAGGCGCACGCGCACGCCGGCCGGAAGCGTCTCGCCGATCTGGATTTGCTTACCCGAAACCCTTACCCGCATGGCCTTCTTCTGTACTGGCCTGAACGCGCTTTGCGTCACAAATGTTCCGCGCTTGAAACACGCCCCGTGCGAAGGCGCGGGTGTGTAGGCTCAGGATTTCGGAATGTCAATTCTTGCAATTTCGCCACGGCCGGAAGGCTGAATTTTTGTCGGCCGGCCCGGCCCTTGGCCGTTTCGCCGGCTCCCGTTTCGGAAGCGCGCCGGCAGGCGCTCAACGCGCGGCGGCGCCCGGCGCGTCCTGCATCGATTTGAGCCTGCGCCGCTCGACGGACGAGGGAATGCGCATCGCTTCGCGATATTTGGCGACGGTGCGGCGCGCGATGTTCACCCCGTCGGCGGTCAGCAGGGACACGATGCGGTCGTCCGAGAGGATCTCGATCGGCGCCTCGTTCTGGATCATCTCCCGGATGCGGTCGCGCACCGCCTCGGCTGAATGGGCTTCGGCGCCGTTGATCGACTGAATCGAGGCGGTGAAGAAGTATTTCAGCTCGAACAGTCCGCGCGGCGTGGAGATGTACTTGTTCGACGTCACGCGGCTGACCGTCGATTCGTGCATGCCGATCGCGTCGGCGACGGTGCGCAGATTGAGCGGGCGCAGATGGCGCACGCCGTAGGTGAGAAAGCCGTCCTGCTGGCGCACGATCTCGGTGGACACTTTCAGGATGGTGCGGGCCCGCTGATCGAGGCTCTTCACCAGCCAGTTGGCGGTGTTCAGGCACTCGGCGAGATAGTTCTTCGCGTCCTTGTCGCGCGCGCCCTTCGAAACCTGCGCGTAATAGCGCGAATTGACGAGCAGCCGCGGCAAGGTGTCGGAATTGAGTTCGATCTGCCAGCCGCCGTCGGACGCCACGCGCACGAAGACGTCGGGCACCACCGGCTGCACCGGCTCGCTGCCGAAGGCGAGGCCGGGCTTGGGCGTGAGGCCGCGGATTTCCGCGATCATGTCGGTGACGTCTTCGACGTCGACGCCGCAAA
>CAZMHP010000056.1:0-14573 GCA_964566095.1 uncultured Rhizobium sp. | reverse complement strand
GAGCACCTGATTTGTAATCAGGGGGTCACAGGTTCGAGTCCTGTAGCCGGCACCATTTTTTGTTGGCGGGCGGGCGAAGCAGCCGCCACGCCAACCCTACTTTGCCCGCCCGCGTGGTTCTCATTTCTTGACCGGCGCGCCCTTCGCCCCGGCATTGCTCAGCAGGCCGGCGCAATTGGCGTCCTTGGCGAGGCCGGGATCGACGAAGGGCAGGATGGCGGCGGGCGGAAAGAGAAAGCCCAGCACCACCGCCAGTCCGCCTTGCAGCAACGCGCCGCCGGGCTTGATGCCGATCGACGGATGCGCCAGCGAGCCGGTGAGGGTGATCGGCGCGTGGAGGCGGCCGATGCGAAATTCCTTCGGCTTGCCGATCACCTGGAGGTTCAAGGTCTCGTCGTTCAGATCGATGTTGCCCGAGCCTTCCACCCGCACCGGCTCGGTATCGAACAACAGACGCTGCGCGTGCAGCACGCCGCCCTGCGCGGAGAAATCCGCGACGGCGCAGCGCAGTCCCGTGCTGCTTTTGTCGCCGGCCAGCAGAAGGCCGAGGCCGTTCAGCAGATCGATGCCGGTCAGTTCGGCGAAAGCCTCGCGAAACTTGCCGCGCGGCGCGACGAGCATGGCGCGGCCCGATGCGGTTGCGGCGACCTTGCGCACGCTGTTGCCGCTGCCGCTGAGCACGGCGCGCGCTTCCACCAAACCCTCGACGGGCGGTGGATTGCCGGCGACGAATTCCTCGAACCGCAGATCGGTGACGCGCGCATCGACGCTGGTGACCGGCACGGCGCGGCGCGCGTCGATCTGCAACTGGCCGCTCAGCCGGCCGCGGGCGAATTGAAAGGCAAGCGGCTTCAGCAGGAGCACCGAACCCTTCAGGCCGATATGGGTGTGCACGCCGCGCAACGGAAAATCGCGCGAACGGATCGCGCCGGCATCGTAGTCGACATCGGCATCCATCTGGCGCAGCCGATCGATATGAAGCGGCAGGTCGGGGAGGAGCCGGCCGCTTTGCGCCGCCGCCGGCGAAAGGCCGCCGAACAATTGGCCGATATCCTTGAAGTCGAGCACCTTCGAAGCGACGGCGCCGCGCACGAACGGCTTGGCGCCGGATGCATCGACGGCGAGGCTTCCGCGAAGATCCGAACTGCCGACCGTGCCGGAGAAATTCTCGAAGCGGTATTGCGCCCCGTCGCGCACCAGCCTGCCGCCGATCCGATAGGGCGCGGTGTGCGGCATCGCCAGCCCGGTCAACTCGTATAGATCCGACAGATTGGCGCCGGAGAAGGTGGTCGCGGCGGCGAACTGGCCCAGATGAAAGGGATGCGCGATCGCGCCGTCGGCGGTCACATGGGTGGCGCCGGCCTGCACGCCCGCGGTGAACGCATAGGGCCTGCTCTCGTCGACATGGATGAGCGGGCCGCCATGGATCTGCGCCGTGAACGGCTTGCCGTTGAGGGTGCCGTCTCCCGTGAGCTGAAACGCCGCGCCGCCGGCGCCGGCATATTCCTGCGAGGAGACCGTGCCGGCAAACAGCAGCTTGCGCACCCGATCGTCGATGCGCAGACGACCCTCGCGCACCAGGAAGCGCTGGATGGGCGGAATGCTCCAGCCGGTATGACCCTGGCCGAAGTCCCAGTTGACGACGCCGTCCGCGCGCCGCACGACGACGATGTCCGGCCGGTCGAGCTGCACCAGCGGCAGGATGGTGCGCCCGAGGATGAACGGAACGAGCCGGATGCTGAAGGCCAGGTGCGGGATGTCGGCCGCCTGCCCGCGACCCGCCCAGTCGGGATTGGCGATCTTGATCCCGCCGGCCGAGATTCGCGGCGTCCAGCTGAAGATGTGGACGTCGAGGTTGCCGTCGATGCGCACGGCCCGCCCCAGGCGCATCGAGGCATAGCGCGCCAAGGGCCCCCGCATGGTGTTCCAATCCAGGAAATAGAGCCAAAGCACGCCCGCCGCGACCAACGCCAGCAGAACGGTACCGGCCCATTTGGCGACGCGCAGCCCGGTCCAGGCGCCGGCGAAGAGCCTGCGGTGGGCAAAGACGGCCGCGCGACCGATGCCGGCGCGGGTCCGCAACCATGCGACATGCCAGCCGGAATCGGGCGTCGGAACAACGGTCACGCGGAAACCTCCAGAACGACAACGCATGGGCGAGGGTTACGCTTCGGTGCAACAGGCGGCCGCGGCGTGCGTTGTTCCCGTATGCGGGGAACCGGTTTCGCGTCTTATTGGCCGCTCGTGGTCGAGGGCTTCGAGGCGTTCGTCGAGGACGGCGCGCTGTCGCGCGGCGCGGCCATCGCGTTCTATGCCGTGACCGCGATCGCGCCCACGCTCTTCGTCACGGTCATGGTGGCCAGCCTCGGCTTCGGACGGAAGGAGGCCAGCCAGGCCGCGATCCACTATTTCTCCCGTCTGATGGGCCGCGAAAGCCTGGAGATGCTGACGCTGGCGATCCGCAACGCGCCGGGCACCTCCAACGGCCTGCTGGGCGGCATCATCGGCGTCGCCACGCTCGTCCTGACCACGTCGGGCGTGTTCGGCGAGATCGAGGACGCCCTGAACGTCATCTGGCGCGCGCCCTCCAAGGGCTCGCTGCTCCTGCGATTGCTCCGCGGCCGCGCGGTCAGTCTCGGCCTCGTGGTGGGGCTGGGTTTCCTCCTGCTGATCTCCATGGTGTTCACGGCGACGATCGCCGCGCTGGGCCACTACATCGACGAGAACACCCCGCTCAGCGCGCTCGCATTGGGGATCGCAAATCTGGCGATCTCGACCGGTCTGATGTGGCTGCTGTTCGCGGCGATCTACAAGATCGTGCCGAACAAGGACCTGGCCTGGCGCGATGTGACGGTCGGCGCGATCGGAACGGCCATCCTGTTCCAGCTGGGACAATTCCTGCTCGGCTACTATTTCGGGACGACGAGCCTGGCGACGCCCTATGGCGCCGCGGGCGGTCTGATCGTGATGTTGCTTTGGGCCTATTATTCGGCGCAGGTGTTCCTGCTGGGCGCCGAGTTCACGAAGGTCTATGCCCGCCACTTCGGAAGCCAGCAGGACGGCGTGCGCCAACCGCAGCCCGCCGGCGCCGTGATTCCGGGCTAGAGGATGTTCGCCGACAACGCATAGGGCGCCGGGTGGAACGCCTGGGCCACGTGCTCGGCGGCCGCGGCATCGTCGACGCCGAGCTGCAGCTTGAGCGCCTCGGCGCGCAATTGCGATTCGCGATCGCCCTGGCGACCCGCGACGGCATACCACTTATAGGCATCGAGCAGGCTTTGCGGCACGCCTTCGCCGCGTTCGTACAGCACGGCCAGATCGAATTCGGAGTCGACATAGCCCAGGCTCGCGGCACGGGAGAACCAGCGCGCGGCCTCCGCCGGGTTCTTCGCCGTGCCCTGCCCCTGCGCATAAGCGATCGCGAGCGCGTGCATCGCCTTGCGATTGCCTTGCGCGGCCGACGCACGGAACCATGACAGCGCGCGCGCCGGGTCTGCAGAAGTTCCTCTGCCAGCGGCATAGAGCGTTGCCAAGCGATACTGCGCGACGGCGTGGCCTTGCACCGCCGCGCGCGCGATCCAGCGGAACGCGGCGGCGGGATTTTTGTCGGGTCCGTCCAGATAGCGCAGGCCGACGGCAAGCTCGGCGACGGCGTCGCCGGCCTGGGCGCGCGCGGTCAGCCGATCGAGCGGCGTGCGCGCGATATCTTCCAAGGACAGGTGCCGCGCGCGATGGGCGTGCATCAAGGCATCGTGACGGCCGTCGCTCACGCCCTTGCTGAACGCCACGCCGGCGCCGGTCGCGAACAGGGCCAGAACGGCGAGGCTGCCGAGCAGATAGCGCGTGATGCTGCCCAGACCCTTCGGCTTCCTGGCGGCCTCGGCATCCTGCGCCGCCGCGCTGGCCGCGGCGACCGAGCGGCGCACGTCGTCGAGATAGGAGCGCGGCGCGGGCGCATCGGTGTGTTCGGCCGTGTCCGGCGGCGCGGGCGCCGGTTCGGCAGCGACATCCGGCGCGGGAGAATCCAAAGACGGCGATGGCGGCGCCGAGTCCGCCGGCGCGGTCTCGGACAACGCGGCGCGGGCGACGCTCTCGACGGTTTGCAGACGCAGGGTCGCTTCGTTCAGCGCGGCGCGGACCTCGGCGGCGGCCGTCTTGGCCTTGGCTTCGGCCGCGCCGGCGCGGTCTTCGAGCGCCTTCACCGTCGCCTGCAGGGCGTCGATGGCCCGCTGCGCCGCTTCGGCGGCGGCGCGGGCGCTCTTCTCGACCTGGTCCTGGCGCGCTTCCACGGCGGTCATCTGCCGTTCGAACACGCGCAAGCGGCGCTCGAGCCAGACATCGGCGACGCGCGGCTGGTCTTTCGCTTCACCCTCATTCGGCTTGCCGTCGAGCAATTGCGCCAGGTCGGCGCGCCGCGGCAGGCGCTGGCGCGGCATGGCCGGCAAGTCGGACGTTGCCGGCGCTTCCGCAACGGTTGCGTCAGCGACTTGGGACGTCGCGTCGCTCTGTTCGGTGGGCAGCGGCATGTCGCTCATCTGGTGAGGATGTCAGCGGCGGATTACCAAAGGTGCAAACCGATCGTTCGGTTTCTATGCATCTGAAGCTTGCGCGGTATATTGCGCCATGAGCGTTCCCGTGGACGGATTTTGCGCGGCGCGGTTCCAAGCGGTGCGCGACGCCTTTGCAGACAATTTTACGCAACGCGGCGAGCGCGGCGGCGCCGTCGCGATTTGGCACAGGGGCGAAGCGGTCGTGGATCTGTGGGGCGGGTGGTCCGACACCGCGCGCCAGGTTCCCTGGGCGCGCGACACGCTGGTCAACGTGTTCTCGGTGAGCAAGGCCTTGTGCGCCATCACCTGCATGCGGCTGGTCGATGCCGGCAAGCTCGATCTCGACGGGCGCGTCGCGCGCTATTGGCCGCAGTTCGAGCAGGGCGGCAAGGGCGCGATCACCGTGCGGCAATTGCTGTCGCATCAGGCGGGCCTGCCGGCGATCCGCAAAGAGCTGCCGGACGGCGCCGCGCTCGACTGGACGACGATGACGGAGGCTTTGGCGCAGCAGGCGCCGTGGTGGGAGCCGGGCACCGCGCATGGCTATCACGTCAACACCTATGGGTTTCTCGCCGGCGAACTGGTGCGGCGCATCGACGGGCGCGGCATCGGCACGCTGCTGCGCGAGGATGTCGCCGGGCCGCTCGGCGCCGACATCCATATCGGCCTGCCCGCGCGCGAGCATCATCGCGTCTCGGACTTCCTGTGGCCCGGTTCGCCGCCGAAACCGCAGATCGCCGACGACGATGCGCTGATGCGCTGGAACACCTATTGGAACCCACCCGGCTTTTCCGGCGCGCATTGGGTCAATGATCCGCGCTGGCGCGAAGCGGAGGTGCCGTCGACCAACGGCCACGGCCACGCGCGCGCGGTGGCACGTGTCTATGCGGCGCTGGCGCAGGACGGCGCGATCGACGGGGTGCGCATTTTGAGCCGCGCGGCGCTCGCGGCGGCGACGACCGAACAGGTCAACGGTCCGGACGTGATCAATCAGCGGCCGAGCCGTTTCGGCATCGGCTTTCAACTGACGCAGCCGGAGCGGCCGCTGGGACCCAATCCGGACGCCTTCGGGCATTTTGGCGCGGGCGGCTCGCTCGGCTTCTGCGATCCCAAAAGTGGGATCGCCTTCGGCTATGTGACGAACGACATGGGCCCGCGCTGGCAGAACCCGCGCAACCGGGCGCTGATCGAGGCGGTGTATGCGGCGATCTGACTATTCGGCCGGGCTCAACGCGCGGGCCGGCGCGCGCCTAGGCGGGTTCACGACACGCATGAGCACGGTGATGGTCGCGACGGTCAGAAGATAAGCGGCGACCTGCAAGCCGTCGGGCTGGTCGGTGTAGCCGATCAGCGTGTGCATCAACCGCCCGAGAATGCTGCCGTCCGACAGCAGCCAGGACGTGTCCCAGAGCGGCATCATCCAGAACTGAAGATCGCCGGCATTTTGCAGGAAGAGCGCCGCCTGCGAGGCCATGCCGGCCGCGAGCAAGGTGATCAACCAACCGGTGACCGCGAACAGCCGATGCGCGGGAATGGTGAGCAAGCCGAAATACATCAGGGCCGAGACCGCCGCGCCGCCCAGCAGGCCGAGCGTGCCGCCCGCCAGCATGGACGCCGTGGTCGTGCCGCCCTGTGCCGCAATGCCGTAGAGGAAGAGCACGACCTCCGAGCCTTCGCGCAGCACCGCGACGCCGACCACGATCGCCATGGCGGTCAGCGTGCGCTGGCCGGCGGAGACCGCGGCGCCCATCGCGCGCATCTCCCGCGCCATCTCGCGGCCGTGGCCGGCCATCCAGACGTTGTGCCAGGTGAGCATGCCGACGGCGAGCAGCAGCACCGAAGCGTTGAACAATTCCTGGCCGGAGCCTTGGAACAGGTTGGCAAGCTCGCCCGCGAACGCCGCCACCAGACAGGCGCCCGCGATACCGCCCGCGATGCCGCCCGCAACCCACAGACCGCGCCCGAGGACGCCCCTGGTCGCGGCCAGCACGATGCCGACGATCAGACCCGCCTCGATGACTTCGCGAAAGACGATGATGAGCGCCGACAGCATGACCTACTCCGCGACGACGACGCCTTGCGCCGTCTGGGAATGATATTCGCCCATGAAGGGATAGCGGCCGGGCGACAGCGGCCGCAGGCGCACATTGCCGGAACTATGCCCCGCCACGACCTTCTCCACCTTGAGCGAGGTCGAATCGAATTCCTCCGCTGCGTCGTCGCCGTTGGTCAGCACGATCACGTTGGGCACGCCAGCGCGCACATGGATCGTGGCGGGCGTGAACCTGTGGTCCTTCAAGGCCACGGGAATGGATGCATCGGCCAGGGCCGGAAGGGTCAGGAGCATCAGAGCGGCGCTGGCGCCAAGGGCATATCGGAGCATGGGTGGCCTCTATGTCGTTGTTATATGTAATCGCAACTCATTCGCAAGTACAGCCCTCCGCCGAGCGGTGATTAACCGCCGGTTGAGTAGAATTATATTGCTCAACCAAGTGCTTGACGGGAAAGATTTGCACCACGCGTGTTCCTGCGTGCGTCTTCCACCCACCCGATCATCGCAACGGCCCAGTTTCCGGGCCGCCTTCCGCGTCTGTTCCATCGTCGTCCTTGGGGGATTCCATGGCGGAGGAGCGCGTCCGCGACTTCGTGTGTCCGGATCGGGCCGACGCCCTGTCCCCGACGGAGCGCGCCCGGCTGGCCGATGCGGCGGCCTTCGGCCTGGCGCGGTTGCGCCCCGAGATGTCCGCGCACATCGTCATTGCGAAAGGTCAGATCGCCGCCTTGGGCCTGGCTGTTGCTCTGCCGATCGCCATCGCCGTTCTGGCGCCCGCGGCGAGCTGGCAGGAACTGACCGCATTGCTGTCATTGGCTTTCCTGGCCGGGACGCTGTTTCGCGCCGCGCTGTCGCTCATCTCGCCGCGCGCGAACATCGTCGCGCCCTCGATCCCCGAAACAGAGCTGCCGCTCTACACCGTCCTCGTGCCGCTGTTTCGCGAGGCGAACATGCTGGCGCCGCTGGCACAGGCGCTGGGCCGGCTCGACTATCCCAAGGACAAGCTGGACATCAAATTCGTCGTCGAAGAAGACGACGCACCGACCATCGCCGCGGCGCGCGCGATCCAATCGCAGGGGCCGTTCGAGATCGTCGCCGTCCCGGCCGGACATCCCCGCACCAAGCCGAGAGCCTGCAATTACGCGCTCCACTTCGCGCGCGGCGCCTTCACCGTGATCTTCGACGCGGAGGATCGGCCGGAACCGGACCAGTTGCGCAAGGCCGTGCAGGCCTTCGCCGGAAATCCGGCAAGCCTCGCCTGCCTGCAGGCCCGGCTGAACTTCTACAACGCGTCGGAGAACTGGCTGACGAAACTGTTCGCGCTCGACTATGCGCTGTGGTTCGACATGCTGCTGCCGGCGCTGGACCGGCTCGGCGTGCCGATGCCGCTGGGCGGGACGTCGAACCATTTCCGCACCGACATCCTGCGCGAGCTGGGCGGCTGGGATCCGTTCAACGTGACCGAGGACGCCGATCTCGGCATCCGCATCGCGCAACTCGGCCGCCGCGTGGCGATGCTCGACTCCACCACCTTCGAGGAGGCGCCCAACCGGCTCGACGTCTGGCTGAAGCAGCGTTCGCGCTGGATGAAGGGCTATATGCAGACCTGGCTGGTGCATACGCGCCGGCCGCTGGCGCTGGCGCGCAGCGCCGGCTTGAAGGGATTTCTCGCCTTCCATTTCTTCATCGGCGGTTCGGTGGCGGCGGCGCTGGCGGCCCCGCTGCTGTGGCTGACCTTCGCGATCTCGCTGTTCACCGAGCAGGCGACGGCGCGCGACGTGTCGCTGTCGAGCCTGGCGGCGGGAAACCTGCTGCTGACCGCGCTGGCGATCGCCAGTCCGTTCCGGCGCGGCCGCCGCGAGCTGGCGCCCTATGGCCTCAGCGTCGCGGTGTATTGGAGCATGATCTCGGCGGCGGCGTGGCGCGGGCTGGCGCAACTCGCCACCAATCCGTTCCTCTGGGAGAAGACGGCGCATGGCATCAGCCGGCAAAGGCTGTGACGGCGCATGCGCGGCGTCCCGGCCGTCATCGCCGTCCTCGCCACCTGGAGCATGGCGCAGGCCGGCGCCTGGACGCTGCCCAGCGGCCATTGGCAAGTGTTCACCGCCACGACGCAGAGCGCGGCGACGCAAAGCTTCGACGACAACGGCCGCGCGCGCGTTCCCGTCAGCTTCAGCAAGCTCTTCCTGCAGAACAGCTTCGAATACGGACTGACGGGCGCGCTGACGCTTTTCGCGACGCCGAACTATGTTTCGGCGCTGGTCGCCGCGCCCGGCCTGGCACCGGCCAAGGCCCATAACCTCTCGGTCGAGACCGGCGCGCGGCTGATGCTTGACGGACGCGACGGCAAGCTCGCGCTGCAGGCGTCCTACAAGACCGCCGGCGCGTTCGATCTGTCGTCCTCGACGGCCAGCCCCTTCAATCACGCCTCCGGCCGGCAGATCGAGCTGCGCCTGCTCTATGGCACGAGCTTCAAGCTGCTGGGGCGCGACGGCTTCGCCGATCTGCAGATCGCGCAGCGCTGGATCACCCATCCGCGGCCGAACGAGACGCCGATCGACCTGACCGCGGGACTGTGGCTGACGCGCCGCTCGATGCTGATGCTGCAGAGCTTCAACATCGTGAGCGCCGGCGACGCGCGGCCGCCTTACACCTATTACCGCAGCCACAAGCTGGAACTGTCCTTTGTGCGCAAGCTGACGCGGCACTGGTCGATGCAGCTGGGCGCGTTCTACTCGCCGGCGGGACAGAACGCGCTGGTCGAGCGCGGCCTCACCGTCTCGCTGTGGACGCAGGACTGATAAGACATGTGAAAAGGCGCAAGGCGTCCGCCCCCCTCCACCAAATCGCTCCGCGATTTGGTCCCCTCCCCCGTAGCCGGGGGAGGAACATCACGCCGCCGCTTGCGGATATTCCAGGCTGTCGAACGTGGCGGCCAGCGCGGCGCCACGGGGTTTGGATTTGAGCCGCGCCAGGATCGCGTCGCGCGACTGGGTGCGGCCGTAATCCGCCGTGGTGACCGCGTGCCATTCGATCATCCGCTCCCACACCGGATCGATCACCGAGGCGCCCGCGACGGTGCCCCCGTCCACGGTGCGCAGCGTGAGGCTGCGCAGTTCCGAGATCACGGTGGCGAGGTAGGCGACATGGATCGCCTCGTCGGTGCGGATGCGCTCGACGAGTTCGGCGGAATGAACGGCGGCGGCGCGGCGGTCGGCGAAGTTCGCCGGATCGCGCATCACCTGCTGGCAGAAGGAGAAGAAACTCTCCGCCTTCACCTCGATCATCAGCACGTTCATCAGGAGCAGGATCCAGTCCTCGTGCTCCTTGGGAATCTGCGCCATGCGCCGGCCGGTCTCGGGCCGCGCGATGCTTTGCGGCACCTCGGGGATGGGATAAGCGTTTTTGCCGAACAGCGCGTCGCGCACCGCGAACCACATGTCGTCATGGCCGCCGACGCCGAGCGCTTTCTGGCCGCCCTCGTCATAGCCATGCGCGGCGAGCAGGCCCTTGTTCAGATGGCCGAGCGCGGTCTCGTGAATATCCTCGACGACGATCTTCTGGAAGTCGGGCGCCACGGCCTGGGCCAGCATGCCGCCGCGCGCCTCGATGATGCCGGTGATGGTGAGCGAATTCCACAGCGTCTCGCCGAAGCCGTGGCCGAGCAGGAATTTCTGCTGCGCGGCGGTCGGATAGGGACCGCGCTTCAAGAGCCGCAATGTGGCGTCGATCACCGGAACGCCGCGCGTCGCCAGCTGCGCCTGCCACGCCTTGACCGCCGGCCAGCGGTTGAGCGTGCGCGGCGAGACGTAAGCGCCGTGTTCGTCGAAACCGCCATGCAGGCGGTAGCCGGCCTCGATCTGCGGCCGCGCATAGGCATGGTCGGCCATGATCTCGTCGCGCGAATAGGCGAGCTTGGTCATCGAAATATCCTCCGCCATGCGCTCTTCGCCTTTTGGCGCGGCGCCGTTGTGCACTGATAGTTTGTCAGTTGCGCATCGCTGTCAACGCTTGGATTACACCGGGGACACCGCGCGGACAGCTCGCGGCGACACAAAAAGCACAATCCGACGAAGCTCTTGCGACGCCGGGACACACTTTCGCGACGCGGCGGGCGCATGCCTCGCCACGCGCGGATGGCCTGTCACGGCATCCGGCCCAACCAAGGAGAACGTCATGAGAAAAAGGATCGTGTTCGCGGCCGCATTCGGGGTCGCGTTTGGCCTCGGCGTCGCCGCCGCGCTGGCGGCAGAGCCCGGCTACTACGTCGCCGGCGAAGGCGGTGTGTCGCTGCTGCCCGACCTGCACCTGAACGACGCCACGGCCGGCATCGGGCATGAAAACTTCGAGGCAAGCGGCGCCGTGGGCGGCGCGCTCGGCTACGATTTCGGCACCGGCTGGCGGGTGGAGATGGATTCGCTCTACCAGAACGCGGGCCTCGACCGGCTGAAGGGCGTGCCGGCGATCGGCCATCTTTCCTCGACGAGCCTGATGGCGAACGCGACCTACGATCTGATGCCGTACGGACGGTTTACGCCTTATGTCGGCGCGGGTCTCGGCGTGGAGAATGTCGGCGGCACGGTGAACGGCCTCAGCGGCCGCGACTGGGAGCCGGCGTATCAGGCCGAGGCCGGCCTGCGGACCGACATCGGCGACAGCACATCGCTGTTCGGCGAATATCGCTTCAGCCAGGCGGAATCCGTCACGCTGTCCGACGGTGCCGACAGCGCGCATCAGCACTTTTCCGACCACGCGCTGCTGGCGGGCCTGAGCTATTCCTTGAACTGACGGTTCCACCGGGGCGCTTGGGATGAAGCGTCCCGGTGGGAGCGGGAGTGAGAGGGGCTAGGGCTTCAGCGCCTTGACGAGAAAGCGCGTCAGGTTGTCGAGGACTTCCTCGCGCGGGCGCTGCGAACGGCCGCCTTCGGAGGCGACCTGGTGGATGGCGCCGAGGATCGCCTGGCCGACGATGTCGGCATCGTAGGTCGTGCACGCAATGCCGTTGCGCATCGCCTCGCGCACGGTGTGGCCCCAATCGTAGCCCCAGCGCACCAGCAACGGCGTCGCCTGCGCGCCTTCGGCGTCGATCACCAACTCATCGGTCATCGCGGCGGCGAGCACGCCGGGATGCTCGGCGGAGTATTCGTAGATCGCCTTTAGGTTCGCGGCGATCAGACTCTCGAGCGAGGTGTCCGCGGGCTGGCGCGCGATCATGAAACGGTGCAATTCCTCGCGCGCATCGTCGACGAAGGCGAGGAAGCAGGCCTTCTTGTCGGGATAGTGCAGATAGAACGTGCCGTGGCCCAGACCCGCCTCGCGTGCGATGTCCTGCGGCCGCGTCGCATGATAGCCGCGCTCGACGAACAGCTTGCGCGCGGCGCGCTTGAGCTTGGCGAGGCTTTCGGGCCGGCGCCGGATCGGGCGCGCATCGGCCGGGTTCTTCGCAAGTGCGGTCGGTTCCATGATGTCAACATCTCCCGCGGCTGTGCCTCAAGTCAATCGTCCCCGACTTCGCGCCGTGGCGGCCGCGATACAGCTGTGTCAAATTTTCAAGGCGTTGCCGCGCCGCGCGCAGCCGATTCGCTCTGGGCGCGCTCGCGATTCTCAGCACACGGACGCACCGGACCGCGGGCGGTTCCAGATCAATCACGGTTGGTGTAAAATCAAAAGAAACGTCGCAGGGGGACCAGATGAAGATCATCACGCTTTTCGCAACCGCGGCGATGGTGTCGGCGCTCGGTGCCGCCGCGCTCGCGCAGGACATGCGGGGTCACGACAACGGAACGGGCGGCGCCGGATCGAGCGGCGCGGGGATGATGCAGGGAACGTCGAGCATGGACGAGGACCCGTATTACACCGCGGTCCGGCTGATCCATCACGAGAAATTCGCCGACGCGATTCCCTATCTCGACAATGCGCTCGCGGCACGGCCGAAGAGCGCGACCGTCCTCAGCTATGAAGGCTACGCCCACACCATGGTGGGCGACTACGGTCTCGCGCAAGACTATCTGCAACGGGCGCTCGCCAGCGATCCCGATCACAAGGCGGCGCACCAATATCTGGGCGAACTCTATCTCGCCAAGCACGATGCCAGCTCGGCCAACGGCCAGCTCGCCGAGCTGACGCGTCTGTGCCCGGACGGCTGCGACGAGCGCGACGCGCTGCAGAAGGCGATCGCGGCTGCCGCGCCGCCGGCGGCGTCACCCCAGGGCCATTAGGGTCTGTACGCAATTGAGGTCCCCCAAAAAGGTCGTCATGCGCGGGTTTAACCCGCCCACCCATCGCGCGCGCGTCGGCGCGCCGAGAAGAGTCTCGTGCGCCCGCAGACGCGGGCGCGATGGATGGGCGCCGCAAGGGCGCCCATGACGGTATGGGATAAGCTTCAATTGCGTACGGATCCTAGGCCGCCTTCTTCTCGCGCAGCGCGCGCCAGACGCGCTCCGGCGTCGCGGGCATGTCGATGTGGAGGATGCCGAGCGCGTCGGCGATGGCGCTCATCACCGCCGGCAGCGCGCCGACCGTCCCCGCCTCGCCGCAGCCCTTGGCGCCGAGCGGATTGGTGACGCACGGGATCTCTTCATAGTTGAAGTCGATGTCCGGCATGTCGGAGGCGCGCGGCATGGCGTAGTCGGTGAAGCTCGCGGTCAAAAGCTGGCCGGAGCTTTCGTCGTAGACGATGTTCTCCAGCAACGCCTGGCCGAGCCCCTGCACGATACCGCCATGCACCTGGCCGGCGACCAGCATCGGGTTGATGACGCGGCCGAAATCGTCGAGCACGTGATAGGAGACGATGGCGGTGTGGCCGGTGTCGGGATCGACCTCGACCTCGCAGACATGGCAGCCGTTCGGGAAGGTCGGCGCCTGGCCCTGATAGAGGCCGTCGCTGTCCAGGCCGTTCTCGAAGCCCGGCAATTTTTCGCGCTTCAGTGTGACGGCGAGTTCGCCGACGCTGATCGCCTGGCCGGTGCCGGCGACCGCGAAGGTGCCGACGCCCTCGACGATCTGGAAGCCGACATCCTTGCCGCCGGCCTGGAGCACCTGGCCCGCCGCGACCTTGCCCTTCTTGATGACTTCGTCCGATGAAACCAGAAGCGCGCCGCCCGACATGTTGAGCGAGCGCGAGCCGCCGGTGCCGCCGCCATTCACCCAGTTGGTGTCGCCCTGTTTCACCGTGATGGATTCGAACGGCACGCCGAGCTTTTCGGCGACGAGCTGGGCGAAGGAGGTCTCGTGCCCCTGCCCGTTCGACTGGGTGCCGCAGTAAAGCTCGACGCCGCCATTGTCGGTGAACTTGATCGCCGCCGGCTCCTGGCCCGCCGCGCCGGTGATCTCGACGTAATAGGCGAAGCCGAAGCCGCGCAGCTTGCCCGTCTTGGCCGACGCCGCCTTGCGCGCGGCGAAGCCCGCCTGGTCGGCGCGCTTGAGGCCTTCGACCAGCAGGCGCGGATAGTCGCCGGAATCGTATTTGATGCCCCAGGGATTGGCGTAAGGCAGCTCCGACGGCGCGGGGAGATTGCGCTTGCGGATCTCCACGGGGTCGATGCCGGTCTGCGCGGCGGCGACGTCCATCAACCGCTCCATCAGATAGGCGGCCTCGGGCCGGCCGGCGCCGCGATAGGCGTCGACCGGCGCGGTGTTGGAGTAGTAGCCCTTGATGTTCGTGTAGGCCTTGGGGATGCGGTAGACGCCGCCGAAGATGCGGCTGCCGGCGAGCGTCGGGATGAACGGCGCGTAGACGGAGAGGTAGCCGCCCATGTTCGCGGTGCCGGTGAAACGCAGCGCGAGGATCTTGCCGTCCTTGTCGAGCGCGAGCTCGCCCAGGGTGATCATGTCGCGGCCGTGGTCGTCGGCGAGGAAGCTCTCGGTGCGCTCGGCCGACCAGCGCACGGGGCGGCCCACCTTCTTGGCCGCGATGAGCACGGCGGGCTGTTCGGGATAGAGGAAGCCCTTCATGCCGAAGCCGCCGCCGA
>CAZMHP010000055.1:0-14636 GCA_964566095.1 uncultured Rhizobium sp. | reverse complement strand
AGAACGTCGTGAGACAGTTCGGTCCCTATCTGCCGTGGGTGTTCGAAACTTGAGAAGACTTCTTCCTAGTACGAGAGGACCGGAAGGAACGTACCTCTGGTGGACCGGTTGTGGCGCCAGCCGCATTGCCGGGTAGCTATGTACGGACGAGATAACCGCTGAAAGCATCTAAGCGGGAAACTCACTTCAAAACTAGGTTTCGCTTGAGAGCCGGGGAAGACTACCCCGTCGATAGGCCAGGTGTGTAAGCGCGGCGACGCGTTGAGCTTACTGGTCCTAATCGCTCGATTGTAACTCTTGATCGTTACAGCACCTCGTTCCATGTCTGGAAACAAAGCCAGGCACGCCGTAGCAGCGTCAGCTGCGAAGGCCATGGAAATGCAATGTCGTCCGTACACGGACGACAGCTCAGCTAACAGTGTCGTATTCTTGCAAACGTCCTTTGCCGGACTGGTGGTCCTTGCGGGGGAATTCCACCCGATCCCATTCCGAACTCGGCCGTTAAAGCCCCCAGCGCCCATGGTACTGCGGCTCAAGCCGCGGGAGAGTAGGTCGCTGCCAGTCCTGCCAAGGACGTTTGCACGCCGTCACAATGAATTCGAAAAGCCCCCGCGCCAAAAGCGCGGGGGCTTTTTGCTTTTTCAAGTATCTTCTCCCCATGCGCGTCTTCGATTTCGATTCCGCCATCGTCCGTACGCCCGGCAAGAGTGTCGTCGACGGCATCCGCAGCGATGCCGCGGCCGTGCCGGACTGTGAGGGCGTGCTCGCCGAACACGCCGCCTACATCGCCGCCCTGCGCGCGGCCGGACTCGACGTCGACATCCTGCCGCCGCTCGAGGATTTCCCCGATTCCGTCTTCGTCGAGGATCCGGCACTCGTCTTCCCCGAAGGCGCGATCCTGCTGCGGCCTGGCGTCGCCGCGCGGCTGGGCGAGGCGGAGCATTTGCGCGAACCGCTCAACCGCCATTTCGACCGCGTGCTCGCACTCGAAGGCGACGAATATGCCGATGGCGGCGACGTGCTGGTCACGCCCGATGCGGTTCTCATCGGCCTGTCGAAACGCACCACGCGCAAGGGGGCGCAGGCGCTGGCCCGCAAGCTCGCCGAGCTCGGCCGCGCCGCGCGCATCGTCGAGACGCCGGACCGCGTGCTGCATTTCAAGACCGCGTCGTCGCTCCTGAGCGAAGACACCGTCATGGTGACGCGCGCGCTGGCCGCGACCGGTGCCTTCGCCGGCCTCGAAATCCTCCTCGTGCCCGACGGCGAGGAGGGCGCGGCCAATTTCCTGCGCATCAACGACGCCGTGTTCGTGGGCGCGCATTTTCGCCGCACCATCGATCTTCTGACCGCGCAGGACTTCAACGTCGTGCCGCTGGCCATCGCGCAGATCGCCAAGCTCGACGCCGGCCTCTCGTGCATGTCGCTGCGCTGGCGCGCGGCGCGCTAGCCGCCCGCCATCCTCTGAAACGCCGACGGCGCCGTTCGCGCGCGCCAGGCCGCGATCACGCGCTCGGCCTCGTCGCCGCGCGGCGACGTCAGGTCGATCTCGAAGTCATAGCGCGCATGCGCGTGAACGGTCTGAAAATCGCGCCGCGCATCGCCGATCGGGCGGTCGCCGCGCGCGGCCTCGCGCCGCTCCAGCTCGGCCAGATCGCAATGCACGCCCACGAAGAACACGTCGAACGGCGACAGGATCGCGACGAGCCGCGCCATCCACGCCGGCGTCTCCACGATATGCTCGACGATCAGATTGTTGCCCGCCGCGGCATAGGCCGCATAGGACCGGTCGATGCCGTCGAAAAAGGCCGGCCGCAGCGCCTTCCAGTCGAAATCGCCGCGGCGGATGCGCGCCATCGGCAGCACGCCGGCATCGCGCAGGTGATCCATGGAGACGTGCCAGAACGGCTCCTCGATCCGCATCTGGATGCCGCGCGCCAGCATCGACTTGCCCGCGCTCGACGCGCCGTTCAGAAAAATGATCTCGCCGCCGCTCATGGCGCCCGCCCCGGCTTCAAATAATCGCGCAGCAGCACGAAGCGGTAGCCGTCCGCTTTCAATTCGTCGATCACCCGCGGCAGCGCCTCCGCCGTGTGCCAGCCGCGCCCGTTGATGTGGAAGATCTCGATGTCGCCGGGCCGCGTGCCTTGCGCGATCTCGCGCACGATCCGGTTCGCGGTTTCGTGCGGGTCCGGATCGCCCACCTCCCAACGGTAATGCACCACGCGATAGCCGAGCTTCTCCGCGATCGCGAGCGTGCGCGCGTCATAGGTGATCGCGGGAAAGCGGAAGAAGACGGTGCGCCGCCCCGTCGCGCGCGCGATCGCGTCGTCCGCCTGCACGATCTCGCCCCGCACCGCCTCGTCGCTCAGCCCGCGCATATTGTTGGGATGGTCGAAGGAATGGTTTTCCAGCTCGACGAAATCGAGCGCCGCCAGCGCCTTCACCGCCGCCTGGTTGTCCTCCACGAACCGCCCCGACAGGAACAGTGTGAAGGGAATGCGATGTGCCACCAGGTAATCGGAAATCCCGGTGTCCAGATGCATCGGCCGATGCTGCTCGCAGGCGTCGAAGGTCAGCGCCACCACGCGCTCCTGCGTCGGAAGCCGCAGGATCACCTGCGCCCGCGCCGCGCCGCCCGTCGCCGCGCACACAAGCACGACCGCAATCCATGCCTTCATCCCGCCCCTCATGCCGCGAACGTTATTTCGCCGCTTCCGACCTGTCGATCCACGTGCCCCGCTTGAGCCGCCCCGCCGTGTGGACTTACTCTCGCCCCGCGAATCGCGCTTTTTTGAGGAGTGTCCCATGGCCAATCGCGAACAGCGCGGCAACAAGGAAAAGAAGAAGCCCAAGGCCGACAAGAAGGCCGGGCCCGCCCCCGCCGGCGGCATCAAGCCGCCCGCCTATGTCGAGCCCCAGCTGGTGCGCAAGCCCCACAAGGGCAAGGACTGGACCTGATATCCCGCCGACGGACCGCTCCGTCAGGGCCGCTCGCCGTGCAGGCCCTGCATGCGCCGTCGTCTCTGGTATAGGCTTGGTGCGATCCTAAATTTTGGGGGCCGTATCGGAGTGCCGCCATGAGCCAGTCCGCTTTCGCCGCCGCCCAAACCGGCACCATCCATGCCGCGATGAACTACACCGCCGACACTGGTATCAAGCCGGTGGCGGAAACCGGCGGCAAGGACGGGCTGGAGCGCAAATCGACCGCCGCCATCGACCGGCACGTCGTGCCGATCGCCGATGCGCAGCCGTTGCGCGCCGGCCTTTCGCTCGACGGCTCCGGGTTTCTGCTTGCGGATCATCCGACCGCGGTGAAGGATTTCCTGGATCCGGACGAAGTGCGCGCCGTCTATTATCCCGAAGCTGCCGCCCTGGTCGCGGCGCATTCCGGCGCCAAACGCGTTCATATCTTCGATCACACGCTGCGCCATGGCGACGCCGACACGCGTGCCGCCCGCAAGCTGCGCGAGCCGGTGATGGCGGTGCACAACGACTACACCGACTGGTCGGGCGGCCAGCGCGTGCGCGATTTCTTCCCCGATCGGGCGGCCGACCTGCTCTCGCGCCGTCTCGCCATCATCCAGGTGTGGCGGCCCATCAACCGCCCGGTGGCGCGCGATCCGCTGGCGATCGCCGACGCGCGCTCGATCGCGGCGAAGGACCTCATCCCCACCGAACGCCGCTTTCCCGACCGCGTCGGCGAGATCTATCAATTCACCTACAGCCCGGCGCATCGCTGGTTCTGGTTCCCGGACATGCACCGCGACGAAGCCATCGTGTTCAAGGTCTATGACTCGATGACCGACGGCCGCGCCCGCTGGGGCGCCCACGCCGCGTTCGAGAACCCGCTCGCACCGCCCGATGCGCCCCCGCGCGAGAGCATCGAGATCCGCGCCTTCGCGTTTTATTGATGGTCGGCCAGAGAACCAATTGTCATCCCCGGCGAGCATCGCATGCCTGCATGCGATGCGAGGGAAGGGGACCCAGGCGGCAAACCCACAATTGGCATTCGTGGTTCGTGCGAATTTTCACGCCGGCACTTACGTCGCTACCTGGGTCCCCTTCCCCTCGCATCACTTCGTGATGCTCGGCCGGGGATGACAGTTCGCTACGGCTGCGCCTTCTTCCAATCCGCCAGCGCGTCCAGCATCGCATCGACGTGATGCGAAAAGTCCATGTCGGCATGCACCGCGAGGATATGGCCGTCCGGCGCCACCAGATAGGAGATGCGGTCGGCAAGCTGCGGGGCCTTGGCGTACACCGAGTCATAGGCCTTCATGATGTGCTGATCGCCGTCGGACGCGACGGGAAACCTGTTCGCGCAATCCTTGGCCGAAAAATCCTTCAATGTCGCGATGTCGTCATGGCTGACGCCGATCACGCTGGCCCCCAGCGCGGTGAACATGGGCATCGCCCCGGCGAAGGCATGCGCCTCCAGCGAGCAGCCCTGGGTGAAGGCCTTGGGATAGAAGTAGACCACCACCGGTCCGTGCCGGAGCGCCTCGGCCAGCGAGAAGGTGAACTCCCTGCCGCCCAGCGCGGCCGGCGTGGTGAAGTCCGGCGCGGCATCGCCGGCTTTGAGCGCGGCCAGGGCCGGCGTCGCGGCGAAGAGGCTGAGCGCCAGGGCGGCGGCGAAACGCATCATGTCGAAGATCCTTTGCAAGCGCGTCGATAAGTCTGCCTTCGCGCGCCGCTTCTGTCACGCCAAGTCCCGCGAATATTTGAAGAATCGAAGATTTACAGCGCTTTTCTATCGAACAGCGCCAAACCGGGCGCATCCTGTGCGGTGGCAACCACAACGGGAACGATCCATGAGTGAAGAAAGTTGGGCCGAGCGCCAGGCGCGCGAAGAATTGGAGCGGCGCGCCGCGCGAGAGGAATGGGAGCGCAAGCGCGCGCAATTCCGCGAGGCCCTGTTCGGCAGCGCCGATCCGCTGCTCCAGCAGAAGCCGCAAGGGATCGCCGATTTCGACGGCTTGTTGCGCATCCAGGCCGCGCAGCTTCGCAACGCCATCGACTATCTGATGGAAGATATCCTGCGCGACAGCGCCTCGCGCGAAGACCGCGCACTCGCCGTCACCACCGTGACACGCATGATCCAGACCAATGTCGCCATCGCCAAGACCCTCGCTGGGCCCGACTCGAAAACAGTACATGGTGGTGACAGCCCCAAGGACCCCCAAGATTGAGCGGTCGCGGCGCGCCCCTCGGCAACACCCGCGCGCTCAAGCACGGCGCCTATCGCGCCCGCGCGCGCGCCCTGCGCCAGGAGGTGCATCGGCTGATCGCCGACACGCGCGCGCTCTTGAAGGCGCGCGCCGCCGTCCTAGACGCCGTCGTTGTGATACGGGTAGCAGAGCGCGCGCGTCAGCGTGACGCCGAAATGCGCCGCCAGCGCCGCGATCGCGTCCTCCTGGGTGGCGAAAGCGTCGCTGTTGGCCGGACCCACGATGATGGCGCGAAAGCCCTCATCCGCCCGGCCGCCCGGCGGCAGCATGGCGGTGGCGAGCGGCGTGCCGTCATGCTCGCGCAAGGTGAGGAAGAGCGGCATGGTCCGTTGCACATGCGCGGCCAGGCCGATGTCGCGCTCGATGGAACTGGCGGAGGGCGACGGCCGGTAGGTTCGCAGCGCGGCGGCGTGCTCGCGGCGGAAGTATTTTTCGACCGCATGGCGCATCGTTTCGCTCTCGGCCAGGGCCTCGGCCTCGGTCTCGATACGGAACCAGGCCTTGCGGCCCGGCGCGTCGCAGACGAACTGCATGACGATGCGACTCCACTGCCCTGCGCGATGCTAGCGCGCCTTGCGCAAAGAAATCTTCGCGGTCCGCTCGGCGCGCGCGCAATTCGCGGGCGTTGTAGCATTCGGGTCGCAGCGCGAGGAACGATGCGCCCGGCCTCAAGGCCGCGCGGCCGTGCCGTTTTGGCTCACGCGGCCGGCGGATGTGTCGTTCGAAGGCGCGGTCGCGGCGATGATCTGGCGATGCCTGCGATGCCGCAGGGGATTGGCTGCCTCGGCGCCGGTATTCTGAACCCTGGTGGAGACATAGCTTGCCGCGGTGCCGATCTGGGTGGGCGCGCCGGTGGCCTCGGTCGCGCCCGGCTCGGCCGCCGCGCCGGCGGCGCCGGCCAGCAGCAGGATCCCGGCCAATATCCCTGTTCGCAACGTCATGGACTGTCTCACCCGAGGTCTCCCGCCATCCTGCGAATAACGCGCGGGGCGTGCTGTCGTTGCGGCCGGTGCCGAGACTTCGCAAATAGTGCAGTCCGGCTGCCGTAGGGTCCGCATTGCCGCGCCGCAGCGCGCGCTGCGCGCTTTGCCCGGGCGCCCCGATATGATTTTATGGCGCCGCTTTATCGGCGGCGCCCTTCTGGGCTCCGCGCGCTGGCCCGAACCAACGCCCACACGACCATCAAGGAGTTACGCGCATGCAGGATTACCTTCAATTCTATATCGACGGCAAATGGGTGGACCCCGTGACGCCCAAGACGCTGGAGGTCATCGATCCGGGTACGGAAGAGCCCTTCGCGCGCATCTCCCTGGGCTCCAAACCCGATGTCGACAAGGCGGTCGCGGCGGCGAAGAAGGCGTTCGTGTCCTTCTCGCAGACCACCAAGAAGCAGCGCATCGAGTTGCTGCAGGCGATCGTTGCCGCCTATCAGAAGCATCTGGACGAGATCGCGGGCGCGATCCACACCGAGATGGGCGCGCCGCTCTGGCTCGCCAAGGCGGCGCAGGCGCCGTCCGCGCTGGGCCATATCGGCACGGTGCTCCAGGCGCTCAGCGATTTCGAATTCGAAGTGCCGCGCGGCAAGAACCGCATCCGCTACGAGCCGGTCGGCGTCTGCGGCCTGATCACGCCGTGGAACTGGCCGATCAACCAGATCGCCGCCAAGGTGGCGCCGGCCATCGCGGCCGGCTGCACCATGGTCTTGAAGCCCTCGGAAATCGCGCCGGTCAACGCCATCCTGTTCGCCAAGGTGCTGCATGAGGCGGGCGTGCCGGCCGGCGTGTTCAACCTCGTCAACGGCGACGGCCCCTCGGTCGGCGAGGCGATGTCGCATCATCCCGACATCGACATGATGTCCTTCACCGGCTCGACCCGCGCCGGCATCATGGTCTCCAAGGCGGCGGCGGAGACGGTCAAACGCGTCGCGCTCGAGCTCGGCGGCAAGTCGGCGAACATCGTCCTGGAAGACGCCGATCTCGGCAAGGCGGTGCAGGCGCAGATGGGCGGGTTGATGATCAACTCCGGCCAGTCCTGCAACGCGCCGACCCGCATGTTCGTGCCGCGCAAGAAGCAGGACGAGATCGCGGGCCTGGTGAAGACCGCGATGGAGAACACCAAGATCGGCGACGGCTCGCCCGGCTCGATCGGCCCCGTCGTCAGCGAGGTGCAGTACAACAAGATCCAGGGCCTCATCCAGAAGGGCATCGAGGAAGGCGGCAAGCTGGTCACCGGCGGCCTCGGCCGGCCCGAAGGCGTCAACCGCGGCTACTATGTGCGCCCGACCCTGTTCGCCGATGTCGACAACCACATGACCATCGCGCGCGAGGAGATTTTCGGACCCGTCCTCGCCATGATCCCCTACGACACCGAAGCGCAGGCGATCGAGATGGCCAACGACTCGCTCTATGGCCTCTCCGGCTATGTGCAGTCCGGCTCGCTCGATCACGCGCGCAAGGTCGCGGCGCAGATGCGCACCGGCAACGTGCATCTGAACGGCGCGCCGGTGGACTTCACCGTGCCGTTCGGCGGCTACAAGCAGTCGGGCAACGGCCGCGAATGGGGCGGCGAATTCGCCATCGAGGAATTCCTCGAGACCAAGGCGGTCGTCGGCTACGAAGCGGCGGAAGCGGCGAAGCACTAAGCGCCGTTCGTCATGGCCGGCCTCCGCGCCGGCCATCCATCAAAACGAGCAGGCCGCCGCGGCAACGCGGCGGCCTTTTGGTTTCGGCGATAGACGTCGCCCTGCTCGCTTCGTGCACGATTGCCAATTCACCTTGCGCGGCGAGCGCGAATATTTAACTCTGCATTTTGCACTTCCTCGGGGACCCGGCTTATGGCGTTTGGAGACTGGGCGAGGTGCGCGACGCTGACCTGCTTCGTGTTAGCCTCAGTTTCGGCTGCGGCCGAGGCACAAGGGGTGACCGTTCTCCAACCGCCCGATCCCGCAACCGTGTCCGTCCCTGATCTTTCAATTGCCCCCAAGTCTCAGGACGATCGCTCGTACGATGTCTATTTCTATTTTTACCGAGCGAACACGACCTATGGGGAAGCCTTCGCCGATCTTGACGTGTGCAGGATTTACAGCCTCTCGGCGCGGCTCGTCTTGCTGCCGCCAAAATTCGTTCCTTTGGGTGTCGGTATCGCCGGCCTGGACAGCAATATCCGCACACCCAACCTATACCTGCAATACGGCCTGATCGGTTCGCTGATCGGGGGCATAATTATCGAAAACGCGCAGGATGACCTCGTGCTCGCCACCGATCGCCGGTGTATGGCCTATAAGGGCTATCGGCGCTTCGGCACGTCGCGCGCGATTTGGAAGCTCATCGATTCCGGAACGGACACCGACCGATTGGCGCGGCTGGCCCGACTGGCGTCCGGTCCGCAGCCCCAAGCCGAGGCGCTGGACCCATGAAGCTGTGCCTCTTGATCCTTGCCGCGCTCTTGATTCCCGCGTCGGTCTTCGCGGAGGACAAGCAATTCGAAAACGGCGAGGTTGTCCGTCTGCGTCCGGACCGCGGATACGTGTTGGTTCGCACTTTTCAAACACACGATGGCGGACTGCGGGGCACGGCGATGTATACGCCCGTGTTCGTTCGCGTGCTCAGCGACGATGAACTTAAGCAAGCTCAAGCGTTCGCCGCGAGTGATCCCGATCATTGGAAGGAGAAAGTGTCGCCCAACGTCGTCGAACCGCTTGCCAGCCATCCGTACGGAACCGAAAAGGATATGGAGTTCCTTTTGACATCTCTTTCCCCTGGCACCTATGTGCTGGCGGGCTTTGCGGTGACCAACTGGGCGTTGGTTGATTCGGGGGTATTGATAACCAGTCTGTGCATGGGCACCGTCAAGTTCGAGGTGAAGCCCGGCGTTGTTACCGATCTGGGTGCGTTATTGGGCGCTCGCGACGATCTGCCGACAGGTATTCCGCAGTTAGCGCATGTCGTAACCGGCAAGCCTATTGGCGAAGGCGGCGTTCCTTATACACTTGTGCTGCAACCGGATGCATTGGATGTGCCGGCAGGGCTCGCCACTCTGCCGCGCGTTCCGGCGGATTATCGGGCGGTCGGCGCATTTCCGAACTATCTCGGCGCACCGCTCAGTCGACTCACCCCTGTCGCCGGTGTCCTTGCCTATGACAAAGATGGCGCGGTAGTCGATCTGAAAGCCCTCCAGAACTAGCCGTTTCGTTGCGCGGCGGGGAGAACATCGCGACGCGTTTGATTGCGGGTCGATGTTCCCTCGTCCCACACAGATGTGGTTCCCACCGCGGTCGACTGTTTGACGACTTCGTTACGGCCTATATCGAAAGCCAAGCTTTGGAGTCGGCGCCATGGCCTACGGATTTATGGATATCGCCCGCACGCCCTCGGTGAAGGCGGCGCAGGAGGCGAAGGGCAGCGCGCGGTATTTCGAGGACTTCAAAGGCGAACGCGCCTTCGACCGCTTCGGCGATGCCGAAGCCCAGTTCATCGCCGAACGCGACAGCTTCTATATGACGAGCCTGTCGCAAACCGGTTGGCCCTATGTCCAGCATCGCGGCGGGCCGCGCGGTTTTCTGCACCTGCTCGACGACAAGACGCTGGCCTTCGCCGACTGCCGCGGCAAACGGCAATACATCACGCTCGGCAACGCGACGGCCAACAACCGCGTCGCCCTGATCCTGATGGATTATCCGAACCGCCGCCGGCTGAAGATATACGCCCATATCGAGGCGCGCGATATCGCCGCCGATCCTGCGCTGGCCGAGCGGCTGGCGGCGCCGGGCTACAACGCCAAGCCCGAACGCCCTTCCTGCTGCATCTCGACGCCTTCGATTGGAATTGCCCGCAGCACATCACGCCGCGCTTCACGCAAGCCGAGGTCGCGGCTGCGCTCGAGCCGCTGCACGCCGAGCTTGAGCGCCTGCACGCCGAAAACGCCGCGCTGCGCGCCCCCAAGAGTTGAACCCGCCGGTGTGCTATGGCTTCGTCATGTCGGCGGGGATCCTGAAACGATTCGGCGTGAGCGAACGCGATCTCATCGGTCGCGGTGGGCAGTCCAGCGTTTATGCCTTGGACGGCGGACGCGTGCTGCGGGTCTACGGCGCGCAGACGAACCCCGCCTTCGCGCCAGCGCTGGCGGACTTCTACCGCGCGCTTGTTGTCCCGCCGCTGCCCTTCGCCATCCCGCGCATCCTCGAAACCGGGAGCGCCGACGGCGGTTCCTTCGCGATCGAGGAACGGCTTGCGGGCGCGCCGCTGCGCGATGCGATGTCGGGTCTCGATCCCGAGGCGCGCGATAGCGCCGCGCGCGATTTCATGCAGGCCGCCGCCGCGCTTCACTGCATCCGCCATCCGCAAACCGTCTTTGGCGAGGTGTTGACCGCCGATCCGGTCCGCGCCGACGATTGGCGCGATTTCCTGATCGCCAAGGGCGAAGCGCGCGCCGCCACTTGCGCAGCGTGGCTCACGTGCGACGTCCCGGAACTCGATCGCGCGCTCGCCGTCTATCGCGACGTCGTCGCGGCATTGCCGCCGCCCGAGCCGTGCTTGGTCCATGGCGATTACTACGGCGCCAATGTCCTGGTGGCGGCCGACGGCCACGTCACCGCGGTGATCGACTTCAGCCATCTGACGCTGATCGGCGACGGACGCCTCGATGTCGTCGGCGCCTGGCATGCGCTCGAAGCGCTGGGCGGTGTGTCGCCGGCGAGCCGCGCCTGGGCCCGCACCTTCACGATGGACGCGCTCGGCGCCGATGCGGATATGGCCTTCGCGGCCTATGGCGGCTATCTGGCGCTGCTGCACGCCGGCGCGCGGGGCGAGCAACCGGCGCTCTATCGCTGGTGCGTGGAGACGCTCAACGGCATGGCGGCGGGCTAGATCAAGACACGTTGCTCGCAGATACGCGCGAGCTCCCCCTCATGCTTCGACAGGTTCAGCATGAGGAGGTGGTAGTTATTCCTCATCCCGAGCCTGTCGAAGGATGAGGGACGCGATTCCGGACGGGCGAACCTCGCGGTTAGTCCTTCGCCCGCTCGACATAGGAGCCGTCGGCCGTCATCACCACGACGCGCGTTCCCGCCACGATATGCGTCGGCACCATGGTCTTGACGCCGTTCGACAGCATCGCCGGCTTGAACGAGCCGCTCGCCGTCTGGCCCTTCATCACCGCTTCGGTGTCGACGACTTCGAACGTCGCGCGCTGCGGGATTTCCATCGAGATCGGAAGGCTCTCGAACAGCTGCAGCTGCACGTCCATGTTCTCGGTCAGGTAAGGCGCCATGTCGCCCACCACGTCCTTGCCGACATGCACCTGGTCGAAGGTCTCCGGCTGCATGAACACCCAGTGATCGCCGTCCTGGTAGAGATAGTTGAAGCGCTGCGATTCCACGAACGCCTTCTCGACGCTGTCGGTGGTGCGCAGCCGCTCCACGGTTTTGAGGCCGTCGGGAATGCGGCGCATCTCCAGATGCGTCACCGGCGTGCCCTTGCCGGGATGAATGTTCTCCGCGGTGATGACGACATAGAGCTTGCCGTCCTTCTCGAGCACGTTGCCCTTGCGCACGGAACTGGCGATGACCGATACCACGAAAGACCTCTGGATTTGGGCTGAAGACGGGGGCTAATAGCAGGCATGCAAGCCCGGGCCAAGCCCGCCCGAGAGGTGTCATGGAAACGCCCGCGTCCCCCTGGTGGTCGCCCCATCGCCACGCCGATCGCCGGCCGCTGCTGGCGGCACGCGGCCGCATCAAGCGCGCGCTGCGCGCCCAGTTCGAGGCCCAAGGCTTCACCGAGGTCGAATGCGGCGCGCTGACCGTTTCGCCCGGCAACGAGGCGCATCTGCACGCCTTCGCCACCACCGCGTTGACCACGGCGGGCGAGGGCCGCGCGCTCTATCTGCACACCTCGCCGGAATTCGCCGCCAAGAAGCTGCTCGCCGCCGGCGAAACGAAGATCTTCGATTTCGCCCGCGTGTTCCGCAACCGCGAGCGCGGCGATCTGCACGCGCCGGAATTCACCATGCTCGAATGGTATCGCGCGAACGAACCGTACGAGACGGTACAACGCGACTGCCTCGCTCTGCTGCGTCTTGCCGCCGACACCGCCGGTGCGAAGGCGCTGCGCTTCCGCGACCGGCTCTGCGATCCGCGGAGCGAGCCGCAGCGGCTGACAGTGGCGCAGGCTTTCACCTACCACGCCGGCATCGATCTGCTCGCGACGCTGTCGCCGTCGGGCGAAGGCGACCGCGATGGCCTCGCGACCAGGGCGCGCCGCGCCGGCGTTGCGGTGACGGACGCCGACAACTGGTCCGACATCTTCAGCAAGGTGCTGGTGGCCGCGATCGAGCCGCGCCTGGGCAGCGGCGCGCCGACGCTTCTCTATGAATATCCACGCTGCGAAGCCGCGCTCGCCCGCGCCGCGCCGCACGATGCCCGCGTCGCCGAACGTTTCGAGCTTTATGCCTGCGGCGTCGAACTCGCCAACGGCTTCGGCGAGCTCACCGATCCCAACGAACAGCGCCAGCGCTTCGAGGCCGAGATGGCGGAGAAGCAGCGGATCTATGGCGAGCGCTACCCGATCGACGAGGATTTTCTGCGCGCCCTCGAACACATGCCGCCGGCCAGCGGCGTCGCGCTCGGCTTCGACCGCCTCGTCCTCTTGACGACCGGCGCCCCGCGCATCGACGACGTACTGTGGACGCCGGCGCCATAAGCGTCTGGATCCTCCCCCGCGCGCAGCGCGGGGGAGGGGGACCATCGCACAGCGATGGTGGAGGGGGCGACCACCTTGCGCCGCAAGTCAGTCCGTTGATGGAAACGAAATATACAGGCACTTCCGACAGGGAGGTCTGCGGCCGCCCCCTCCACCGCCTTCGGCGGTCCCCCTCCCCCGCTTTGCGGGGGAGGATCGGCAGCGTCAACGGCCCCGCAGCCTCTTCACCGCCGCGCTCACCTTGTGGCGCGTCTGTTCCCACCACACCACGCGGTCGTTGGTCACCCAGTTGAGCTGGATGACGCGGCGCGGACCGGCGAAGGCTTCGAAGCCGTGCCAGGCGTTCGGCTTGTTCTCGAACACCAGCAGCGTGCCCTCGTCGGGCGGCACTTCGGCGATGACGTCGTTCAGATTGTCCGGCGACCGCAGCAGGCGCAGCCGTCCGCCCGGCGCCTCCCACTTGCCGTTCATGTAGATCAGCACGGTGACGAGCTTGGTCACGCTGTCGGTGTGGATCTGTCCGTCGCGCTCCGCCGAGATGCCGCGCACCGTCACCATGGTCGGCCGCGCCGTCAGATCGATAGCCAGCTTCTTGGCGACCGCCGCGGTGAATTCGGGCCCGCGGATCGCGTCCATGAAGCGCTGGAACGCCGCGCCATAGGTCAGGGTCGGCAGCGGAAAGCTCCCCGCATGCGCCACGTCGGGGAAATCGGCATTGATCGCGTCCAGTGCCTCGCGCTTCACGAAGCCCGGCACGATGAACCAGGGAAATGGTTCGCGCGTCAGCTTGGCGCCCGCGACCGCCTCGACATCGATCGGAAGCGCCGGCGCCATCACCGATACTCGTCGTTCAGCGCCGCGAGTTTCGCCGAGCCGGGGCACAGTTCGCGCTCGGACAGCTTGTTGAGCGGCGTCGCCACCGTGCCCAGATGGGCGTGAAGGTCCTCCGCCTGCTCCTCGACATAGAGCAGCCCGGTCAGCACCTCGCCTTTGCTGTGATGGTGCTGGATGAAGGCCATCGCCGCGGCGCGGTCGGTCGGGTCGTAGTCGGCCTTGAGCTTGGAGAGTTTCAGGTATGTGCCGTCGTGCTGCTGCACCACCTGCACCGTGCCCGGCGCGTAGTCCGCCATCACCGGTGCGCGCGCCTCGATGAAGTCGATGCGGTTCACCGCCTCGTTGTGCTCGCGCACGAAGTCGTAGGACTTGGTCGATTGCGGATTGTTGTTGAACTGCACGCAGGGGCTGATCACGTCGAGCACGGCCGAGCCCTGGTGCGCGATGGCGGCTTTGAGGATCGGCACGAGCTGATGCTTGTCGCCGCTGAACGAGCGCGCCACGAAGGTCGCGCCCAGGACCAGCGCCAGGCTGACGAGATCGATCGGGTTGTCGCTGTTGACCGCCGTCTTGGAGCGGCTGCCCTTGTCGGCGGTGGCGGAGAACTGGCCCTTGGTCAGCCCGTAGACGCCGTTGTTCTCGCAGATATAGACCATGTTCACGCCGCGCCGCACGCAATGGGCGAATTGGCCAAGGCCGATGGAGGCGCTGTCGCCGTCGCCCGAGACGCCCAGATAGATCAGGTCGCGATTGGCGAGATTGGCCCCGGTCAGGACGCTCGGCATGCGGCCGTGCACGCTGTTGAAGCCGTGCGCCTGGCCCAGGAAATAGTCCGGCGTCTTCGACGAGCAGCCGATGCCCGACAGCTTCGCCACGC
>CAZMHP010000054.1:0-15033 GCA_964566095.1 uncultured Rhizobium sp. | reverse complement strand
AAGCGCGGCGCGACGCGGCCGTTGGACGATTCGGCGTAGAGGCTGGGCACGCGCGAGGCGATGGCGCGGATGTCGGCGCCGGCGTCGAACAGCGAGCGGAGCTCGTCCTCGGGGATCGTTGCGACCGACTCGGGGACATCTTGCAGGTTTTCCGCGTGCCGCTCGGCCGTGACGACGACGGTTTCGACGCCGACGGTTTCGACACCCTGCGCCAACGCGGGCGTGGTCAGCGACAGGGCCAGCAAGGCACCGATCGCGGTGGAGGTGCGGCCAAGAATTTGCAGGCGATTGGACAACATGGAAGATCCCCTCATGAACGGCCTTACCCAAGGCCGCAAGAATGTTGCGAGCCCACCCGGCCGTCTCTTCCCAATGTTATCGTAGTTGTCGCGAACGTGACGATGTCGCGAATTTTTTGTCAACAAGATCGGGCGGGGCGCGCCGGCGATTGCGCCCCGCTGTGGTGCGCAGGTCACGCCGGCCGTGCGTGCGCCGCGCGTCTGCCATTCGGGACCATCACTGGCACCGGCGGCCGTTGCGCTGCGAACATCCGCCGCGACTCATGGGATTGAACGATGAAACCGGTCAAAGCCTTGGGCGGCCACCCGCTTGCCGGACGATTTGTCGTCCTGGAGCCCTTGGAGCCGCGTCACCACACGGGCCTGGTCGCGGCCGCGGAAGACGCAAGCCTCTTCGCCTATATGCCGTTCGATGCAAAGGACGGCTTCGCCGCGCGGATTCCCGATTTCACCGCCGAGCACGCCAGCGGCCGCTGGGTCGTCTATGCCGTGCGGCGCAGGAGCGACGACGCGCTCATCGGCTCGACCGCGTATCTGGCGATCGCGCCGGAACACGCGCGGGTGGAAATCGGATCGACCTGGTACACGCGCGACGCGCAGGCAAGCTTCGTCAATCCGGAGGCCAAGTTACTGCTTCTCGCCAACGCCTTCGCCAAGAACTGGAACCGGGTCGAGTTCAAAACCGATTCGAAGAATGCCCGCTCGCGCGCCGCGCTGAAGAAGCTGGGCGCGATCGAAGAAGGGATCATGCGCGGCCATATGTGGATGCCGCAGGGCTATTTCCGCGATTCGGTTTATTTCTCGATCCTCGCCAGCGACTGGCCACGCGTGAAGGCGGGGCTGGAAGAGAGACTGGCGGCGTTTGCGTAGTGAACAATGAATGTCATCCCGGCCGAGCGCAGCGAGAGCCGGGACCCATTGCGCAAGCGGCTCGATGGGTCCCGGCTCTGCGCGATGCAGACGCATCGCTTGGCCGGGATGACAGTCTTGGTGGATTCACACCTTCAACCAGGCCGGCGCGCGCAGGCCAAAATGCCGCTGCAGCATCGTCTCGGCGCGTTCGAGCGCGCCCTCGACCCAGCCTTGCGCCAGCGAATAGGCCTCGCCGCAGACAAAGAGGTCGCGGCCGGGCAGCGGCCTCAGCATCGCGGCAGAGTCGGCCACGGCGTCGTGGCCCAATGTGAAGTAGTGCCACCCGCCGCCGTAAGGATCGACGCTCCAATCCTGGAAGTACGCCGCGAGCGGTTGAACGTCCGTCTTGCCTATGACGGCGGTCGCTTCGCGATGGACATCGGCGGCGAGCGGCGATGCGCCGCCCAGATGCGTGAAGCCGGATGCATCGGGCTTGGCGACGAGGCCTTGCCAATGCGCGACATTGCCCATGTCGCAATAGGCCATCAGCACGCCATAGCCGTTGGCGTCCTCGCCCGGCAGGCGCGCGCGCTCGGAGCCCAGGCAATAGAATTGCCGCGCCGGCAGGTCGGTGATCGAACGGCCCTCGAGGATGCCGTGATCGCGCCACCAGGGACGGCGATACAGCAACAGGCTCTTGCAGGCCGGGATCGGCGTCACCGAGGCGATCAGCGCCGCGAAGCGACGGTCGGCATCGCGCTGCGGAAAATGATCGATCGACTCGAGCGCGCGCCGCGGCAAGGCCAGGACCACCTTCGCCGCGCGCAGCGCCGTCCGGCGGCCGGTGGCGTCGCGAAGCGATAGGCGAAAGACGGTACCTTCCGCTTCAAGCGCCGTCAGCCGCGTCTTCATCGCGATCGACACGCCGGATTTGCGCGCCTGCTCGGCCAGGGTCAGCGGCAGGCGCTGATAGCCGCCGGCGATCGTGAAGTAGGTCGCCTTCGGATCCTCCGGCGCGAAATTGTAGTCCATCTCGTCGAGGCCGCTTTCGCCCTCGATCCAGTCGTTGTAGCCCGAACCGTCTTCGGTCAGCGCCAGTTCTTCCGCACTCATGCCTTGGAGCAGAAGGTCGCGGTTCTTCCAATCGCGCAACAGGCGTTTCTTGTAGCGATAGGTGGCGCGGATCTTCGCCCAGTCGGCGGCCGTCTTGGGCGGGTTCTTCGCCGGCAGGACATGCGCGATGGCGCGCGCGAAATAGGCGGCGGCCGGGGTCTGATCGATATCGGGGACGTTGTAGGGATAGTGCGCCTGCCCGGCGCTCACCTGCGCGAAGGTGAACCTGCGCCCGCGCAGCAGCAGGTGGTTGGGATCGCGCTGGACGGGATATTCGCGCGACGGCAGGCCAAGGATGTCGATCAACGGCGCGACGTGTCGGTGTTCCTTCAGAAACCGCATGCCGCCCGCCTCGGCGACGAGATGCGGCGCCTGCGCGAACGCGACCGAATGCAGTCGGCCGCCGATGCGATCCGACGCCTCGAACAGCGCGATGCGCAGATGCGGTTTTTCCCGCGCGAGGCGCCAGGCCGCATAAGCCCCCGCCACGCCGCCGCCGACGATGGCGACGTCGAGATCGACCGGCGGCGCGGCGCGCGCGGCCAAGGGCAGGACCGCCAGTGCCGCACCGGTACCAAGAACCTCGCGCCGGGAGAGCGTCATCGCGGGTCAGGCCGGCGGCAGCGCGAGGATCGCGAGCCGGTCGCGATAGAATTTCGCGAGGCAGGCGCCGGGAGACGGCCCGCCACAGGCGGCGTTGCGCCTGGCGAGCCAGTCGCGCTGCTCCTGCCGCAGCTTGGCCAGCGCCGCCGGCTCATAGGCATTCTTCATGCCGACCTGCCAGGCTTCGGCCACCTGCCGGTCGAGCCGCGCGAGCGCCGCATCGGCGCAGATCGCATGCTCGATCGGCGTCGCCGCCTTGGCGCAGGCGAAGGACGGCGCGGGCGCGCGCCAATCGGGACGGATCACGTCTTTCAGCCCGGCGAGCGGGATGACGGAGTCCTGCGGCCCCGCGGCATAGGCCGCCACCTGATAGGGCGGGAAATAGACGTGGAGGCGGTTCGCCTGCCAAACGAAATCCTTGAAACTGTCGGCCACCGGCGAGGTGCCCATCGCGATCGTGTCCTTGTCGCTGAGCGCATCGGAGCCGGTGCCGATGCGGCGCAGCAGATCGGCGGCGGCCAGCGCGGCGACACGCTTGAGACCGCGGTCGCCGTCGACGATCTCCGGCAGGAAGACTTGCGCGCCGTCGGGCAGGAGAAAATTGAACGTCGCGTAGTCGCCATTGGGATGGGCGCCGCCGGTGTCCGCGTAGATGGTGAAGAGCACCGCGAACATCTTTGCGTCATTGCGTTCCACCGAATAGGTCGTGTCGAGCGCATAGGGGTGATCGCCGGCGGCGAGATCCGGCTCGTAGGTCTTGAACGCCGCCACGCTCTTGCGCGCATAGTCGGACAGCACCGCGTCGATCGCCTTGTTGCCGGTCTGGGGATATTTGACCGCGATGTCGGTCGCCTTGCTCTTGAAAGCGAGCACCTTTCCCGCCACCGGCAGGCCGGCGGCCGAGGCCGCGCCCACCATCAGGCTTAAGAAAAGGCAACCCCAAATAAACCGCATGTCCACGCCCGCCCTGCTCCGCTATAGGATCGTGGAACCGGAACGTGACGGCCGCAAGGCTGCCGGCGCGCATGGCCCTTTTCTTTCCGCGCCGGGGCGACCATGTTTGGGCCGGTTAAATAGAGAAAGTCAGCACCATGGCATTGATCGGTCCGGGCGGCAGGCCCGTCGCATCGGCCAACCCGGCAAGTCCTTCCGCCGGTTCGTCGAGCCCCTATATCAAGGACAGCGATCTGGCGACCTTCGCCGCAGACGTCATCGTGGCGAGCCGCGAAGTCCCCGTCATCGTCGATTTCTGGGCGCCGTGGTGCGGGCCGTGCAAGCAGCTCGGCCCCCTGCTCGAGAAGATCGTCGACGAGGCCAAGGGCGCGGTCCGCCTCGTCAAGGTCAACATCGACGAGAACCAGGAAATCGCGCGGCAGATGCGCATCCAGTCGATCCCGGCGGTGTTCGCCTTCAAGGACGGCCAGCCGGTCGACGGCTTCATGGGCGCCATTCCCGAAAGCCAGATCCGCGAGTTCGTGGCGGCGCTGACGGGCGGCCATGGCGGTCACGACCACACCGAAGAGGTCCTGACGGTCGCCGAAGAGGCGTTTGCCGCGGGTGACATCGGCCAGGCCGCGCAAGCCTATGCCCATATGCTGCAGGACGAGCCGGGCCATCCCAAGGCGGCCGCCGGCCTGGCGCGCTGCTACCTCAAGAGCGGCGATCTGGAACGCGCGCGCCAGACGCTGCAACTGGTGCGGCCCGACGGCGCGGGCGACGAAGCGGTCCGCGCCGTGGAAGCCGAGCTCAAGCTGAGCGAGCAGGCGGCGCAGGCGGCCAGCGGATTGGATGCCGCGAAGTCCAAGCTCGACGCGGACCCCAAGGATCATCAGGCGCGTTTCGACTACGCGCTGGCGCTGGACGGCGCGGGCGACCGCGAGGGCGCGGTCACGCAACTGCTCGAGATCGTGCGGCGCGACCGCAAATGGAACGAAGAGGCCGCGCGCAAGCACCTGGTGACGCTGTTCGAGGCGATGGGTCCCACCGATCCCAGAACCATCGACGCGCGGCGCAGACTGTCCTCCATCCTGTTCTCGTGAGACTTCCATGGCCGGCCGCTATCATTCCATCGACGACATGCCGCGCACGCTGGGGCTGTTCCCGCTGAGCGGCGTGCTTTTGCTGCCGCGCGGGCATCTGCCGCTCAACGTGTTCGAACCGCGCTATCTGGCGCTGGTGGAAAGCGCGATATCGGGCAGCCGGCTGATCGGCATGATCCAGCCGACGGAGAACGAAGAGAAGGCGCTGAAGCCGGCGCTGTCGGCGATCGGCTGCGCCGGGCGCATCACGGCCTATCGCGAGACCGAGGACGGCCGCTATCTCATCACGCTGACCGGCATCTGCCGCTTCCGCGCGGTGGAGGAACTGGACACGCCCGCCTCGTTCCGCGCGGTCAAGCCGGATTTCGGGCCCTTCGCCGGCGACCTCGTGGAGCGCGAGGACAGCGAATTTCCGCGCGAAAGGCTGCTGCACGCCCTGACCGAATATCTGGCGCGCCGCGACCTGAAGGCCGATTGGAAGAGCGTGGTCAATGCGCCGGCCGAGACGCTGGTCAATGCGATCGCCATGCTCTGCCCGTTCGAGCCGAACGAGAAACAGGCCCTGCTCGAAGCGCCGCAATGGGAAGACCGCGTCTCCACGCTTTTGGCGCTGCTCGAAATGGCCGGCGCGGCGACCGGCTCGAACACGGTGAACTGATGGAGCCCGATCCCAAGCTGCTGGAGATCCTCGTCTGCCCGGTCACCAAGGGGACGCTGTCCTACGACCGGGCGCGCGGCGAATTGATCAGCCGCCAGGCCGGGCTGGCCTATCCGATCCGCAACGGCATCCCGATCATACTGCAGGGCGAGGCGCGCGAGCTTTCCGACGCCGAACGCGACGGGCGATGAGCGCCGCGCCCTGGCCGACCGAGTTGCGCCTCAATCCCGCGAAGGACCGCTTGACCGTGGCGTTCGACACCGGCGAGCGCTTCGAGCTTCCAGCGCAATATCTGCGCGTGGAATCGCCCAGCGCCGAAGTGCAAGGCCATGGCCAGGGACGCAAGCAGATCGTGACCGGCAAGGAGAACGTCGCGATCGCGGCGCTGGAGCCGGTCGGCAATTATGCGGTGCGCATCGTGTTCGACGACGGCCACGATACGGGGCTCTTCACTTGGGACTACCTCCTGGAACTCGGCCGCGAACAGCCGAAGAAATGGGCGACCTATCTGCGGGCGCGCGGGACGGTCTGACATATGCCGACGGTGCTTCTTTGGAATGGTTATCGCTTTTATTTCTTCAGCAACGAAGGATTTGAGCCGCCGCATATCCATGTCGATAAGGGCGGAAATAGTGTAAAATTCTGGCTGGAGCCGGTGTCGATCGCACGCAATGTCGGATTCTCGCAGCGCGAGGTGCGAACGATACGGGGCAAGGTCGAGGACGAGCGAGAGAAATTCATAGAGGCTTGGAATGGCTATTTCCGCAACCATCGCTGATCCGCGCGTAACCGATGTGCGGATCACGCCGGAGATGTTGATCGTTACTTTGCGCGACGGCCGCAGTGTGAGCGCGCCGCTCAATTGGTTTCCGAAATTGAAAGCCGCGACCGCCGAGCAAAGAAACGCATGGGAACCAAGTGCCGCCGGCCACGGAATTCATTGGCCGCTGATCGACGAGGATTTGAGCGTCGAGGGTCTTTTTCGGGGCCAGCCGGCGCCGCAGTTCTAAAATCCCCTCACCCGCCAGAACAGCGCACGAAATGTCCGATCCGAACGACAACAAGCCCATCGCGCCCGGAATACGCATCTCGCGGACGCCGCCGCGCGGACGCCTGGCCATCGTCAAAGGCCAGGACGGCACGCGCTTCACCGATTTCTATCACGTCATCCTGACGGCGCCGTGGTGGCTGTTCTTCGCGGGGCTGCTCGGTTTCTTCATCACCATCAACGCGGTCTTCGCCCTGCTTTATCTTTCGGATCCGAACGCACTGGCCCATGCGCGGCACGGCAATTTTTGGGACGCGTTCCTGTTCAGCGTCGAGACCATCGGCTCGATCAACTACACGGTGTTCGTGCCGCAGACGATCTACGCCAACATCGTCGTCTCGATCGAAGCATTCTTCGGCATCCTGACCATCGCGCTGTTCACCGGCATCATCTTCGCGCGCTTCTCGCGGCCCTATGCCCGCGTGGTGTTCTCCCGCAATGCCATCATCATCCCGTTCGACGGCGTGCCGACGCTGATGTTCCGCACCGCCAACCAGCGCGGCAATTCGGTGATCGACGCCGAGATCAAGCTCTCCGTGGCGCGCCAGCAGGCGTCGCGCGAAGGGCTCGTCATGCGGCGCTTCGAGACGCTCAAGCCGGTGCGCGAGCATTCCTCGCTGTTCGCGCTGTCCTGGACGATCATGCACCGCATCGACCGGTCGAGCCCACTCTACGGCATGACGCCGGATATGATGGCGCAGCAGCAGCTCGAGATCGTCGCCATGCTGTCGGGCGTCGACGAGACCCTCGCCGATCGGATCTATGCCCGCTACTCCTATCTTTGCGAGGATATCGTGTGGGGCCACCGCTTCGTCGATGTGCTGTCGGTGACGCCGGGCGGCAAGCGGGTGGTCGACCTGACGCGCTTCCACGACACCGAGCCGCTCAATCCCGTCCCATAGCCTTTTTCTCCGCGGCGAGGATGGGCCCGTCGGTGAAGAGATATTCGCGCAGCTCCTTGTCGAAGCGCGCGTCGCGGCGGCGCAGCCATTCGAGCAGCATCGAGGCATGTTCGATCTCCTCGTCGGCGTTGTGCAGCAGGATCGCCTTCAATTCCGGATCGTCGGTGTCGTCGGCGCGCTGGCGGTACCAGTCGACCGCCTCCAGTTCCTCGCGGATCGCGTTGATCGCGTAGTGGATGTGCAGGTTCTTCTGCGACAGACGGGCGCGGGGAATATGCAGGTCGCCGCCGCTCAAGGCCGGCGAGGGCGCCGGCCCGGGCGGCTCGGCCGCGGCCTGCAACAGCGGTCGCGGCGCCGCAGCCTGCTTGCGGCGTAGAAATTCAAACATGTCGCTGCCCCACGCGATACCCTGGGTGCAGCCTAGCGCGCTGAGGGCCAAATTGGAATAATTCCAGCTTGAGCGTGTGGTCGCACGCCTTTATGGTCCCGCCGCCATGGAAAAATTCACCAAGCTCGAAGGCGTCGCGGCGCCGCTCAACATGATCAACGTCGACACCGACATGATCATCCCCAAGCAATTCCTGAAGACGATCAAGCGCACCGGGCTCGGCGGCGCGCTCTTCCACGAGATGCGCACCCGGCCGGACGGCAGCGAGAACCCCGACTTCGTGCTGAACAAACCGGCCTACGCCCACGCGAAAATTCTCGTCAGCGGCGAGAATTTCGGCTGCGGCTCGTCGCGCGAGCATGCGCCCTGGGCGTTGCTGGATTTCGGCATCCGCTGCGTGCTGGCGCCGAGCTTCGCGGACATCTTCTACAACAACTGCTTCAAGAACGGCATTCTGCCGATCGCGCTGCCGCAGGAAGACATCGACAAGCTGATGGACGATGCCGAGCGCGGCGCCAATGCCGTGATCTCGATCGATCTGGAGAAACAGGAGATCCGCGGGCCGGACGGCGGCTGCATCAAATTCGACATCGATCCCTTCCGCAAGCAATGCCTGCTCAACGGCTGGGACGATATCGGGCTGACGCTGAGAGCCGAGCAGAAGATCTCCGACTTCGAGGCGAAGCGCGCCCGCGATATGCCATGGGCGTGAGGCGATGACCTTCAAGCTTCTTTTGACCCCCGGCGACGGCATCGGGCCGGAAGTGATCGCCGACACCCGCCGCGTGCTGGGCTGGTTTGAGCAGAACCGCAACATCGCCTTTCAGATCGAGGAAGCGCCGATCGGCGGCATCGCCTATGAGACGCTGGGCACGCCGGAGCCGGACGCGACCATCGCGAAGGCCAAGGCGGCCGACGCGGTGCTTTTCGGCGCCGTCGGCGGACCCAAATGGGACACGTTGCCGTTCGACAAGAAGCCGGAGCGCGGTCTTTTGCGGCTGCGCAAGGATCTCGGCCTGTTCGCCAATCTGCGACCGGCGATCTGCTTCGACGCGCTCAAGGATGCGTCGAGCCTCAAGCCCGAACTCGTGGCCGGCCTCGACATCCTGATCGTGCGCGAGCTGACCGGCGGCGTGTACTTCGGCGAGCCGAAAGCGATCACGACACTGCCGGACGGTCAGCAGCGCGCCGTCGACACGCAGGTCTACACCACGAGCGAGATCGAGCGCATCGCGCGCGTGGCGTTCGAACTGGCGCGGCTGCGCGGGGGCAAGGTGTGCTCGGCCGAGAAGAACAATGTGATGGTGTCGGGCGTGCTGTGGAAGCAGGTCGTGCAGAAGGTGCATGACAAGGAATTCCCCGACGTGGCGCTGTCGCACATGCTGGCCGACGCGATGGCGATGCAGCTGGTGCGCAGCCCCAAACAGTTCGACGTGATCGTGACCGACAATCTGTTCGGCGACATCCTGTCGGACGAGGCGGCGCAGCTCACCGGCTCGCTGGGCATGCTGCCGTCGGCCTCGCTGGGCGCGAAGGATGCCAACGGCAAGCAGCTTGCATTGTACGAACCGATCCACGGCAGCGCGCCGGACATCGCCGGCAAGGGCGTCGCCAACCCGATCGCGTGCATTTTGTCGTTCGCGATGGCGCTGCGCTATTCCTTCGGCCGCGGCGACGACGCGGCGCTGCTGGAGAAGGCGGTCGAGCGAGCGCTGGCCGACGGCTACCGCACGCCCGACATCATGCAGCCGGGCATGACCAAGGTCGGCACGAGCGAAATGACGGCGGCGATCTTGACGGCGCTGGACGGTTTGGCCGGCTGACGTCCGTTCCAAAAGCTGGAAGACGGACTTCCATTTTTGGGAAATCGGCGCTATCCTCCCTCTGCATGATTGTCATCGGCACCGACTTTGTGGAGCGGTACTTCGCGAAGCATGCGGGGAGCCGGGGAATCAAGGCCGCGCGTGCGCAATATGAGGCTTGGTTGAGCATTGCCCAGGCTTCCAACTGGAAGATGCCGGCGGATGTGAAGGCGGCACACCCCAAGGCGAGCATTCTTAAGGGCGGACGCGTCGTGTTCAACATCAAAGCCAACGACTTTCGCCTTGTCGCATTGGTTCAATACCGGGACGGTGTACTGATGATCCGGTTTTTCGGTACCCATGAAGAATATGACCGGATCGACGCGGAGGGCGTGTAGTGAAAGCGACGCTGATTGTCATTGAGAATGACGCAGATCATCGAACGGCTACGTCGTTGATCGCCAAACTGATGGATTCGTCTGAACCTGCCGGCCGCGCACGGATGATAGCGCAGGCGCGGCTCGTTGAGGCCTATGAGAAGTCGCGGTGGCCGCGACGAGCGACGAGTTTGCCGGAACTGCTGACCTACCTCATGGACCAGCACGGCATGACGCGCGCCGATCTGGTGCCACTGCTCGGAACGCCGAGCCGTGTCAGCGAAGTCCTGAGCGGCAAGCGTGAGTTGAGCATGGCAATGGTCAGAAGATTGCGAGACCGCTTTCATGTGCCGGCAGATCTATTCATCTCAGTGGGATCGCCATCGGTTGCGGCATAGGCCCAGCGCAGCGCCGGCGGCAACAGGTTGGTGGGTGCATATTCGAGATGGATCACGCGGCGGTGACACGGCACCTTCGCCGGCGACGAGGCATGCAGCAGCAGCGGCTTGAAGGCGAGCACCGAGCCGGCGGGTGCGATGCAGGCGACTTCTGCGATCTTGCTGCGCAAAGATGCGATCGCTTTCCCCTTGATGCGGGCCATCCTATGCGTGCCCGAAAGGACGCGCAGCGGTCCATTGTCGGCGCCGCAATCGTCAAGCTGGATGCGCAAGGTCACCATGCTTTCGAGGACTGCCGCGGGCGGTTGGACGTGATGCACGCCGGCCTTCACCGACCAGTTGGTCCAACCCTCGATCTCCCAGCGTTCGGCGACGGCCAGCGTCAAATCCTGATGCCAAGCGACGGGCCAATTCGCGTTGGGTCGTCGCCGCGTGTGGATCGCGTGAAATCGGCCGAATCGACAGCCTCGATCAGCGCTGAGGTTTCGTGTGGCGCGATGACATCTTTGACGATGGAGAACCCATCGCGCTCCAAATCGCGCGCAAGCGCACTCACGGCTCGATCACCACTTTGCCGATGACGCTGCGGTCTTGCAGCGTGCGCATGGCATCGACGGCTTGCGACAGCGGGAAGCGCGCGTGGATGTGCGGGTGGATCTTCTTTTCGGCCAGCAGCTTGGTGATCGCGAACATGTTCTGCCGGCCCTTCTCGGGGAACTTCCTCCCATATTCGCCGGCGCGGACGCCCAGGATCGAATAGCCCTTGATCAGCGGCATGTTCATGCCGATCTGCGGGATGCGGCCGGAGGTGAAACCGATGATCAAGATGCGGCCGTCGAAGGCGATGCAGCGCGTCGACTCGTCGAACACGTCGCCGCCGACAGGGTCGTAGATCACGTTGGCGCCGTCGCCGCCGGTGATCTCTTTCACCGCTTCGCGGAAGCCCGACGACGGCAGGACGTGATCGGCGCCGTAGTCGTTCAAAAACGCGCGCTTCGCGTCCGTCGAGGCGGTGGCGATGACCTTGGCGCCGATATGCTTGCCGAGATCGACGGCAGCCAGGCCGACGCCGCCGGCCGCGCCATGGACCAACAACCACTCGCCGGCTTCCAGCCGGGCGCGGCGCACCAGCGCGACATACGCCGTGAGATAGGTGACCGTGAAACTCGCCGCTTCGACATAGCCGATGCCGGCCGGGATCGGGCGCAGGGTTACGGCGGGGACCTGGATCTCTTCCGCATAACAGCCGAGGCCGCCGACGATCACGCGGTCGCGGACTTTCACGTTCGTCACGCCGTCGCCCAGCGCGACGACGTCGCCGGCGCCTTCGGTGCCGGGGATGAAGGGAAGCGCCGGCTTGTGCTGATACTTGCCCTGGACGGTCAGGATGTCGGGAAAGTTCACCGCCGCGGCGCGCAGGCGAACCCGCGCCTCGCCGGGCCCGAGCGGCGGCAGTTCGACGTCCTCCACGTTCAGCGTGCCGATATCGTCCGCGACGGCGCGGCAGAGGATGGCCTTCACGCCGTTCCCGTCTCGGCGGCGGGGCGGTCGGCATTGGGCAGAGTGCGGATGCCCCCCATGAACAGCGCGGTGGCGAAGCTGGCCGCCGCGGCCGGGTCGCGATGCGCGCGCGCGACCATGCGCTCGCCCACCTCGAAGGCGACGCCGACGATGGCCGCCATCAGGAAATCCGCGTCGATCGGCGGGAACAGTCCGTCCTGGATCGCCTTTTCGAGGTCCTCGCGCAGCTCCTCGAAGCCGGCGACGACCTCGGGCGTGTCGACGCGGAAGCGCGTGGTGTCGGCGGTGTGGCGGATGGTGCGGACGGTTTCATGGTCCTCGGCGATGAACTCCATGAAGGTGCGGAAGCTGCCGGAGATGAACTCCTCCACCGTCTTGGCCTTGCGCCGCTCGTCGCGCAGGCGCGGACGGATGGCGAGCGCCACGTCGTCCTGGATCGCCTGGAACACTTCTTCCTTGGACTTGAAGTAGTTGTAGAACGTGCCCGAGGCGAGCGGCGTGGCGCGGATGATGTCGCGCACGGTGGTGGCGCCGAAACCGAGCTCGGCGAAGACCTTGCGCGCGGCGTCCAGGATCAACTCCCGGTTCTGCACCTTGGTCTGTTCGCGTTTGCCAAGCGGCTCGGGGCGGGCAAGCGGTTTGGCGAGTGACGAATCCATGACGGTCCCGGGAAAGATGACGCGGTCAATTCTAACGATCCGTGACGCCTCGTCAATTTTTACCAAGCGGCGGCTCAGAGCCACACAATATATAGTATGCCGGTTGGGATCGGCCACATCGTACTGTTTTCGAGTCGGGCCCGAGGAATTCCGCCCATTTGAACCGCGGAAATCGGAAGGGGTACCCCTTCCCCTCCCCGCTCCGAGAAAGCGCAAGATGGGAACCCCCGGCTGTAGAAGTGGGTATCGGGCGAGCCGGCGGCAAGGGTGCGGCGGCGCGGAGGGCGATCGGTCGCGTCCCGTCAGGCCTCCACCCCCACCGGGATGACATGGCCGGTGCGCGGCAGCAGGACGCGCAGAAGCGGACCCGTCATCACCGTGGTCACGATCGCCATGATGACCAGCATGGTGAAGACCTTGGGCGGAAGAATCCCAAGATCGTAGCCGACATCGAGCACGATCAGCTCCATCAGGCCGCGCGTGTTCATCAGCGAACCCAGGATCGCCGATTCCTTGCCGTTGAAGCCGGATAGCCGCCCCGCCACATAAACCGGAACGATCTTTCCAAAGGCCGCGGCCGACAGGGTGAGGGCCAGCCAGAACAGATCGCCGGATGTGGACAGCCCCAGCACATTCGTCCTCAGGCCGGTAAAGGTGAAGAAGACCGGCAGGAAAAAGACGAGCACGAACTGGCCGACCTGCCGCCGCCAGACTTCGACGAAGTCCTTGTGGGCGTGGAACAGAAGACCGGCCAGGAAGCCGCCGAAGATGGCGAAAATACCGAGCTTGAAGGTGCAGATGCCCATCGCGAAGATCATCACCAGGATGATCGCGGTCAAGTTCGGCGCGATCTGACCCTCCTTGATCGGATAGAGCCTAAGCAGCCAACGGACCAGCGGGCGCAGCACCAGGAACGACACCGCCAGCAAGCCAAGGATGCCAGCGATCTGCCAAGCCATGCCGCTCAGCGAGAAATGGGCCGTGGCATAGGCCGATATGCCGGCCAGCAATATCCAGCCCACCACATCGTTGAACGCCGCGGCGGAAATCGCCACCACGCCCAGCTCGGTGCGCCCCAGATCGAACTCGCGCAGGATGCGCCCCAGCACCGGAAGGGCCGTGATCGCCAGCCCCACGCCGAAGAACAGGCTGTAGACCAATGGATCCACCTTTGCGGCGAGCAGCGGGGCGGAGATCTGCCCGATGATGAAACCCAGTGCGAAAGGCACCGAGACGGACGCGGCCGAAATGCCGATCACGGCATTGCGGTTGCGCGGACGCGTCAGGTGCGAGAAATCGAAGTCCATGCCGATCTGGAACATCAGCAGGACGAGGCCGATCTGGCTGATGATCGTCACGGCCACGGCCGGCTTGGCGCCGAACACGAAGGCGGACGCATCGGGAAAATAGTGGCCGAACAGGGATGGTCCCAGGATCAAGCCGGCGAGGATTTCGCCGATCACGCCCGGTTGGCCCAGCCGGCGCAGGACGGTGTTGCCGAGCCGCGCGGCGAAGATCATCACGATCAGCTGCAACAGCGTGACGAAAACGAGAGTCTCGGTGCTTTGGACGGTGGAATGCACGGTCGCTTCCCAAGCCGGCTTCACAGGCATCCTAACGGGACTATGACAGCGCTATCAATCGGGCCGCGCGATCAGCGTTAAGGGGCGAATTTGACAGGAGCGGCGATGCCCAATCTGCTGGACGCATGAGCGACAATCCCAGCGAGATGATGCAGCGCTTCGCGGCCGCGAGCCAGGGCGGGACCGCCTTCATGAGCGGATTGGGGGCGCAGGTGATCGCATTCGCACCCGGCCGCAACACGATGCGCCTGCCCTATGCCCCGCATATCGTCGGCAATCCCGACACCGGCGTGGTGCATGGCGGGGTGATCACCGGGCTGCTCGACCAGGCCTGCGGCATGGCGGTGGGCACTGCGCTGGCCGCAGCGCGCCAAGACGGCGAGCCGATGCGCGGCATCGCCACGCTGGATCTGCGGATCGACTATCTGCGCGCCGCCAAGCCGCATGCCGACATCACGGTGGTCGGCGAATGCGTGAAGATCACGCGCCAGATCGTGTTCGCGCGCGGCCGCGCCTTCCAGGACGAGTCCGAGGAGCCGATCGCGCTGGCCACCGGCACGTTCATGATCACCGAAATCCGGATGGGCTGAGGCGATGGAACTTCTGGCGCATGCGGCGCGCGACGGCGCCGCGCCCGACCTGAACGTCCTGCTGGCGCAGGTGCCCTATTGCGCCTGGCTCGGCCTCACCGCGCGGGTCGCGGACGGCCGGGTCGTGTTCGAGATGCCGTTCGCGCCCAAGCTGATCGGCAATCCGGTCATCCCGGCGATCCATGGCGGCGTGATCGGCTC
>CAZMHP010000053.1:0-15228 GCA_964566095.1 uncultured Rhizobium sp. | reverse complement strand
TGCGCCTTGCCCATCAGCAGCACGACCGCCGTCATGCTGCCCGGCCCCGCGGTCAGCGGAATGGCGAGCGGAAACACCGCCACGTCGGTCTCGTGGCGCTGCGCCTCGCCTTCCTCGGTCGGGGTGATCGACGAGATTGCGGAGTGCTGCGCCAGCAACAGATCCGCCGCCACCATCAACAGCAGCACGCCGCCGGCGGTGCGGAACGCCGGCAGGCCGACGCCGATCAGGTTCAAAAGCTGGATGCCGCCCAGCGCGAACGCCACCAGCACACCGGCCGACACCAGCGCCGAGACGATCGCGGTGTTGCGCCGCTCCGCCTTGGCCATGCCGGCGGTCAGGCCCAGGAACATCGACGCGACCTCGATGGGGCCGATGGCGACGAACAGCGTGGCGAGCGCGGTGGGGAAAAGGTGGAACATTCAAACTCCCCTGTCATCCCCGGCTGAGCGTTGCGCGAGCAACGCGAAGGCAAGGGGACCCAGGTGTCGCAACCAGGACGGGGTTGATCGTGCGCGTCGTATTTACATGAAGCAGCGTGGCATTGTCACGACCTGGGTCCCCTTCCCGCGCATCGCGCTGTCGCGCGACGAGCGCCGGGGACGACAGGGTGAGCTGTGTCACCCCTTCAAGAATTCCACCATCGCCGGCAGGGCGGCGCGGTCCTGCAGCATGAAGAGGTGCCCGCCCTCGAAGAAGCGCAACTCCGCGCCCCCGATCCGCGCCGCCATCTTCTCTTGGCTTGCCGGCAGCGCGATGCCGTCATAGCGGCCCGCCGCGATCATCACCGGGCAATCGATCTGCGCCAGCCGGCCATAGGTGTCGTGATGGCGCCGCGCTTCGAGCTGGCGGCGATAGCCCATGGCGCGGCCGGGCTCGTCCGCATACGGATCGCTCGCCGAGAAGGCAACGACCTGCTCGGCCGTCTGCGGATGGGCCGCCTGCCACGCCGCATCGCGCCGCGTGTCGCCGATCGGCAGCATGTGGCGCGCGCGCTCCAGCGCGCTCATCTGTTCGATCTCGTGGAACGCAAAGGACGCGCCGCCCGCTCCGCCCGGCGAGGTACAGGCGAGCACCAGCCGCTCGACTCGCGCCGGATGCCGCAGCACGAACTCCTGCGCCACCATGCCGCCGAACGACACGCCGATCACACGCGCGCTGTGCCATCCGACCGCGTCCATCAGCGCCGCCGCGTCGTCCGCATATTGCGCCATGGAATAAGGCGCGTCGGGCTTGGATGTCTGCCCCAGTCCGCGCTGATCGTAGGAGAGGATGTCGAACGCCTTGGGAAACGGCCCGTCCATCTGATTGGGCTTCATTCGAAGATCGCTGCCCGAGCCGGAGATGAACAGCAGCCGCGGACCGGCGCCGGCCCGCTCGCAATAGATGTCGATGTCGCCGGCCTTCGTGAAGGGCACGCTGGATCTCCTCACCCCGCGTCGGAAGGCTAGGGCGCGGTGATGGCGCCCACAAGCGAGGTCAGACCCGGGCGGCTACGCGCATGGCCCCTATTTTTTCCACGGGCCGCGACCGGACGTGCCGTGACATTGCGTGGCGATCGAATATTGTCATTATGCTTGGGAGCTCTGGTGAAGACAAAGTGGGGATTGTCCATGTCAGGCTATAAAGCCATCGCCGCCTTGCTTTCTTTCGTCGTCATTCCGACCGATCTCTATGGAAGGGCGACGGCGCTGGACGCGATGACGCCGGCGCGGATCATCGAATGCGGCTATTCGCCGGCCGAGCCGATACATTGGCCCCAAGTCAAGCTCGCCCAGAGGCCCTGCGACAAGCATGGCGTTCGGCACTATGTGCCCAAGCACAAGGGGCTCGCATTCAAGATTCTCGCTGCGGAGTCGGACGTCTGTTTCGTGCCCGACAGCGCCTACCAATTGTTGGACCGGCTCGTCGGCGAGACCTTGGCGAAGGTCGGACCCGTCGCTTTGGAGGGCGATACCGACGCGAGGACCCGCGAGGTCATCGCCATCGGACGGGCGACGGCGGATGTGCTGATCGCGCATGGATTTGCCCTGAACATTCCCACGAATACGCTCGCGGACGCGCTGACCCTCCGGAACGATCCCCAGACGGGCGATTGGTACAGCATCGATTGCGACACGGCATCGATGATCGTCCTGACGGTGGCTGAAGCGTTGCGCGTACCCGCATCGTTGGTCGAAATGACCTATGCCGGCGACGGAAAGCAACACAACTTCGTGCGCTTTCACATCGACGACCAACATTCGGTCAATTGGGACACCAATGGCCAGGAGCAGTGCCGACTTTCCGAGCCGGATTTGCCGCCCTATCAAGGGATCGACATGACGACCGATGCCACGATGGGCTACGTTTATCGACTTCTTGGCCAGCTTGCCCAAGAGCTCGGCAACTACCCGTTGGCGGCCAGGGAGTTTCAACGGGCGACGGACCTCTATCCATCCTCGCCGTCGGCTTACAATTCGCTGGCTTGGCTGATCTCGACCAGGGAATTCACGCACGGCGCCGGCACGTTCGATGCGGTGCAGCTGGCGACGAAGGCCACCGGGATCCAACCGAATTCGGACAATTACGATACCTTGGCCTGCGCCTTTGCATTGGCCGGAGACTACGAGCAGGCAAGGCAAGCTGAGGGCGAGGCGATTTCGCGGAGCAAGACACCCGAGCAGAAAGCGGAGTTCGCAAACCGCCTTAGCCTCTTCACGACCAAGCCGTACCGCAATTGCATCGGCGTTGCCTGGACGGACAATTGAACGGCGACGGCGCACCCAATTTGGGTCACAAGACCAGTTCAAATCGCGCGAAGTGACTTGTAAGCGTGCGCATCATTTGTCGTAGTCTTCCATCTGCGTCGATTGCGCTTGTAGAACAATCCTGATTACTATCGCGATCATTTGAGATCGCCATTCCTTTGGCGCCATGCATCCGGGCGCTGCGTCGCACATTTTACGGGAGGGGATTATGGCCATTGCGAATTGGCGTGTTTGCGCCGTATGGGCGGCCATGCCGCTGCTGGCGCTGACCGTGTCGGCCGCGCAAGCGAAACCCGTGAAGCCCTTGCGCACGCCGTCGAACATCCGCGCGGCGATCGACATCCGCAACACGTCCAGTGCCGACGACGATTACGTCACCTGGGCGCCCGCGCCGGCGACATTGAAGGTCTATATTCCCTATGCGAAGGGCAAGGCGCGGCGCGCGCCGCGGGGCGGGCTGACGATCTATCTGACCAACGCGGACGCGGCCGCCGACGGCCACGGTCATGTCAATTTCGCCACCGATGCCGACAGCTATCGCAAGGCCATCGATGCGGGCAGCCCCTCGCTCGACCAATTGGCGCTTACCGTGCCGCTGGGGCACACCGTGTCCTTCGTCGTCGCGGGCGCATTCCATTATTTCAGCACCTCCGACAAGGACACCACGATCGTCGCGCATTTGAATTCGCCGGTGGGGCCGGTGATCGGATCGCAGAAGCTCATGGTGCGCGTGCGCCGCAGCCTCGACACGCTCACCGACCCGGAAAGAAACCGCTACCTCTGGGCGATGGCGAAGTTGCGCTTCCGCATGGCGCAGACGCCGACGGGCAACAGCTATTTCGACCTGCTGGTCGCCATGCACGACCTTGGCGCGAAGGGCTCGCCGGACGATCCTTTGAACATCAAGCCGACGGATTATCCGGACCAGGAGCATAAGGGTTCGGCCTTCCTGACTTGGCACCGGGCCTTCTTGCTGGAGATGGAGCGGGCGCTTCAGAAAATCGACCCCTCCGTGACGCTTCCCTATTGGCCGATCTATCGTACGCCGACGGCCACGACCGTCTCCGCCGTGTTCAGCCGCGACTTCACCGGTTCCAATTCGGTCACCCCGAGCGGCGACCCGACGCAGCAATCGCCCTTTACGGTCGCCGAGCCGACGGACTTCGCGCCGGGCAATCCGCTCTATGGCTGGTATCTGCCCGACCGCGGCGTCCTCACCCGCTGGACGAACAATCGCCTGCTCGTGCACTTCCTGCGCCCGGGCGATCTGATCGCGCCGATCGACCCGGCCAAGAATCCCGATCAGGACAGCTTCTATTTCGCGACGAATTCCATCGAATCCGATCCGCACAATGTCGGCCATGGCTGGTCGGGCCCCTGGATGTCGAACTGCCGCATCTCGCCGAGCGATCCGCTGTTCTGGCCGTTCCACAGCTATTTCGATTGGCTTTGGGCGGCCTGGCAGCAGTCCTATGGCCGCTACGCCCGCGACGGCAAGAACGAGAAGAACTTCTGGCCGAACGACGCCTTCACGACGCCGCAACAGGCGCGCCAGCAGCCCATCGGCCACCATCTCTTCGATACGATGTGGCCGTGGAACGGCGCGACGACCAATCCGTCGAACCCGCCCGATATCGTGATGCGCCGGCCGCCTTCCGCGCCCGGCGGCCCCTTCCCGGCAAGCGGCATGTCCGGCGTATGGCCGCAGCAGGACGCGACGCCGACCTCGGCCGACATGATCGACTATCAGGGCTACGCGAACAGCGGCGACGACACCAATGTCGGCTACGACACGATCCCGTGGTCGCCGGCACAGAGCATGCCGCCGTTTCCGGACGACATGCGGCCTTTGCCCGGCGCTCTGGCCGACTTCCTCGACGCCTCGAAACCGGCTGAGGCGCGGCTCGCCGCGTCGGAACGCGTCGATCCCGCTCAGGCCTCCAAGCCGGACGCCGTCGCCGCCGTCCGCGCGATCGTCGAGGCGCGCCGCACCCCGGCCGCGCTGAAGGTTGCGGGCCTGCGGATTCTGGAGCGTGTCGACACGGCCGCGGCCGTCGCCTCCGCGGCGGCGATCGCGAAAGGCGCGAAAGATCCCGCGCTGGTGCGCGAGGTCCACACGGCGCTCGGCCTTCGCATGTTCGCGCGGCCCACCGCCGCGCTCCCGCCGTCCGATCTCGTGGCGCCGGCCTTCACCAACGACCAGCGCGCGACCGACTATGGCAACATGCGCGATGCGGTGCTCGATCCCGGCAGCGCCGGCGGCGTGGCGACCATGGCCGTCGCGCAGCTCGGCGCGTTTCTGGCCAAGCCCCAGCAGGCGCAGGAATTTCCCCCGCAGGACGCGATCGATTTCCTGATCGCTTCGAACTACCTGCAATTGCCGTCCGGCGGCGGGGCAATGGGCGGCATGGCGATGGGCGGCGCAAAGGACAATCCGCCGCCGCCGCCCGACGCGGTGCGCGCCGTCTTGCGCAAGATCCTGCAGCTCGATCCCGCGACGCCGGTCGATGCCGGCGTGAACCTATGGCAGGCCAAGGGTCTGGCCAGCTTCGCGCTGATGAGCGACACCGATCCGGTTTCGATCGCATTGATCCAAGCGTTGATCCGCGACAGCCGCGCGCCGGTGGACGCGCGCGGCATGGCCCTGCTGGCGCTCAGCCATACCGGCGGGGCGATCTTCGCCGGCACGGCGAAGGAGATCGCGGGGAATGCGGGCCTGAGCGACGATCTTCGGGCGCGCGCCGCCGCCGCGGTCGGCGCTTATGTCCTCAACAATGCCGGCACGTTGCCGAAGGCGGAGCTCGCCGCACTCGCGGCGGAGGTTCAACCTTGGACCGGGGCCGGCAATCCGGCGGGTCTGGCACAGGCCGCGCAAACGGCCGCCACTTTGATCGCCTATTCCGCGGCCCAAATGGAGCGCAAGCCATGACGACCTTCGCCGACGTGCAGGCGATCTTGAACCGCATCGCCGACGCCTCCGACCGGATGGTTCGCATCGGCATCTTTGGTCGGCATAACCCGCTCAGCGGCGGCTTTTCCTGGGACAGCGAAGACGCGTTCCTTCATTCGGTGGTGAATCGCCCGCCGAACTACGTCAATGTTCGTATCGTCGATCCGACTCAGAATTATGCGGCGATGACGTCCGACGCCGATGTCGTGTCGAAATGCCGGGTGCTGCGCATGCTGGCTTGGCCGGCCGACGGCAGCGATCCGGCGATGCCGCGGATGAAGGCGGGCACCAACCGCAGCTATGTCACCGACGACGACATGAAGACGCTCATCGCCTATATTCGCTCGCTGCCCTTCCCGCGCACCTGAACCCGCGCCGCTTCTAGCGCAGGTCCGCGAAGCGCTTGCCCTCGGCCGCCAGCTTCTCCAGCAGCGCCGCGGGCTTGAACGCGTCGCCCATCGTGGCCTGGAATTCCTTCAGCTTGGCGAGCACCTTGTCGAGGCCGATCTGGTCGGCATAGTGCATCGGGCCGCCGCGATAGACCGGCCAGCCATAGCCGTTCACCCACACCACATCGATGTCGGACGGCCGGATGGCTTTCTTCTCCTCCAGGATCTTCGCGCCTTCGTTGATCATCGGATAGAGGCAGCGCTCCAGGATCTCGTCGTCGCCGATCTTGCGCGGGTTGCGCCCCGACTTGGCGACGAAATCGTGGATGATCTTCTCGGTCACCGGGCTCGGCTTGGCGTTGCGGTCCGCGTCATAGTCGTAATAGCCGGCGCCGGTCTTCTGGCCGCGCCGATCCGCCTCGCACAGCACGTCGCGGATGGTCTCGCCCTTGGACTTCTCCTTCACCCAGCCGATGTCGAGCCCGGCCAGATCGCTCATCGCGAACGGTCCCATGGGAAAACCGAAATCGTAGAGCACGCGGTCGACGTCCCACGGCATCGCGCCTTCCAGCACCATCTTCTGCGCCTCGCGGCCGCGCGCGCCCAGGATGCGGTTGCCGACGAAGCCCGGGCACACGCCCACCAGCACCGCGATCTTGCCGATCGTCTTGGCCAGCTTCATCGAGGTCGCGATCACCTCCTTGGACGTGTGATCGGCGCGCACGATCTCCAGCAGCTTCATCACGTTCGCGGGCGAGAAGAAGTGCAGGCCAATCACGGCTTCGGGCCGCTTCGTGACGGAAGCGATCTCGTCGATGTTCAGCGCCGAGGTGTTCGTGGCCAGGATCGCGCCCGGCTTCACGATCGCGTCCAACTTCGTGAAGATGTCCTTCTTGATGTCCATGCGCTCGAACACCGCCTCGATCACGAGGTCGCAATCGGCCAGCGCCGACATGTCGAGCGAACCGGTGAACATCGCCATGCGCTTGTCGACGTCGGACAGCGGAAAGCGGCCGTTCTTGGCGCTGCGCTCGTAATTGCCGCGCACGACCTTCAGCCCGCGGTCCAGCGCGTCCTGCTTGACCTCGACGATGGTCACCGGGATGCCGGCATTGACGAAATTCATCGCGATGCCGCCGCCCATCGTGCCGGCGCCGATGATGCCGACCTTCTTGATGGGGATGAGCGGCGTGTCGACGGGCACGTCCGGAATCTTGTTGGCCTGCCGCTCGGCGAAGAAGTAATAGCGCTGCGCCGCCGATTGCGCGCCCGTCATGACTTCCATGAACAGCTTGCGTTCGGCCTTCAGGCCTTCCTCGAACGGCAGGTTCACCGCCGCCTCGATGCACTGGATGTTCGCTTCCGGCGCCTTGAAGCCGCGGAACTTGCGCGCATTGGCTTTGCGGAAGGCGGCGAAGATCTCCGGATGACCCTTGGCGGCGTCGGTCTTGGTGTTGTTGTCGCGCACCTTCACCAGCGGCTTGTTCTCGGCCAGCACCTTCTTCGCAAACGCGATGGCGCCCTCTTTCAGCGTGCCCTCGTCGGCCAGCGCATCGACCAATCCCATCTCCAGGCACTGCTTGGCGCCGACATGCTGGCCGCTCGTCACCATCTCCAGCGCCTTTTCGACGCCCGCGATGCGCGGCAGCCGCTGCGTGCCGCCCGCGCCGGGGAGCAGTCCCAAATTCACCTCCGGCAATCCGCATTTGGCGCTCGGGACCGCGACGCGATAATGCGCGCACAGCGCCACTTCCAATCCGCCGCCCAGCGCCGTGCCATGGATCGCCGCGATCACCGGCTTGGGCGAGGACTCCATCATGTTCTGCACCTCGAACAGCGAGGCGCCCTTCATGGCGCCGCCGAATTCGGAGATATCGGCGCCGGCGATGAAGGTGCGCCCCTCGCAGATCAGCACGATGGCCTTGACGGCGGGATCGGCGATCGCCGCCTTAAAGCCGCCATGCAGCCCGTCGCGCACCGCCGCCGACAGCGCGTTCACCGGCGGCGAATTCAGCGTGATGATCCCGATCTCGCCTTCCCTGGAAAAGTCGGTGACGGAGTTGATGGCGGTCATGGCGTCGCTCCCGGATATTTCGATGGCTTTGCGCCCGACAAAAAATCAGGCGGGGCCGGGGAAGTCGAGTCGTTTCGGGGCAGTTGACGCTGGGTGAGCTGACCAAACCTCTCCCGTTCACGGGAGAGGTCGAAAAATGCGCAGCATTTTTCGGGTGAGGGGAGGGCGAGGCTGCCTGGCCCTCACCCGCTCGCTTTGCTCGCGACCTCTCCCGCAAGCGGGAGAGGTTATCGTGCCAGCGCCTTCTCCAGCCACCCGTCGCGGTCCGCCGCCGCCTCCGGCAGCGCCAGCGCGTGATCGGTGTCGTAGAAGATCGCGGTCTTCGCGCCCGGCACCGCGCCGATGAAGGCGAACGCCTTCTCCTGCGAGATGAAATAATCCTTGGTCGCGAATTGCAGCAGCACTCTCTTGCCGCCCAGCTTGCCGAGCCCGTCCGTGATGCCGTAGCGCCCCATCGCGGCGGCATAGCCTTCATAATCCCGCCAGGCATGCTTGGTCTTCCCGAAGCGATACCACTCCGCCAGCGTCGGCACGCCCGCCATCAAGGTCCACGCGGTCGGCCGCGTTTCCACATTGGCCATCAGCGCGCCGAACATCGCGCCAAAATCATGCGCCACATAGGCGACGCGCTTGGGGTCGACGCCGGGCTGGTCCAGCAGAAGGTCGAGCGCGCGGCGCAGATCGATCACCTGCGCCTCCACCAGCGGGCCGTCGGCCGAGGCATCCTTGCCCACCGTGTCGAACCAATCGTCCTTCGCCCACATCGTGTCGATCAGGAGCGACACCGCGCCATGCCGCGCCAGCGCGATGGCGTCGGGCTCGAACTCGGTATGGTTGGTGGTCTTGGGCTCGCCCAGCCAGTGCACGAACAGGATCGCCGGCCGCGATTTCGCGGCTTTGCCGTGAACGATCTCGCCGGTGACGACGTGCCCGGTGGTCGAAGTAAAGTGCACGTCCTGCGCCACCACGCCCTTGGCGACGACCCGCTCCTTGCCGAACACGGGATTGAGCGGAGCGGACGCATCGTAGGCGTAGAGGTCGCCCGCCCGCGCCGGCAGCGCGGCGCAGGCGAACATGGCCGCGATAAGAAGAGTCGAAACGCGCATGTCGTTCCCCCAGGGATTGTCGCGCATGCTCGCATTGTCGCTGCGAGCGCGGCAATCACATCGCGGTGATGCCCGCCGATCGCGGACCTGTTGCGCGCGAACACGGCTCCAGCCGTAACCCTGCGCCGGCGCGCATTCGCATTTTTTGCGCAATGGGCGTACTTTTGCTCGTTGTAGACCTTTGCGGCCGGAAAGAGTGGGCCGTCATGAAGGGAACCGATTTGACGCCTGCAAGCCGCAAGGCCGCACCGGCGCAGCGACGGCCGATCTCATTGTGCTGGACGGATCCGGAGCCGCAAGACTGCTTGCGCGACACCGGCATCGAACCAATCGGCAGAATTCCCTGGGGCTCGCATATGTGCATGTTCTGCGAGACCAAGCAGGATGTTCTCGACGCGGGCTGCACTTACTTTGCCGCGGCGCGCGATGGGGCGGAACATTGCATCTGGATCGTCTCGCGCCCGCTGTCGGTCGATGAAGCGATGGCCGCGCTGACGCGGCTTGTGCCCGGCTTTGCGGAGCGCCATCGCGCGCGCCGGTTCGAAGTGTTCGCGGCGCAGGATTGGTACTACGAGAACGGACGCTTCAGCTGGGAAAAGGTCGTGGCCAGCTGGCACAAATGCATCGACGACGCGCTCGCGCGCGGGCTCGACGGCGTGAGGGCCTGCGGCAACCCGCTCTGGCGCAGTGTGGAGGGTTGGCGCGACATCGTGGAGTATGAGCACGCGCTCGATGCCGCCATCGAGCGGCGACGCATCGTCATGCTATGCGCCTATACGATGAAAACGAGTCAGCCGGAGGACGTGCTTGACGTCGCGCGAAGCCACCAGGCCGTCATCGCCCGGCGCCGCGGCCAGTGGCAGTTCCTCCAGGTGCCGGGTGCGGATCGTGCAAAGCGCGAAATACGTCTTCTCAATGGCGATCTGGCCCTCCTGCCCGAGCGCCTCGTGCAGGAGGGTGCGCTGACCGACCGCGAGCGCGTCGTGTTGGCGCAGCTTGCCAAGGGCGCCTCCAGCAAGCAGGCGGCGCGGACGCTCGGCATTAGTCCGCGCACGGTGGATTTCCATCGCGCCAACATGATGCGAAAGCTCGGCGCCCGTAACACGGCCGAACTCGTCGGCAAGGTTCTGGGCAGAGGCGCGCCGGCCTAGCAAATCTGACAGTTGCCGCCCTTGGAGGCAGCAACCAAATCCTGCTCTGAAACCACAGGGAATGCCGCGCTGCGGGCTTCCGCGTCCCTGGTTCGGGCGCGGCGCAGTGCCATAGACACATGTCTGTTCGAATTCTCGTAATCGATCCCGACGGCCTGGTGCTGCGGGCCGCCTCGCAAAGCCTGACGCTCGACGGCTATGCGGTCGCGACCGCGAGCGACGGCTTCGCCGGTCTGCGATGCTTCCGCGATTTCGCGCCCGCGCTCGTGCTGACCGAAATTTTGATGCCCGGCAAGGACGGCATCGAATTGCTGATGGAGATCAAGCGCGATTATCCCGACACGAAGGTCGTGGCGATGTCCGGCGGCAAAGGGGCGTTGAAAAGCGCGTTTGTCCTGCATCTTGCAGCAAAGCTCGGCGCCGACGGCGTGATGGCGAAGCCGGTTACCCGGCTCCAGCTGGCGCGCGTGGTGCAGGCCACGCTCTCGAACGGTCCGGTCCCATCGGCAACGGAGTGCAAGCCATGAACGCAACTGAAAACGGCCCGCTCGGCCGATCGCCCTTCGACGCGGCGTTTCGCGTTGCCTCCCTTTCGCCGCGATGCCGCGAGGTTCTTGAAGGTCTCCTCGCCGGTCAGTCGAACAAGGTCATCGCTCACAACCTCGGAATCAGTCCGCGCACGGTCGAGATTCACCGTGCCCATCTCATGCGCAAGCTCGGCGCGCGGCACGTCGCCGATGCGATCCGTATCGCCTTCGAGGCGATCTTGGCCGGCCGGACGGGGCGGTCGCGCAGGCTTCCGCTCACGCTCGCGGAGGCCTGTCCGCGAAATCGGGCGTCTGATCCGGATCGGCTTGCGAACCGCTCTGGTGGGAGAGTGCGCCGATAAGAGGCGCATCCAAGGGAGGCAGCGGGCCGGTCGTCTCCGGCCCGCTGCGCTCCACTTGCCATTGTCGGTCCATCCTCAGGAATACGGCTTGGGCTTGGGTCCAAGATCGGCTGTCGTCACCAGCGCTTCGTCGGCGACATAGCCGTTGGTCTGCGGCGGCGGCGATCACGTCAGCGTGATGCATCCGCCGCCGGTCCGCGCGCATCCAAGGCTTCGGTATCTCTTTTGGGATCGCTCATGCGTTATCGGTTTGTCGGCACGGTTGTTCTCCTCGCAATAGGCATTTGCGCCCGCGTGCCGGCCGCGGGCGAGGACTGGAGCAAGGCGGCGCGCGACGATCTTGCCGCGGCGCGCGCCACGTTGCTGGCGCAGTCGCCCGGCGGCGTTCCCGGCGAGGCCCCGGCCTTCCTCGCCGATCTCGACCGCGCCACGGCCAAAGCGGATGCGGGCAAAATCGAGTCCTATGCGGGCTATCGCTTCGCGCTGGCGCATTTCGCCAACGTCTTCCAGGACGATCATCTTTGGATCGATTTCGACGCACCGCTCCCGGCGCGCTGGCCCGGCTTCCTCGTCGGCTATCGCGGCGGTGCGTTTCGGATCGTCGACACGGCGGCGCCGAACGACGCCCTTTTGGGGGCCGTACTGGAAGGGTGCGACGGCGTCCCCGTTGCGGCGCTCGCACAAGCGCGGCTCGAGGCCTATGACGGGCGCTGGACCGTGGAGTCCTCGCGCCGCGAGGTCGCGCCGTTGCTTCTGCTCGATCGCGGCAATCCGTTCTTGCCCTTGCTGCGGCGCTGCGATTGGCGGCGCGGCGGGGCGTCGTGGAGCGACGACCTGGATTGGCGCGAGCTGCCGCAAGACGAATACCGCGCGCGCCTCGCCAAGGCACAGGGCATCGCACCGCAGCCGCAAGGCGGCGTTCGGGCCACGGCCGGCGGCGGCTTTTGGGTCGGCATCCCCACGCTGAACGCACTCAATCCGCAGGCCGTCGCCGGCCTGGAGACGCTCATGGCCGAGATCGAGGCCAAGGCGCCGGCGGTCCGCGCCGCGCGCTACGTCGTCGTCGATCTGCGCGGCAACAATGGCGGCAACACCTTCGTCGCGCTGCGCGTCTTGAACGCGATCTGGGGCGCGGGCGCCGTTGCCGCGGTGCGGCCGAAGAACCTCCAGGCCGAATGGCGCGCCTCGCCGCAGAACCTTGCCTATCTCGACGCGGTCGAGCCGGTGATCAAGAAAATGTTCGGCGAGCGATCGGTGGCCTATGGCGGATTCGATCGCGTCCGTCGCGGCCTCGCCCGGGCGATCAAAAACGGCGATCCGCTTTATATCGATCCGGACGAATACGCGATCCTCGATGTTGCCGCCGATGCGCCGCGTCATGCGGTGTCGGCCGTTCCCTATCTGCTCACCGACGGCGCCTGCGTCAGTTCCTGCCTCAATCTTGTCGATCTCGTGCTCAAGCTGCCGCACGTCGTGCAGATCGGGGCGGAGACCCAGTCCGACACCTTTCTGCTGGAGAATCGCCCCGCGCCGCTGCCCAGCGGCCACGCCGTGCTGCAGTTTCCGATCAAGCTGTATCGCCACCGCGAGCGCCTCGCCAACCAGTCGTACAAGCCGGCGGTGGCCTGGCCGGGCGACATCGCCGATACGGCCGCCCTCGAGACATGGGTCGCCGCGCTGGCGGCGCGATGATCAGTCGAGGTTCTTGGTCGTCGCCAGCGCCTCGTCGGCGACATAGCCGTTGGTCTGGCGCTCGCGTCCGAAGGTCGACATCGGGCCGTGGCCGGGCACGAAATGCATGTCGCTGCCCAGCGGCCACAGCCGGCCGGTGATGGAGTCGATGAGCTGCTGGTAATTGCCGCGCGGAAAATCGGTGCGCCCGATCGAGCCGGCGAACAGCACGTCGCCGACGAAGGCGACGCGGGCATCCTTGTGGAAGAACACGACATGGCCCGGCGTGTGGCCGGGGCAATGGCGCACGCCCAGCTCCGTTTCGCCCAGCGTGACCGTGTCGCCGTCTTCCAGCCAGCGCGTCGGCGTACAGTTCTCCGCGTCCGCGAAACCCGGCCGCACCGCGTTGCGCCCCAACTCGTCGAGCAGGAACTGGTCGTCCCGGTGCGGCCCCTCGACCGGCACGGCGAATTCCCGGGCCAGCTTGGCGGCGCCGCTGGCATGGTCGAGATGGCCATGGGTGAGCAGGACCTTCTCCAGGGTCAGCCCCTCGTGGCGGATCGCCGCGCGGATGCGGTCCAGATCGCCGCCTGGGTCGATGGCCGCGGCCCGCCTGGTGCGGGTGCACCACACCAGCGAACAATTCTGCTGATAGGGGGTGACGGGCAGGATTGCCGCCTTGATCGGGGTCTGGTCCATGGCCATCTGACATAAGGGCTGGGCACGGCCGGCGCGAGGGGGTAGCCCCTGCGGGAAATCGCGGACAATTAAGTGGTTGAGGACGCGTGCAATTTGCAATTTTATTACACTATTGTCATTGGCAATGGCGTAACCAAGGTGCAACAAAGTCGCGGAAACGGCCAAGAAAGTCAGGGTTTCTCAGGCGGTTCCTGGTAAGCAGGTCGCCGGGCTGCTAGGGTGATAAGGACCGAAAGGTCAGAGTGGGATTGAGAGTGTCATGAAGGTCTGGTTCCGCCGCGCAGTTTGCGCCGTCGCGGGAGCGCTTGCGTTCGCAAGCGCCGGCCATGCCGCCATGCCTGCAACGATGGCGTTCGCGCCGCTCGGTTCCACCGTCGTGTCGCTCGCCGGCGCTTCCGGATTCGATGGCGGATTGTCGGGCGCGCGCCTCGGCGTCGCCGATGTCGCGCCCAGTGTCTCGCTGATCACCGGTCTTGATCTCGAACTCGGCTACAAGGTCGATCTTGCCGGCCGCATCGCGCCGGTCGATCTCACCAACGCGCATGCCTTCGACGGTCTGTTCCTCTCCTCCGCGTCCGCGGGCTCTCCCTATGCCGCGCTGGCCGGCGGCGGGTCCTATCTGGGCGCGTCCTTCACGGTCGGCGGCGGACTGAGCTTCGGTGTCGCCACGGCGAACATCGCGCGCGGCGAGCAGGGCGCGGCGACCGACGCCTATGCCGCGCTGGCCCGGCTCGGCAGCCAGCCGACGCCTTACGAAACCCGCACCGCCGATGCGCTGATCGCCGGTCTCTCCTGGCAGCCGACCGACTGGGCCAGCTTCGGCGTGCTCGGCACGCAGACGAATGAGCGCAACGGCATCCTCGGCAATGCGGTGCCCGCCGCCAACGCCAACACCACCGCGCTCGGCGTGTCCGCGCGCGTGCATTTCGGCAATGGCTGGAGCACGACCGCGTCCTATGGCGAGGGCATCACCCAGGTCGATTTGAAATCGGGCCTCAATCCGCTCGCGCTGTCCGGCGATGGCCTGCACACCCGCTCCTACGGCATCGCCGTCGCCAAGAACGGCCTGTTCGGCGACGACGCGCTGGGCGTCGCGGTGTCGAGCCCCGCTTTCGGCGCGAACGGCGAATTCATCACCACGCCGGGCGCCACGGCGGCCCCGTCGTTCGTTTCGCGCAGCGGCCTGCTGCAGGGCATTGGCCCGGCGCGCGAAACCGATGTCGAGATCGGTTACGTCACCACCTTCCTCGACGGCTCGCTGGCGCTGCAGACCAATGCCGCGTTCCAGATGAACTATGCCGGCCGCGACGGCGCCAACGCCGTCTCGCTGCTGTCCCGCGCGCGGATCAAGTTCTGAACCTCGGACCTTTGCCGAGGCGCGCAAGCGTTGCTTGGGCCGCCGCGCTTCTTTAAAAGCGCGCATCTCAGTCTCATCTCATCGAGGAATCCGCCGATGGCCGGGCCCGAATTCGTTTATGTCATGAAAGGTCTCAGCAAGACCTATCCCGGCGGCAAGCAGGTCCTGAAGGACATCTGGCTCAGCTTCTAT
>CAZMHP010000052.1:0-15668 GCA_964566095.1 uncultured Rhizobium sp. | reverse complement strand
CGGCGCAGGGGCCGGTGTTCAAGACCGATCACGGCGTCTTCGCGGTGCGCTATGCGGGGATGAACGAGATCCGGCAGGTGCTGCAATATTACCGGCTCGACAAGGCGCGCAGTTTGGACGAATGGAAGGCGGCGATGCGCCTGCAAGCATTGCCGAGCATCAATTATATCTATGCCGACGAACACGGCACGATCGGTTATGTCTACAACGGACTATTTCCCGTCCGGAAAGAAGAGATCGACTGGCATGGGTTCATCCCAGGCGACCGGTCCGATTTGATCTGGCATTCCTACCTTCCGTTCGACAAAATCCCGCAACTTTGGAATCCGAAATCGGCTTTCGTCTTCAACTCCAACAATACGCCGTTTCAGGCGACGGCGCCGCAAGACGATCTCAAGCCGTCGGATTTCTCCAAGACGCTCGGCATTCAGACGAATATGACGAATCGCGCGATGCGGGCGCTCGAGACCTTCGGCGCCGACAGCGCCATCACTGCGGACAAATTTCGCGCCTACAAATTCGATCTCACCTACAGCGCCCATTCCGACATCGCGCGGATGATCTCTGAGATACTCGCTATCAAGCCGGGCGATGACGCCGATCTCAGGGAGGCGCAGCGTATATTGAGACAATGGGACCGTCGCACCGACGTTCACAATCGCGGCGCGGCCCTGGCCGTGCTGATGGGCGTGCGCGCCGCGCCGGAAAATCCCGGCGGTCCGTGGAAGGAGCCACCGCTCGACGCGCTTCGCGACGCGATCGCCGTGCTGAAGACACACTTCGGACGGCTCGACCCGCAATGGGGCCAAGTCAACCGGTTCCGGCGCGGCAAGCTCGATCTACCGGTCGATGGCGGACCGGATATCTATCGCGCGGTCTACGGGGTGCAACAGGATGACGGCACGCTCACCGCCGTCGATGGCGATACATTCATCATGATCGTGACGTGGGACAAGAGCGGCAAGCTTTCATCGCAGAGCATCCATCAATACGGTTCGGCAACGCTCGACGCATCGTCTGCGCACTACGCCGATCAGTCGCCGCTGTTCGTTCGGATGCAAATGAAGCCAGTCTGGTTCACGGAGAGTCAGCTTAAGGGTCATATCGAGCGCGACTATCGTCCCGGGCAATAGGACGGGCCGGCAACATGGGCCGGCCTTAACCAGACATCGCAATATAGAAGCGTTAGTGGCCGGCGTTCGACGAATCGGTATTTTCGGGAGCCGGTTTGGCCGGCGCCGCCGATACGTTGGTGCCGGCACGGCTATCCGGCGTTGTCGCTTCGGTGCTGCCATTGGCATTGGCGCCGCTGTCGCTCGCGCTGCTGCTCGTCGAATCTGTGGCGGGAGCGTCATTCACGGTCGCGTTTGATGTGGCGTCGGCCGTCACCGCCCCTGCGTTGACCAGCGACTGCGCATTCAGCTGATCCGTCTGCTGGATTTCCGCCGGCGTTGCGGGGTGATGGGTAAAAGCCAGGACCGGCGTCGAGCCGAGTGCCAAGAGCGCGGCCGCAGCGCCGCCCAGCACGTTTCGCATGACATTCATTGGAATTTCTCCCTGTTGGAGCTTCGCGACCCCGACACGACTTCAACGCCTCCGCACAGGGCCCGTTCCACCCCAGGAAAGGCGATATTGAGACGGTTCCCGGAACCCTCCCGTCGCGCTGCCGTTTCCTTGGCCAAAAGGGAGATAGCCATGCCGCGTGGCGATAAATCGAGCTACAGCGACAAACAAAAGCGCCAAGCAGAGCACATCGAAGAAGGCTATGAGCGGCGCGGCACGTCGGAAAAGGAAGCCGAGCGGCGCGCATGGGCGACCGTCAACAAGGAGACACATGGCGGCAAGAAGAGCGGTTCCGGCCGCGGCCGCACGGAAGACCATTCTCCCTCACGCAAGGGCGGCCGGCTTGGCGGTGCCGCATCCGCCAAGCGCTCAGCAGCGAAACGGTCCGCATCCGCGAAGAAAGCCGCGGCCACCCGCAAACGCCGAAGCCATTGAGGGGGCGGAACCGCCGTGCCACGGGCGTGTTCCATCCACAGAGCCTTTGAGGTATTTGAAAAATGCTTGGCACGATTCTGATTATCGTCCTTCTATTGCTGCTGTTCGGTGCCTGGCCGTCTTGGCCTCACAGCCGTAGCTGGGGCTATTATCCGAGCGGCGGCCTCGGCCTCGTTCTGATTGTCGTGCTGGTTCTTGTGCTCCTCGGCCGATTCTGACGGACGGTGGGCATGACCAAGAAGAAGCTCATCGACGACATCCTGCATGAGCCGCTTCGCTTCCACCGCGCGCCGCACGACGTGGTGCGTGATCGACGCTTCAGCGACGTCGAGCGGCTCGAAATCCTGTCGGCCTGGGAACGCGAAATCCGCGAGCAGGACGGCGAAGGAGAGCCCCAGCGCATGCAACTGGTCGATTTGGCACGCGCCGAGCTGGAGCGCCGAACCCGGGCCGGCAGCCAACAAGGAGTCTGACCATGTCTCAACCCGCGACCGACAGCACCCCCAAGCGCGTCGTTCCCCCCGATCAGGCCAGGCAGGGTGAGGCGACCGGTCATGTGCGCTATGTTCTGCTATTCAGCCTGGCGCTGGCGGTGATCGCGGGCATCGTGCTTTACCTCATCTACGTCTGAACCCGACTTCACGCGGTATCCCTTGACGCCGGGCGGGGCTGTTGCCACCAAGGCGGCACAAGGAGTTCCGCGTGCCCGCATCGCCCATCGAGCTTTCCGTCGTCCTTCCCACTTACAAAGAGCGCGACAACGTCGCCGAGCTCGTGCGCCGGCTTGACCTCGCGCTGGCGGGAATTGCCTGGGAGGCGGTCTTCGTGGACGACAATTCGCCGGACGGGACGGCCGAGACCGCCAAGGCGATCGCCGTGCGCGATTCACGAGTCCGCTGCTTGCGCCGGGTCGGCCGCCGCGGCCTCGCCGGCGCCTGCATCGAGGGGATATTGTCCTCCAGCGCGCCATTCGTGGCCGTCATGGACGCGGATCTCCAGCACGACGAGCGGGCGTTGACCGCGATGCTCGACAAGTTGCGCAGCGGCACCTGCGACCTCGTCGCCGCGACCCGTTATGTGGAGGGCGGCAGCGCCGATTCGTTCAGCAAGACCCGCAGTTCCATCAGCCGGCTTGCCACCACGCTGACGCGCAAAATGCTCGACGTGCCGCTCAGCGATCCGATGAGCGGTTTTTTCATGCTGCGCCGCGACCGCTTCGACGCCATCGCCGAACGGCTGTCGCCGGTGGGGTTCAAGATCCTGCTCGACATCGTCGCCACCGCCGGGCCCTCGTTGCGCGTCGCAGAGCAATCCTATGTCTTCGGCAAGCGCGAACAGGGCGAGAGCAAGTTCAACATCCAGATCGGAGTGGAGTTCCTGGGACTCATGCTCGCTAAGCTGACGGGCGATCTGGTCGATCCGCGCTTCATTTTCTTCGCCGGGGTCGGCGCCATCGGCCTGATCGTGCATCTGGTCGTGCTCAAGATCGCCCTGGTGTCCGGCGCCTCGCCCTTCTACATGGCGCAAGCCATCGCCACCTTCGTCGCGCTGTGCAGCAATTTCGCGCTCAACAACGAGCTTACCTATCGCGACCGCCGGCTGAAGGGACTGTCGATCGTCACCGGCTTCTTCGTGTTCTGCTTATTCTGTTCCATCGGCGCGCTGACCAATGTCGGCATTGCCAATTGGCTCTATGCCGAAGAGTCGGTGTGGTGGGTGGCCGGTGCGGCAGGCGCGGTGATGGGCTTGTTCTGGAATTATGCGATGTCCAGCCTGTTCGTCTGGCGCACGCGATGAGCGAGACACGGCGCTTTTTTGTTGCCGTCGCCGCGCTGACCATCCTGCGGACCTTGGCGGCGGCGATGCTGCCGCTGTCGGCGGACGAGGCCTATTACTGGCTGTGGTCGCGCCATCTGGCAGCAGGCTATTTCGACCATCCACCCGCGATCGCCTATGTCGTCCGCTCGGGAACGCTCCTGTTCGGCGACACATCCTTTGGCGTGCGCTTCGGCGCGCTTGCGCTTTCGATCGCGGCGAGCCTGCTGGTGTGGCGTGCCGCCGCCGCGCTCACAAAGGACGAGAACGTCGCCGCGCGCGCCTGTCTGTTCTTCAATCTCACCTTGATGGTGTCGGTGGAGACACTGGCCGCGACGCCCGACGCGCCGGCGGTCGCGGCGGCCGCCGGCGTACTCTATGCGCTGGCCAAGCTTGATGAGACCCGGCACGGCGCCTGGTGGCTCGGCGTCGGTGCGGCCGCCGGATTGGGCCTGCTATCCAAATACACCGCGCTGTTTCTGGGGGCCGGCATCGCCGTCTGGTTGCTGCTTGCACCAAAGGGACGGCTTTGGCTGCTGACGCCTTGGCCCTGGACCGGCGGAGCGGTGGCGCTCGCGATCTTCGCGCCCAATCTTCTGTGGAACGCCGATCATCACTGGATGACCTTTGCCTTCCAGTTCGGCCGTATTTCAAGCGGTCATTTCACCTTGCGCTTCCTGTTCGAATTCCTCGGCGCGCAACTCGTGCTCGCCTCGCCGTTCCTGTTCGTGCTCGCGGCTTTGGCGCTGGCCTTTCGCGGTCGGGATCGCGACAGCGCGATATTTCTTCTGGCTGCGCTCGTCTTCCCCTCAGCGCTCTACTTCCTGATCCATTCGTTGCACGATCGCATTCAGGGAAATTGGCCGTCTTTTCTTTATCCCGCCCTGGCTGTTGCCGCCGCCCAGGCCTTCGCCGCGACGGACTGGTCGGGGTGGTCGCGCGCGGTGTGGAAAGTCGCGCGGCCACTTGCGACGCCTGTCGCCGCGACGTTGCTGCTGGCGGTGTACGCCCAGGCGTTGATCGGTATCGTGCCGTTCGGACGCAGCGATCCTCTCGCGCGCCTGCTTGCGGTCGGGTTCGGCGAGGTGAAAACCGCGATCGAGACCGCCGAGCGGCGCAGCGGCGCGGCCGCGCTGGTCACCACCGACTATGAGTCGACCGCCTGGTACGCCTTTTATCTGCCGCACCGCTTGCCGCTGATCCAAACGACGGATGGTTTTCGTTATCCCGACGCGCCCGTGCCGGACGCCGATCTGCTCGCCAAGCCGCTCCTCTATGTTGCGGAAAAGAAGCTGGATCGGCATGGCGAGCTCAGCGCAAGCTTTTCGCAGGTCGAGCCGATAGGACAATTCGACCGCAAGCGTCGCGGCGTGCCGATCGCGCATTACACGATCTACCGGCTTTCAGGCTGGCGCGGCGTGCGCCTGGGCCGGGTTCTTTGAACTGTGGATTTTCAGGGGAAAAGGAAGAGCGGACACCCAATGCGGGCTGTCGAAGGGGCTGGGGCGTTCCGGATCGGACGTCCGCTCGGATTAGATAACGGAGAGCCTTAATTTGGGTTGCATGCGACGCCAAAAAAATCCTTTGGCATTTCGAAGGTCTTCGACCTCTCACTAACGTACTGATTCAGTTTACTATATTTGCAAAATGACCATCGCGCGCGGGTCTGTAGCGCGGACCGAAAGGACTATTTGTTTGACGGCTTCAGACGGGTGGGCGGCCCCGCAACGCACCTGAGAAGGCGCTGACGATCAGAAGCACGACGAAGACGATGAGCAAGATCTTGGCGATGGCGGCAGCCAGGCCGGCCAAGCCGAAGAAACCCAGATAACCGGCGACCAGAGCGAGGATCAGAAAGAGGACGGCGTAGCCGAGCATGGCGAGTTCCTTTCGTGTCGAAAGGAAACGCGAGCTTGAAACCGCAGTTCCGGTTATTTCCGCTTGCGACCGGCCAGGAAGATTTCCGCCGCAGCCACCAGGATCGCGCCGACGATCGCGATCCAGGGCGTCTCCTTGGCAACCGCTGCGAAGAGGACGGTCCAGAGCCCATTCGGCAGAACGGCCGGCTTCGGCTTGGGTTTGCCCTTGGACGTCAAAGTGATGGCCGCCCAGAGCACCGGCGGGCCGACGAAAATCGCACCCGTTACGGCCGCGCCGCCGGCGACGCCGAGGATCGGCGACAGCGCGGTCGCCAAGGCATAACTCAAAAAGCCGACCCCAAAGACCACCAGCAGCAAGCCGATGATCGCGAGCACTGCGCCCGCCGCGATTTTCGCCCCCATCGGACGCCCGTCAGCGGCGCAAAAGCATGGCGAGGAAGGCGCCCACGCCGGCCGCGATGGCGAGCGAGGTCAGAGGTTGCTCGCGCACCGTCGCGCGCAACGTCTCGGCGTTCTCCGCCGCCCATTCCTCGACATCCTCGGCCGCTTCGAACGCAGATCGACTCGCCTGGGCTGCCGTTTCTTCGGCCAACTGATAGGCACGCTCGGCGACCCCTTCGGCCTTTTTCAGAGCATCGCGCGCCTGTGCGGATGCAACGCCGCTGACGTCGCCCGCCAGGGCCCGCAGGTCTTTCTGCAGGGTTTCCAGATCGGTGCGCAGGGTCGAGAGCCTTGCCTCGATATCCTGATTGGCGGCGGCCTTACCGGTGGCGCTCATGCTCGTCTCCATGACCTTGAGAACTTTGTAGGGAACATCCCTGACAATGCCTTAAAGTTCCCGGCAAGGGAACGCGGCAGTTAGGCAGCCTTTTTGGCAGCGGCGTGAAAGAACAAGGCCTGGCCCACCGTGGCCTGGACCGTCTCCGGCAGGAACGGCTTGGCGATGAGGTAGGTCGGTTCCGGCCGCTCGCCGGTCAACAGCTTTTCGGGATAGGCCGTGATGAAGATCACCGGGATATCGAAGCTGCCCAGGATTTCGGCTACCGCGTCGATGCCCGAGCCGCCCTCGCCCAGATTGATATCCGCGAGCACCAGCCCAGGTCGCTCGGCATGCGCCTTGGCCACGGCCTCCGCGCGCGTGGCCGCCGTCGCAACGACCTTGTGACCCAGTTCGGTGACGAGATTTTCCAAGTCCAAGGCGATGATCGGCTCGTCCTCGATGATCAGGATGCGGCTGGCGAGCTGGCGGTCGATCGTCTGCTGCGCATCGACGATGGCGCGCTCGACCTCCTCTGCGGTCTCATCCAGGATGAAGGCGGCCTCTTCCAGGCTGAAGGCCTCGACGGCCGTCAGCAGCAAGGCGGCACGCTTGCCGGAATCCAGCGCATCCAGCCGCCCTTCCGGCGTGGGTTTGACGTCTGCGGGCCGGGGTGCCGCCTCTTCGATGCGGCCGGAGGCCGACTGCCAGATGGCGTGGAAGACGCGGTAAAGGCCCACGCGCGGCGCAACACCCTCGACCAGGGACTGATCGCCGGCCAGCAGGGCGGACAGCGCGGCGCGGACATACGTGTCGCCACTGGACTGCGAACCGCACAAGGCACGCGCGTAACGGCGCAAATAGGGAAGATGTGGGGCAAGCGTCTGGGACATGCTCATGCCGGGCTGTGCTCCTTCGACGGGCTTTGGCGTTCGATACCGGAAATGGAATGCTCCCGTCCGGGAAAAGTTCCAACCATCACGGAACCATTGACCCGGCGGGGGCGTTGGCAGGGATGAAGGGAGCAGGTGGGCGGATGAGTCAAATTAAGGGGCTGATTTTCTTATGTAATCAGCCCTGCTTGGAGAACGGCTTTGTCAGGCGCACCGCAACAGCGGAATTGGAATTTGTCTAAGGAACAGAACCCCAACCGGGAGAAAGCGCGCGCCATCAGGGCGCGTCAGCGGGTCATTGGGCGCGAGCTGCGGCGGATTTACGACGCGGTGGCGCAGGAGCCCGTCCCGGATGAATTCCTGGACCTGTTGCGCAAGATGGATGCGCGGGACGAGTCGGGGAAGCAGTCCTCATGACCGCCCCACACGCCGCCGCCGCCTCGAGCAATCCATCGTCTGCCCCGCCCGACGATTTCAAGACGGAGCTCTTGAGCCTGGTCCCGTTCCTGCGTGCCTTCGCCCGCTCGCTCTGTGGCAGCCATGAAGGCGCCGACGATCTGGCACAGGAGGCCTTGGTCAAGGCTTGGCAATCACGCGACTCCTTCGTTCCGGGCACCAACCTGAAGGCCTGGCTGTTCACAATCCTGCGCAACCAGTTCTATTCCGATCGCCGCCGCGCATGGCGCCAGGCCCCTTGGGATCAGGAGGCCGCCGAGCGCATTCCAGGCGGTGGACAGGATCAGGGTTGGTCTGCCGAGTTGTCCGACACCGCGCGCGCCCTGCGTGCGCTCACCGACGAACAGCGCGAGGCGCTGATACTGGTCGGAGCCGGCGGCTTCTCTTATGAGGATGCTGCGGAAATCTGCAATTGTGCTGTGGGCACGGTGAAGAGCAGGGTCGCGCGGGCGCGCAAGGCGCTTATCGCGATTCTCGACGGCAACGAGGCCTTGCCGCCATCGGACCGACCGCCCGAAGGAGAGGCTGCCCGTGAAATCATGGCGCAATTGGATCGCCTCGCGCCGCCAGATGGTCCCGATGCCGCCAAACGACGCCACAAGGGCGGCGACTGAGCGCGGCTGGCCGCTTCGCATCACGCTTCTGATTGCCGTCACCGTCGCGCTTCTGCCGATCGCGGCCGTGAGCATTCTTCAGGGCGTCGAGCGCGCACGCGTCGATGTCGAGCAGGTTCACGACAATCTGACCCAGTCGGCCCGCGCCGCGGCGGGAGACGAAGAAAGCCTGCTGTCGTCCGCCGAGCAGATCACACGTGCGTTGTCGAACATTGCCGCCGTGCGGCGACCGACGCCGGCTTGCGACCGGCTGCTCAACGACGCACTCATCGGCGTGAAGTATTTCGCCAACATCTCGCGCTTCGATGCGAATGGCATCAATGTCTGTTCGGCATTGCCGGCGGCCAAGGGCACCAGCGCCGTCCGTCAACCGGTTTTCCAACTGGCGCGCCGCTCAACGGGTTTTGTGGTCAGCGGTCAGATCCGCAGCAAGGTGCTCAACCGGCCCGTCATCGCCGGCATGTTGCCGTTGCGCGACGCCAACGGGCGGTTCGAAGGCACGGTCTCCGTCGTCGTTCAGCTGCGCTGGCTCGACTTCATGGTACGCGCGCACGGCCTACCCAAGGGCGCAGTCGTATTCATCTACGATCGCGACGCAAATATCCTGGCCTCGAACAATGTCGCCATCGCACATGCTCTGGTCGGTCAGACAAATGGGGTTGCGGATCCCGCCCCCGTCCACTCCGCTGCCTCCGCATCCGGCACCTGGACAATTGCGACCGCACCCTTGCGCGGCGGCGCGATCAACGTCGCCTTTGCGATGCCGGAGAGCCGGCTGTTCGGGGCCACGTATCTGCATGTCGGCGCCGACTTCCTGATGCCGATCCTGATGATCGGGTTGGCCTGGGCCGGCATCTGGTTCGCGACCGAGCGCCAGGTAACACAATGGATCGCCTATCTGCGCCGCATTTCGGTCGCTTATCGCAGCGGACATTATACGATCCGGCCCCAACTGGAATCCGCGCCGCGCGAATTCCGGAGCCTGGGAGACGGGCTTTCGGAAATGGCCGAGGCAATCCAGGACCGCGATCGCAAGCTGCGTGATGCCCTGACGCAAAAGTCGTTGCTCATCCGCGAGATCCATCACCGCGTGAAGAACAACCTGCAGATCGTCATGAGCCTGCTCAGCCTGCAGGCCGGCCAACTCAAGGACGCGACGGCGCGCGACGCGCTGATGCAGGCGCAGGTCCGCATCAACGCGCTCGCCCTGGTGCACCGTATACTGCACGAGATCGAAGATCAGACGACGATCGACCTGAAGCGTCTGCTGCACGAACTGGCGCATCAGATCACCGAGGGCATGCGCGGCGAGCACAGCGCGGTGCGTGTGGAAGAAGATCTGGTGGCGCGAGACGTTCCGGGAGAGGTCGCGGTGCCGTTGGCCCTGTTCGCAGTCGAAGCGCTGACAAATATATTCAAATACGCGTTTGCGGGCGGGGAGTTCGGCGTTGTGCGGATTTCGCTGACACCGGTCGACGGGGGCAGGCTGCACCTCGTCATCGCCGACAACGGCGTCGGCTTCGACGCGCAGGGCCAGAAGACGGGTATCGGAACCCGATTGATCCGCACCTTCGGCGCGCAGATCGGCGGCACATCCAGCCTTCACTCGGAACCGGGAAAGGGCACCGTCGTGGAAGTCATATTCCGCGATCCGCTTTGCGAGCCGCAAGCCTAGTTCCTGCTGGAACAAATGAAACGGCGGCCCCACGCACGTCGTTTTTCCGGCGGCGCGACAGGCGCCTTCATGGAGGACAGGAAGATGACCCAGCAGGACAACAAGCGCGGCCAAAATCAGCGCGCGGAACCGCGGCAACAGCCGCAGCAGCGGGATCGGGCCACGGGCAAGCCCGCCGGCAAACAGGACAAGCCGGGCCAAGGCTATCAGAGCGGGAGCCCGAAACGGTCCGTCGAGGACCAGGCGAGCCGGCACTGACGGCCACCGCCGATGAAGAGGGACCGGTCGCCTGGCCGGTCCCTTTTTCATGCCGGCCGCGCTCTTGCGGCCGATTGTGCGCCGCCGCCGCCGGGCGCATAACGCGATTCTCGATTTTCAGGAAAGCGATTCATGGCGGATTCCTTCGATGCGATCGTGATCGGCGGCGGGCCGGGCGGCTACAACGCCGCGATCCGATTGGGCCAGCTTGGTTTCAAGACGGCTTGTATCGACAAACGGGGCACGTTCGGCGGCACCTGTCTGAACATCGGATGCATCCCGTCCAAAGCGCTGCTGCACACCAGCGAATTGTTCGAGGAAGCCAGCACTCATCTGCCCAAGCTGGGCATCAAGACCCAGGTCGAGCTCGATCTCGCCGGAATGATGGCGCACAAGACCAAGGTGGTCGGCGAGTTGACCCGGGGCGTCGAATTCCTGCTTAAGAAAGCCAAATCTGAAGCCATCGTCGGTGAGGCGCGCATCGCGGCGCCCGGCAAGGTCGAGGTCAAGGGTCCCGACGGCACGGTCCGCACGCTCGAGACCAAGCATATCGTCATCGCCACCGGCTCGGACGTCGCGATGCTGCCGGGTGTGACCATCGACGAGAAGCAGATCGTGTCGTCGACGGGCGCGCTGTCGCTCACGGCGGTGCCCAAGCGCCTGCTCGTCGTCGGCGGCGGTTATATCGGCTTGGAGCTCGGTTCGGTATGGCGCCGCCTTGGCGCGCAAGTGACGGTCGTCGAATTCCTCGATCGCATCACGCCCGGCCTGGACGGCGAGATCGGCAAGGCCTTCCAGAGGATCCTGCAAAAGCAAGGCATGACATTCCAGCTCTCGACCAAGGTCGTGGGGGTGGAGAAAAAAAAGGGCGGCACCCTATCCGTCACCGTCGAGCCGGCGGCCGGCGGCGAGAAGACGGTCATGGAAACCGACATCATGCTCGTGTCCATCGGGCGGCGGCCCTTTGTCGACAATCTCGGCCTCGAAAAGGTCGGCGTGAAGCTCGACAGCCGCGGCCGCGTCGCGACCGACGGACACTACGCGACAAACGTCCCCGGCATCTGGGCGATCGGCGATTGCCGCGAGGGCGCGATGCTGGCGCACAAGGCGGAGGACGAGGCGGTGGCCTGCGCCGAGCGGATCGCCGGCAAGGCGGGGCACGTCAACTATGACGCCATCCCCGCTGTGGTCTACACCGCGCCGGAAGTGGCCAGCGTCGGCAAGACCGAAGAAGAGCTGAAGGCCGCCGGCATCGCCTACAAGATCGGCAAATTTCCCTTCACCGCGAATGCGCGCGCCAAGACCATCGCGGCGACCGACGGCTTCGCCAAGGTCATCGCGGAGGCGAAAACGGATCGCGTGCTGGGCGTGCACATCCTGGGCGCCGAGGCGGGCAATCTGATCGCGGAAGCGGCGCTGGCGATCGAATTCGGTGCCTCGTCGGAGGATATCGCGCGCACCAGCCACGCCCACCCCACCTTGACCGAAGCCGTTCGCCAAGCCGCCATGGCGGTGGAGGGCTGGACCATGCAGATGTGACGACGATGGCGCGGCCGGTTTGCTCGACGTTGCCGTTGACGATCACCAAGGCGCGGAGCACCCAGGAGATCGACGAGGCGGCGGCGCTCTATGTGCGCAGCGGCCGCGAGGCCTTCGCCTGGCGACCATCGGAATATTTCCGCATCGAGGATTTCAGGATGTTCGCGCTCGACGAGGAAATTTGGCGGGCACGCATGGGCGACGCGCTTGTGGGGGTCCTGTCGCTGCTGCGCGAGGAGAATTTCATCCACTGTCTGTATGTCGATCCCGACGCGCAAGGCTTGGGCGTCGGCCGCGCCCTGGTCGAATTTGTTCGCCGCGATGTCGGGGAGCCGTTGACACTGAAGCTTGACGTGCCCAACCGGCGCGCCATCGTCTTTTATGAGAAAACCGGTTGGGAGCGGCTGACCGGCATCGAGGATCAGGGCATCGACGACGCGGGGATCACTTGGGCGCGGTATCGGCTGGCGTGACCGGCCGGCTGCGCACATGTTCCGGCCGGACGCCGATCCCGATGAAGCGCGCCGGCCAGCGCCGGAGCCATTTCCAACGATCGAGCAGATAGAGCATCCAGGGCGGACTCGGCGTGACTTGGTTGCGGATCGTCGGTGCCAGTACGCTGTTCTGCACGATCACCTGGAAACGCTGCACCACGCGGGTGGGAAATTCACGGCGGCGCTGCACCCGGCGCAGGCGGGCCAGCGAAGGCCGGCGCGACGCCAAAACCGGCGACAGGATGTTGGCGGTTGCCACGGCGTCCTGAATCGCCAGATTGATGCCGACGCCGCCGACGGGGCTCATGGCATGTGCCGCATCGCCGATGCACAAAAGCCCCGGCCGCGCCCATCGCAGCAACCGGTCGACCACCACGGTCAGCAATTTCACGTCGTCGAAACTCTTGAGCGCATCGACCCGTTCGCGCGCGAAGCCGGCGGCGGTACGCAGCCGCGCCAAGAAAGCGGAAAAGCCTTCCTTCTTCAACGCCTCGAACCCACCTTTGGGGATCAGCAGCGCACATTGCCAGTAGTCGCCGCGATGGAGCATGACGAACAGATTGCCGCCGACGAAGCGGCCGACCGGTTCGCGTGGATCGCCCGGTTCGGCGGGAAGACGCAGCCACAACACGTCGAACGGCGCGCCGAGATCGCGCACTTTCAGCCCCGCCTTGCGACGGACCGTCGAATGCCGGCCATCGGCGCCGATGACAAGCCGCGCCAGCATATCGCCGCTGCCTTCCGGCGTTTTCACGCGGACGCCGACGATCCGGCGACGCTTTGACAGCAGCTCCGTGACCTCGGCCTCCATCGCCAGGTGGAAATTGGGATAGCGGCGCGCCTCTTCGGCCAGGAAATCGAGAAAATGCCATTGCGGCATGAGCGCCACGAAATTCGCCGGCGGCGGCAGGGCCGACATGTCGGCGACCTTGAAGCGCAACTTGCCGATTTCGGCGGTGATCTCGCGCACTTCGTCGTGCGGCCGCGCCAGAAACGACTCCAGCAGGCCCAACTCATCGAGGATTTGCAGTGTCGAGGGATGGACGGTGTCGCCGCGGAAATCGCGCAGGAAGTCCTTGTGCTTTTCCAGCACCCACACATCCACGCCGGCGCGCGCCAGCAACAGGCCGCACATCATGCCTGCCGGGCCGCCGCCGGCGATGATGCAATGTGTCGAGAGCGAATCCACGGCGGCACGCTAGGCGCGTGGCCAATGCGTCTCAAGCCTGCGCCACGGGAGCCGTCGCATGGACGGAAGGGACGAGCTAGGCTAAAGCGAGAAATCCAGCGGGGATATTTGACCGATGCGTGCCAATAGCTTGCGCGAAGCCTGGGCCTCGGGCCGCGCGGTCACCAATTGCTGGTTGACGCTGCCCAGCACGCTTGGGGCCGAAATCATCGCCCACCAGGGCTGGGACAGCCTGACCGTCGATATGCAGCACGGCCAGGCCGACATTCTCGCCGTGTACGCGATGTTGACCGCGATTTCCACGACCGATGCGGTCCCGCTGGTGCGCGTGCCCTGGAACAACCCGGGCGACATAAACCGTGTGCTCGATGCCGGCGCCTACGGCGTGATCTGCCCCAATGTCGATACCGCCGAGGAGTGCGAGCGCTTTGTCGCCGCCTGCCGTTATGCGCCGGCCGGCACACGCAGCGTGGGGCCCAAGCGTGCCGTGCTGTATGGCGGCGCGGATTACCTCTCCAAGGCGAACGAGACCATCCTGACCATGGCGCAGGTCGAATCGGGCAAAGCACTCGCCAATGTCCGCGCCATCGCGGCCGTAAAAGAACTCGACGTAATCTTCATCGGGCCGACCGATCTTGGCCTGTCGCTGGGACGCGAGCCCAGGGCCGATCCGACCGATCCAGCCGTCGTGGAGGCGATCGCTACGATCCTGGCCGCGGCGAAGGATGCCGGAAAGCGCGCGGCGATCTACTGCCGCTCCGCGGATTACGCGAAGGCGATGATCGCCGAGGGCTTCGATCTGGTGGTCGTAACGTCGGACGAGGCGTTGCTTTCCGCCGGCGGCGCCATGGCCGCGCAGTTTTCGTCGCGGTCTCGTCTTCCGTGACCGGCCGCTGACGTGCCGATCGGCCTATCGTGGCACGGCACTGGGGGAATTCCTGATCGTCTGATATCGTCGGCGTGGGGACAGACAATGGCGCACAAAACATTGACGGACCGACGCCGAGAAACGCTCGAAAGACTTCGACAGCATGCTCGGCGCCTCGAACCGTTATCCCATATCAGGCCCAGTATTCTAGCGACGCCGCTATACAAGCTTCTTTCGCCGAGCGCCGTCCGCGGAATCGTGCATGTCGACGACATCGGTCTGCTCTATCTGGATCCCGTATCTCATCTTGGCAGGACCATTCTGACCGACGGCGTCTATGAGCCAGAAACCGTCTCGCTTCTCCATGAATACATCAAGCCAGGACACACGGTTTTCGACATCGGGGCCAATGAAGGTGTGATGAGTGTTTGCGCCGCCAATCTTGTCGGGCCGTCGGGCCGCGTGGTGGCGATCGAACCTCAGAGCCGCCTACTTGATGTTCTCGAGATCAACCTGTCGCTCAATGCGACAGGGCGCTACGACCTGATCCATGGGGCCGTCTCGGATCTGAACGGCCAAGTCGTCGCCATTTCGCTTCATCCAGCGGGAAATACCGGCGCTTCGAGCATCGTTAGGCCATACCGCTGGAGTTCGAAAAAGGAAGACGTCCCGACAGTCACGATCACGCAAGTTGCAACATCCCTGGGCATAGATCGAATCGACTTCGTCAAAGTCGATGTTGAAGGGTACGAACCTGAAGTCGTCAAATCGTTGCGGCCATTGCTCGCCGACAATCGCGTTGGGAATCTCTTGATCGACTATCATGTGTCGATTCTGTCCAAACGCGGGATCGACGCCCACGTCATTCACGACAGCATTTTGGATTCCGGGTATAAAGCCGTGAAAGGAACACCGGCCGGCGGTTATGTCCTCTATGGCACATAGAATTTAAGCCGCAACAAGGTGATCGCTGCCGAAGCGGCGCGCAATCGACAGGCGATCGAACCTCCAAGGACTTCGTCCCGGACAACAAAAAAAGCGCCCGCGAGCAAGAGTCTCGCGAGCGCTCTTGAATGTCGTCGATAAAGCCTACTGTGCGGCGGGAGGCGTTGCCTCCTTGGCCTTCTTGCTCAGATCCTCGCCGGTCTGCTGGTCGACCTGCTTCATCGACAAGCGAACCTTGCCGCGGTCGTCGAAGCCGAGCAGCTTGACCTTCACGGCCTGGCCTTCCT
>CAZMHP010000051.1:0-15843 GCA_964566095.1 uncultured Rhizobium sp. | reverse complement strand
CTGCGGCAGGATCACATTGCCGACCGACTTCGACATCTTGTCGCCTTCGCGGTCGAGCACGAAGCCGGCGGTCAGGACTTCGTCGTAAGGCGCGCGGCCGCGCGTGGCGCAGCTTTCCAGCAGCGAGGACTGGAACCAGCCGCGATGCTGGTCGGAGCCTTCGAGATAAAGATCGGCGTGATCCTTCTTCGGCCAGGACGGCTCGATCGGATTCTCGACGGTGAAGACATGCGTCGAGCCGGAATCGAACCAGACATCCAGGATGTCCCTCACCTGCTCGTAGTCCGCCGCGTCGTAATCGTTGCCGAGGAAGCGTGACGGCGGCGAGTTGAACCAGGCATCGGCGCCTTCGGCCTCGAACGCGTCGCCGATGCGCGCGTTGACCGCCGGATCGTTCAGCACCTTGCCGGTCTTCTTGTCGACGAAGATCGCGATCGGCACGCCCCAGGCGCGCTGGCGCGACATCACCCAGTCGGGACGGTCCCTGACCATGCCGGCGAGGCGGTTCTTGCCGGTCTGCGGGTACCATCTGGTGTCGTCGATCGCCTTCATGGCGCGGGCGCGCAGCGTGTCGGCGGGATCGGCGGTGATCGGCTTGTCCATGCCGATGAACCATTGCGGCGTGGCGCGATAGATCACCGGCGCCTTGGAGCGCCAACTATGCGGATAGGAATGGCGCAGCGTGCCTTGCGCCAGCAGCGCGCCGGCCTCCTTCAGCGCCTCGATGACGGCCTTGTTGGCCTCGCCATCCTTCTTGCCGTCGCGCGAGAGGATGAACTTGCCGGTGAAGCCCGGTGCGTGCCGCGTGAAGGAACCGTCTTCCGCGACGACTTCGAACGCGTCGGGGTGATCGACCGTGAAGGTGGGGAATACTTTGAGGACGGCTTCGAAATCCTCCGCGCCGTGACCGGGCGCGCTATGGACGAAGCCGGTGCCGGTCTCCGCCGTGACATGTTCGCCCAGGATGACCGGCACGTCGAAGTCATAGCCCTTGCCGCGGAACGGATGCGCGGCGACCGCGCCGGCCGGATCGACGGGACCGATGCGTTTTAATTCGATCCGCAATTCCTTGGCGGTTTGCGCCGCGAGCGCATCCGCCAAGGCGAGCTTTTCGCCGACGACGCCGAACGCGCCCTCCGCCGCCGCGACGATCTCATACAACGCATAGTCGATCGTCGGCGAATAGGTGATGGCGCGGTTGGCCGGAATCGTCCAGGGCGTCGTCGTCCAGATGACGATGCTCGAGCCCTTCATCGCGCCCGCGACGACCGGAAACTTCACGTAGATCCATTGCGAGGTCTTCTCGTGATATTCGACCTCCGCCTCGGCGAGCGCGGTCTTCTCCACCGGCGACCACATCACCGGGCGGAAGCCGCGATAGAGCAGATCGTTGCCGACAAATTTGTGCAGCTCGCGCGCGATTACCGCCTCGGCACGGAAATCCATCGTGGTGTAGGGCTTGTCCCACTGGCCCATGCAGCCCAGCCGCTTGAACTGGCCGCGCTGCACGTCGATCCAGTGGTTGGCGAAGTCGCGGCAATCCTGGCGCAGCTGCGCGATCGGCACGCTGTCCTTCGACTTGCCTTCCTTGCGATACTTCTCCTCGATCTTCCATTCGATCGGCAGGCCGTGGCAGTCCCAGCCCGGCACGTAAGGCGCGTCGTAGCCCAGCATGCCGCGCGAGCGCACCACGAAATCCTTCAGCACCTTGTTCATGCCGGTGCCCATATGGATCTCGCCGTTCGCATAGGGCGGGCCGTCATGGAGCACGAAGAGCGGGCGTCCCTTCGCGGCGGCACGGATGCGGCCGTAGAGGTCCATCGCCTCCCAGCGCGCCAGCCATTTGGGCTCGGCCTCCGGCAGGCTCGCCTTCATCGGGAAGGAGGTTTCGGGAAGGAACAGAGTGGCGCGGTAGTCGCGGGCGTCGGGGTTGGCGTCGGGTTTGGACATCGTCGTTAAGGCTTTCGCGGAACGTTGGAGGGCGGCTGCTTGAAGCCCGGCCTTCCCGCGCAGGAGTTATCGGCTCCGGCGGAAAGCCGGGCGGCGAATTCGCGAAAATCCCGCGAAATCAAGCATGTGGCACAACCCCACAAATCAGCAAGAGGGGTTCTAACAGGGGGGCCGGGAGCGGTCCAGCCTGGGAAATCGGGTGCGGTGCCTTACGGATTTCTCCCGATGGGCGATTTGATCCGGCGCAAGGCTCGCGGGGTCGATATGCGCGATGTGTTGCCCATGAACCTCTCCGATGTGTGGCACGCCGCGCTCGAATTGAAACGGCAGTTCCACGCCGAGGCCGTGGCCGTGGCGGCGACGCGCGCCGACCAGTGCTTCGGCCGCGGCGACCTGGACGGGTTTCGCAGCTGGAGCCGCATCACGCACGCCATCGTCGAACTCGATCGCGCGCCGCCGCCGCGCGAACGGCACTGAACCCCCTGCCTGGCGAACGCCGGCGCCGACGACGCCACGGGCGCGCGATTCAGAACACCAGCGTGCGTCCGGGCTGGGACGCCTGCTCCTTGGTGTAGGAGACGCCATCGACCTTCAAGCCGTTGGCATTGATCACGCTGATGATGCCGCCCTTGTTGGACAGGGTCATCGGCGCCTTCACCGCGACCCGTACCGCCTCGCCGGACGCCAGCACGCCGCCCAGCGGCGTCGCGGCCTTCAGCTTGTCGAGCAGCTTCCAGCCCGTCAGGTCCACCGGCTGATGCGTCGTGTTGACCAGCGTGACCGTCTCGTGTTCGGGCGTGACGGTGTCGTTGACATAGGCGGCGGCGATGCGGACCTGCCCGTCGGGCCGATCGACCGTCGGCGGATTGTTCGGCGACGGCGGGCCGGGGCTGGGCGCGGGCGCACTATCCGAAGGCGGACCACCGCCGGTGCCGGGCAGGACGTTTCCGGTGCTGTCGTCGGTGTGCCAGCCCTGCGTCTTGAAGCACATGAACATCGCGACCCACTGCTTCTCGTCGGGAAAGTGGAAGAACAGCCCGCCATCCTGCCAGGGGCCGTTGTCGCCTTCGAATGGTCCGGGCGGATTTCCCTGGTTCATGTGGATGTCGTGGATGCCGCGGCCCGGCGCGAAGTGGAAATACTGATCCTGCTTGGTCTCCGGCCCCCAGGTGGCGCCGAGCGCATAGATTTCCGAATTTTCGTCCGACATCGCGCGTTGGACATATTGCCCGATCTTCTCGTTCAGATCGTTGTCCGGACCGGTGGCCGAGATCGGCAATTGCCGCATGTCGCCGGGATTGAAAAGATTGCCGCGGATAAAATCGAGCGCCACGCCGCCGGGCTTGAAGGCAACGCCGGTCAGGCCGCGCTGCGCGGCAAGCAGCCCGTCGCAGATCGGATGCACGAAATTGGATTTGACGAGGTAGAACACCTCGCTCTTGTCCGCCGACTGAACGTTGACGGCGATCCGGTATTTGGCCGTGTCGTCGATCACCAGGACCTGGTAGTGCGGCGAACTGCCCGAACCCTGGATCGCGTCGACCGCCTTGCCCTTGAGCAGCGAATATCCCGATACCGCCATTGCCCATTCTCCCATCGTATATTGTCAAATATTTGTGACAACTTCGCGATCACTTGAACACCCACAATATCCGCGCACCGCGACACTGGCAATCGGCCCCGCGCCGGCGCCCGCAAAGCCGCTTGTAATTCGATCAAAATCTAATTAGATAAACGTGAAAGGAAGCGGCGATGACCGAGACTTTGCTCGAATTCTTCAAGGCGATGGCGGACAAGAGCCGCCTTGCCATCCTCGGCCTGCTCGCGGGCGGCGAACGCAGCGTGCAGGAGCTGGCGGCAGCGCTCGATCTCAAGGAGCCGACGGTGTCGCATCACCTGGCGGTCTTGAAGCGCCAAGGCATCGTAACCGCGCGCGCGCAAGGCACGACGCGCTGGCATGCGCTCGACCGCGAAGCGCTCGAACGGCTGGCACGGCGGGTGCTGCAGCCGGCAGCGCTCAAGCCCGCGGCCGCGCCGGCGGCGGCCCTCGATGCGGCGGATGCGAAAGTGTTGGCGGGCTTCGTGGCGGCGGACGGCACGCTCAAGCAGATCCCCGCCAGCCGCAAGAAGCGCGGCGCGGTGCTGCGCTGGCTGATGGCCGATTTCGCGGAAGGGCGGCGCTACCCCGAGGCCGAGGTCAACGCGAAGATCCAGGCCCACCACTGGGACAGCGCGACGCTGCGGCGCGAGCTGATCGGCCACAAGATGCTGGCGCGCAAGGACCGCATCTACTGGCGCCTGCCGGAGCAGGACTGGCGGCGCGGCGGCGAGGCGTAGCATCCAGCGCGCGCTCGAGGCCTTCGCAGAGCGCCATTTTGCGCGACGGGTGAACGGCGGGGCGGGCGGTTTCCATTGCGGCCCATTTGAGCGACTATGATTCACTCATGTTCTAATGAATGCATAGGACCGCCCGGAGGAACCATGGACATCTCGCGCCGCAATCTCGTCGCCGCTTCGGCCCTCGGCCTCGCCATCCCCGCGCAAGCGGCCGCGCCGGCGCGCGACATCGCCCTGCCCCGCGACTTCCTCTGGGGGACGGCGATCTCGGCGCACCAGAGCGAAGGCAACAACACCAACAGCGATTCCTGGCTGCGCGAGAACACCAAGCCGACGCTGTTCAAGGAGCGTTCGGGCGATGCCTGCGACTCCTATCACCGCTACCGCGAGGACATCGCCATCGCGGCCAAGCTCGGCTTCAACTGCTATCGGCTCGGCATCGAATGGGCGCGCATCGAGCCGAGCGAGGGCTTCTTCTCCAACGCCGAGCTCGATCACTATGCCGATGTGCTGGCGACCTGCCGCGCCCACGGCCTCAAGCCCGTCGTGACGTTCAACCATTTCTCGGTGCCCTTGTGGTTCGCCTGCCGCGGCGGTTTCGAAGTCGACGACTCCCCCGATCTGTTCGCGCGCTATTGCGGCAAGGCGGCGGCGCATCTGGGCGGGCTGATGCATCTGGCGACCACGTTCAACGAAGCCAACATCCAGAATCTGGTCCGCATGTTTCCGTTCTATGCCGCGACGATCCCCGCGGCGAAAGCGGCGCACGACGCGGCCGCGGCCGCCACCGGCTCGCCGAAATTCTCGGCGTCGGCCTATGCCGATCCCGCGATCGTCACGCCCTTGACGCAGGCGGCGCACGCAAAAGCCTATGGCGCGATCAAAACGGCGCGGCCGGAGCTTCCCGTGGGCCTCACCCTCACCACGCAGGACATCCAGGCCGCGCCCGGCGCCGACCCGTCGGTGGTGGCGAAGTGGCGCGACCAGCTTTACGGCACCTGGGTCGACGTCGCCAAGACGCATGCCGATTTCATCGGGGTGCAGACCTATACGCGCTTCCTGGTCGATGCGAACGGCGTCGCGGCGCCGCCGGCCGGCGTGGAGATGACCGATGCCGGCTATGAGTTCTACCCGCAGGCGCTGGCCGCGACGATCCGCTGGGCGCATGCCGCCATCGGCAAGCCGATCTATGTCACCGAGAACGGCATCGCGACCGACGACGACAGCCGCCGCATCGCCTTCATCGACCAGGCGCTCGCCGGCGTGCGCGGTTGCATCGCCGAGGGAATTCCGGTGCACAGCTACATGTACTGGTCGCTGCTCGACAATTTCGAATGGAATTCGGGCTATTCCAAGCATTTCGGCCTGGTGGCGGTGGACCTGCAGACCTTCAAGCGCACGCTGAAGCCGAGCGCCCTGCATCTGGGAAAGATCGCGAAGGCGAACCGGATTTGAACGCCGGCGCACGCAGCGCCGAGCCGACCGTCGCGTCAGGGCCTGGCGTTCTGCTTTGCGATCCAGTCCGTCATGGTGTCCAGAGCGACCGGCGCGATCGTCTCCTCGATCTGAGCGTATTCGGCAATGCCACCGGTCGTCGCGGTCTGGAACAGGTGATTGAGATTCGGCATCTCGATGATTTGCGCGTTCGGATTGTCCGCGAGCGCCGTCCTGATCGCCGGAAGATTCTGCTCCGCCGAAACCTGGAGGTCTTTGCTGCCGTCCAATGCCAGTACCGGACACATCACTTTGCGCAGCATCGGCTGCGGATCGTAGGCGAAGAAGTCCCGGAACCACGCCGTGTTGACCGTGGCGATCAAGGCATCGACTTGCGCCGGCGTCCCGCTGCCGGCCAAAAGCGCGCGCAGCTTGACCGCCGCCGCGGCCGGATCCTTCTGCGCAAGAACGATATCGACCATCGCCCGGCGCACGGTCAGCGCCTTGGCAATGGTGTCGTCCGGGACGTTCGCGGCCTTCAGGATCAGCCGCAATTGCTCGATCCAGACATCGGCGCCGTTTACGCCCGGCCCGGCCATCATCACGATATAGGCGACCGACGGATCGCCGACCGCGACCATCGGAACGATCATGCCGCCCTCGCTGTGCCCGATCAGGCCGATATGGCGCGGATCGATATCCTTGCGGGTCTTCAGATAGGCGACGGCGGCCAGCGCGTCGTCGGCGAAGTCCGTCGTGGTGGCCGCCTTGTAGTCGCCGGTGGACGCACCGGTGCCGCGCTTGTCGAAGCGCAGCACGGCGATGCCGTGCCGGGTCAGATGATCGGCGATCACCAGGAACAGCTGATGGCCCATGATCGGCTCGTCGCGCGTGTTCGGTCCCGAGCCGGCCACCAGAATGACGGCCGGAAACGGCCCCCTGCCTTGCGGCAGCGTCAGCGTTCCGGCCAGCCGCGCATGCGCGGCTGCGTTATCGAAGCCTACGTCTTCCTCGCGATAGGGATAGGGCTTCACCGGCGTTTGCGGCCGCTTCAGCACCGCCTGGGTTTGCCCCTCCGCGCGGCGCGTCAGGACAAGCGGCATGTCCTGGCCGCCCTGGTGCCATTGGCCGGATATCGATTGTCCCGATGCATCGAGCGTTCCCTGAAAGGAGGCGCCGACCAGAATGATCGTGAAGGTGACCCGCGACTCCGTGCGATCGATACGCGCCAAGCCGACGTCCATGGCATTCTGGTCGATGCTGTCCATCGTGCCGAGCGTGCCGTGCGGTCCTGTTTTGAAGTGAATGGCCAGACGCAGCTTCATGCCCACGCCCAACTGCAGCGCACCGTCCCAATCGCCGTCCAGGCCGGTGACGGTTGGGCGGGGCGGTAGTACGCCATGCGTGAAATTCAGCGGCCAGCTGCGGCCGTTGATCGTCCAGGTCCCTTCCCAGGCGCCGGTGGCGGCATTGAACCGGCCGGCATAATTTCCCTTGGAGGACGGCACGAAGAAGGAAAGCGCGCCGTCCGCCACGACCAGATCGGTTACGGGCGCGTCGTAATGGCTGATGTCGGGGCTATCGATGGTCGCGGCGTAACCGCTGCCCGCCGCCGTGACGTGAAGCGCGACGTGAAATTTCACGGCCGGCGAGACATCCAGGAGGCCGATCCAATCGCCTGCCGCGTCTTCTGCCATGGCTGTTCCGCCCAGGACGACCGCAAGGACCATTCCCAAAATCGCCGCCGCGAATGTTTTCGTCATGAGTCCCCGCCGGCTGTGTTGGACCGGAATCTACCGCCGCCTTGTGGAAAAATCCGTCGCACGCGTATCATATTCACTAAGTTTCTAATGAACTGATTGTTATTAACGCTTGTCTTTTGATGAGTAAAGCAACCCTCCAGCCTACCGCCGGTGGGCCCAGGTCATCCGTGATGACAATTGGGCGCGTTCAGCCCGCCGCCTTCACGGCCAACAGCAACGGATTGGGCGTGGGTTCGGCGATCTTGGTCAGCGTGTTCACGTCGCGGTGCATGAACGGTTCGGGCCGGCCCCGCACGATCAGCGTCGTGTTGGACACATAGCTCCAGCTGCCGTCGGCGTTGAACGTGATCTCGAGCTGGTATGCATCGGTGCGGAAGGCGTATTCGAGGAAGTCGGTGGAGCAGATGCCGTAATTGGTCGGGCCGCGCGCGGCGCTTACCGCAAGGCGCAAGTCGCCGGGCTTGGCATGGCCCGAGGCGAGCGCGGTCTGGCCGCGCGGGATGGTGAGCGACTGCAGCACCAGCCCCGTCGCCTTCTCCCACAGCCAATAGCCGATCTGGTCGTGGAAGGTGATCGCTTCTTCCTCGGTGTTGATGTGCACGTGATAGCGCAGGCCGTAGAAAAGTTGTGGCCCGTTGGCTTGCGGATCGATCGGCTGCATCTCGATGCGCTCGATGTATTGGCGCCGCTCGGGACCCGGCGCCTTGGGCGCGAGGTCGATGCCCTTGGTCCCCTGCCACACGCCGGCCAGCCGCCTGAGCGGCCCCAGATTGGCGAGCGTATCGGGATCGACATCCTCCGGCTCGGTGAAGACGTCTTCGGGAAACGGATTCATGTCGTAAGCCCCACACAATCAGATCATTCGGCCAACCAAGCATGGTTTGAAAAGATAGACCGTTGCCTTGTCAACGCGTTTGGATCGAAAATGAGCAAATCGGCAAGGCAATCGCAGGGTGACCACCAGCAGATGACGCGCGCACCCGTGATGACCGCGACCTGCGCCTGTGGCGCTGTTGCACTCGAAGCGTTCGGCAAGCCGATCGCCAGCACCGTCTGCTATTGCGAAGACTGCCGGAAGGGAGCGGATCAGATCGAAGCGTTGCCCAATGCCGGCGCGGTGCGCGATCCCGATGGCGGCACCGCGTACATCCTCTATCGAAGGGACCGCATCGTGTGTTCCAGAGGCACCGAATTGCTGAAGCGCTACAAGCTCAAGGAAGCTTCGGTCACGAACAGAGTTGTCGCCACGTGCTGCAATTCGGCGGTGTTCGTGAACTTCGATAAAGGTCCGCACTGGGTCTCGGCCTACCGGGCACGATTTCGCGGAGACCTGCCGCCCCTGCAGTTCCGGATGTGCACGAAGTTCAAGCCGGACGGCGTTGTCCTTGCCGACGACGTGCCGAGCGACCGGGGCTATCCTGCCGGGCTCATCTTTCGGCTCCTCGCCTCGCGCGTGGCGATGATGCTAGGTCGATAAGCCGGACGTCCGGGCGAGCCACGCCTTCGTGGCCTGGCATGTTTCCAAGGCGCGCTTGTAAGCGTCGCGGCTTGTGGTGCGGGTCATATAAGCCTGCTCGGCCGCGCCCAGCGCAATGCCCGCGCCGCTTCGCGCCAAATTCAATGCGTAGGTCACCGAGATGTCGGCGGCCGTGAACGCAGCGCCGGCCATGTGGGGCGCGCGCGCGAGCTGCCGCGTCACCAATCGGAGGCGGCTCTCATACACGCCGAGCGCCTGGCGGGCGGTCCAGTTGTCCCGGTCGGCGGCGGGCGCGAATTTGCGCGCGCCCAGGACAAAGAAAACAGAGGCCGCGAGACCGGCTTCGCCGAGATGCAGGAATTGCTGATAGGCGGCGAAAGCGGGATCGTTCGGCGCGGGCGCGAGCGGTGCCGCACTTTTCGACTCGTGGCCGTAGCGGGCGATCAGGAACTCCATGATCGCGATCGACTCGACCATCGTGACGTCGCCGTCCTGGATCGCCGGGATGAAGCCGCCGGGATTGATGGCGAGAAACTCCGGATCGTTCTCGACGCCCGCCAGCATATCCACCGGCCGCAAGCGATACGGCAGCCCCATCTCCTCGAGCAGCCAGACGACCCGGAAGCCTCGCCCCTCGCCGAAGACGGTGATCATGGTGAGCGGTTCCTTCATCGTAGAGGCGCCTCTGGTATGTCTCACTGCCCTCACAACAATCGATCATGCCGGGGCCCGATCACATCCCTTCAGCCAGCGCCCGCATTAGGTTTGGCGTGGACCATGTTGCGACGCCGGTTCCAGCAAAATCGCGGTCTGTGGTCCAAATATCGGCGCCAGTGTCCCACGCCAGCGCGAGCACGTGAGCGTCCCGTATAGACCCGTTGCGGCTTGCCGGCCCATCGCGCAGCGCTACTTCGCTTCCGCCCAGGAGGGGTTCCAGTGAGTCAAATGGAACGACGCTGACATCATCCAACAGGATGTCGAGAACGGCGAGTAAGTCTGGCCGGCGCATACCGAGTTCAATACGACCACGCGCCTCTTCGACAACGCGCTCCGTCGTAACGAGAGTACGCATGTTTGCAGCTTCGACAATTGCGCCCGAGCTACGGCCGAACGCAGCCGAGATCAGCACGGCAGTGTCGAGCACCAGCGTCGAAGACGGCGATCTCACCGTTTGCGCTTTTTCGCCTGTTTTCGGTGCTCGGCCTGCAGCTTTCGCACCGCGGCGACCGACCAGTTGGTCGGATCGACGCCCATTCCTTTGAGAGCCGCATCATCCTCTTTAGAATCGCGGCCTTTGGCGAGTTTCTCGGCCCTGGCGAGCGTGGCTCGCAAACGGTCCATATTGGCCCGTTTGAGCGGGATCAGCAGAGCGATCGTCCGGTCACCGGACTTGACCGGCGTGGTGCCGGGAAGCTCGCTGATGGCCTTGCCCGAAATCTTTTGCAGGTCGCGGATGCTGATGTGATTCATCGCAGGATACATACACCTATATGTAATTATTTTCAACAAGACATCGGATAGCCCTACCGGCCGTTCGGCTGTTAACTAGGCCTATCAAAAGACTGCGATTCGGCACAGAAGATGAAGCCCGTTGGCGATCAAGATATTCAACTTATCGATACGGTGAAAGCTCATCTTAAGCAGATAGAGCCAGTGGCGATCTATCGCGCCGATGAAGCAACGCTCAGGGTTGCGACAGGCTCGCTTCGTTTCTTACTTGCAGACGGATATCTGGCGCGCGCTTGGTCCGCCGCAGGAATTGGCGGCCCGATGACATTTCAAACATGGTGCATCACCTCTGTTGGCCCATCACCCGTCGTAGCGTTTTGCGGAGGCGGAGATATGCTGCCGGGCATTCCGTTTTCGGCGTGCAGAGGCGCTTCGTTGGGGCAAAAGACGTTGGACTTGAAGTCATTTTGCCATTCAACCCGCATTCAGGTTGAGGACATCAAGATATCAACTGTCGAATTGATCCATTACGTAGCCAACGCGCTCGGCGGAAGTCATTTTGATCCGGCCGGCAAGGCTGCGAAAAAGCCAAAGGCAGAACTCTTACGCAAACTTGAGTCTGGAGAAATTTCTGCCGTTCCTCTTCGGGTGAACGATCGCAGCCTGCTTCATCACGAAATTCTTTCGATCGCTCAAACATTGGCGCGTTCAAAAGAAGTCGATGCCCTTAGGGCGTGGGCCAAAAGCTAAGCCGATATTGTCCTAAAGAAGATCAGCTCACTCCCACTCGATCGTCCCCGGCGGCTTGCTGGTGATGTCATACACCACGCGGTTGATGCCGCGGACTTCGTTGACGATGCGGGTGCTCACGCGCGCCAGGAAGGAATGCTCGAACGGATAGTAGTCCGCCGTCATGCCGTCGCTGCTCGTCACGGCGCGCAGGGCGCAGACATGGTCGTAGGTGCGGCCGTCGCCCATCACGCCGACGGTCTTGACCGGCAACAGCACCGCGAAGGCCTGCCAGATCGTGTCGTAGAGGCCGGCCTTGCGGATTTCGTCGAGATAGACGGTGTCGGCCTGGCGCAGGATTTCCAGCTTCTCCGGCGTGATCTCGCCCGGCACGCGGATGGCGAGGCCGGGGCCGGGAAAGGGATGGCGCCCGACGAAACTGGCCGGCAGGCCAAGCTCGCGGCCGAGCGCGCGCACCTCGTCCTTGAACAGCTCGCGCAACGGCTCGACCAGCTTCATCTTCATGCGCGCCGGCAACCCGCCGACATTGTGATGCGACTTGATGGTGACCGACGGGCCGCCGGTCGCCGACACGCTCTCGATCACGTCGGGGTATAATGTGCCCTGCGCCAGGAATTGCGCGCCGCCGATCTTGTTCGCCTCGGCATCGAACACGTCGATGAAGGTCGCGCCGATGATCTTGCGCTTCTGCTCCGGATCGCTGACGCCGGCGAGGCGGCCGAGGAACAGATCCTGCGCCTGCGCATGGACCAGCGGGATGTTGTAATGGCCGCGGAACAGCGACACGACCTCTTCGCTCTCGCCCGCGCGCATCAAGCCGGTATCGACGAAGATGCAGGTGAGCTGATCGCCGATCGCTTCGTGGATCAGGACCGCGGCGACCGATGAATCCACGCCGCCGGAAAGGCCGCAGATCACTTTGCTCTTGCCGACCTGGGCGCGGATCTTGGCGATCTCCGCCGCGCGGAAGGCGTGCATGTTCCATTCCGGCTTGATGCCGGCGATGCGCAGCACGAAGTTCTTGTAGATCTCGCTCCCGCGCGGCGTGTGCACGACTTCGGGATGGAACTGGATGCCGTAGAGCTTGCGCGTCTCGTCGGCGATGACGGCGAAGGGCGAGTTCTCGCTGGTCGCCACCACCGAAAAACCCGGCGGAATGGCGACGATCTTGTCGCCGTGGTTCATCCACACCGGCTCATGCGCGCCGATGGCGCCCAGGCCTGCGAGCAGCGGCGAGTCCTTGGCGATCACGATGTCGGCGCGGCCGAATTCGCGGTGATGACCGCCCTCGACCTTGCCGCCGAGCTGCTGCGCCATCGCCATCTCGCCATAGCAGATGCCGAGCACCGGCACGCCGGCCTCGAACACGCTGCGCGGGGCGCGCGGCGCGCCCTCGTCCATCACGCTTGCCGGGCCGCCGGAGAGGATGATGGCCTGGGGCGGCGCCGCGGCGATCGCGGCGTCGGCCTTGTTGAAGGGCACGATCTCGCAATAGACGCCGGCCTCGCGCACGCGCCGCGCGATGAGCTGCGTGACTTGGCTGCCGAAATCGACGATCAGGACGGGTGCTGCCATGACCGGATTTAGTCCATGGCGTCGCCCGCTGTCCAGCGAAGCCGGCGTCGCACGTCCGTCGATGGCTTCCACCTCCAACAGGGGTATCGCCGATGGCGGCTCGCAGCGCGTGCCGGCGGCGGCTTGCGTGCGATGCGCAGTGGTGGACACCGCTGTTCGAAGGTCAGGTCGCCTGAAGTGTTCAATAGGGCACAGAAACATTGCCCGTACGCATGCGAATATGCGGTTCGACCTTTCTCTCCTTGACGAGACAGTCTTCCAACCGTTTCGAGATTTGAATCGGCAAAATTGGACCCTCAGCACAAAATACTTATGCCGCTTGCCTGCGATACTGCTTGATTCGTCCTGGGCAAACCCTTTTGACCGGAACGAATCAGGACAGACTCATGTTGATATTGGTGAAGATAAATTAAGGAACCGATGCCATGTCACAGCAACGCAAAATTCAGCAAGTGCATGCGGCACACGTCGGCGGACCTATCGACGGTGAGATGGGAAGGCCGATCCGCGTGGCGAATGGCGGCTCACAAAACGCGCTGGCACTTTCGCCCAAGCATCGCGTCGCGACCGGCATCATCTCTCACCGGCCGGATATTCGGCTTCGGGCGGTGTTCGAATGCCAGCCGGAAGGCGTCGCGATCTTCGACAGCCGCGGCGCGTTCGTCGATGTCAATCCGGCCGCGGAGCGGATCCTGGGCCTCACCCGCGCCCAGTTGCTCGACCTGCCGATTCGCGACCCGTGCTTCCGCATCCCGGGGCCGGTCGGAACGACGATGGCGCAGTGCGATCATCCCATCATCGTCGCGCTGGAGACCAATCAGGAGGTGCGCGGAAGCATCCTGGGAATATTCAACGCGACCATGAACGAAACGCGTTGGGTGATCGTCAATGCCATTCCGCATCTCTGCCGGCGCGAGCCGGCGCGATCGGAGGTGTTCGCGTTCTTCAGCGCCATCGCGGCGCCGGGGTCCGGCCTGTCGGCCATCGATCTGCCCATCAGCAGCTCAACCCATCAACAAGACGCGCTGGATGCGATCAAGCAGTTGTCCATCCTTTCGGGCCGGGAGCGTCAGGTGCTCGACGCCGTCGTGAACGGCGATTCGAACAAGCTCATCGCATTCAACCTCGGTATCAGCGCGCGCACGGTCGAGGTGCATCGGGCCAAGATGTTGATGAAACTTCGCGTCCATCATTCGGCCTCGGCGATCCGGATCGCCGTCACCGCGGAATTCGCGGAAGATCGCGCCTAGGCGGATCAGGCCGGGCGTGTGCCCGGCGGCGCAGCATGCGCCAAAATCGCCGCGAAGAAGCCATCCGTACCGCCTGTCAACGGCGTGGTCCTGAAGACTTGCGCCAGCAAAGGCGGGGTCTCGGACGCGACCGTCTCGCGCCACGCGCTCTGCGCGCCGAGAAGTTTGAATTGCGGGTTCCGTCCCAAGAAGGCGCGGACGCGGTCCTCATTCTCGCAAGGCAGGATGGAGCAGGTGGCATAGATCAGCCGTCCGCCCGGCTTCACCCGCGCGGCGGCGCTGTCGAGCAATTCGTCCTGAAGCGCGATTCGCTTGGCCAGAACGGACGGCGTGATCTTGCCGCGCAGCTCCGGCTGGCGCCGCCAGGTGCCGCTGCCGCTGCACGGCGCGTCGAGCAGGACGGCGTCGAACGTGCCCCCCGGCTCGGGCTGGACCTCGATCCGCGCACCGGCGCGCTTGGCGCGAAGCTGAAGGTGCTCCAGGGCTTGCGTGCGGATATCGCTGGCGACGATCGCGGCCTCGTTGTTCGCGAGCGCCGCGAGCGCGAGCGACTTGCCGCCGGCGCCGGCCGCCATGTCGAGAATGCACTCGCCGGGCTTGGGCGAGACGAGGATGGATGCGATCTGCGCCGCCTCGTCCTGAAATTCGAACAACCCGTCCTCGAACGGCTTGGTGCGATCGAGCCCCGCGCCGCCGCTGGCAATACGGATGCCGAACGGTGAATAAGGTGTCGGCGCGGCGTCATAGCCTTGATCGCGCAGAACCGTCAGCACCTCGTCGCGCGAGGCCTTGAGCGTGTTGACCCGCAGATCGGTCGGCGCGCGCGCCAGCAGGGCCGTCATCTCGCGCAGGACGCCGTCGCCGAAGGCGCGCGTCAGCTCGGGCTCCAGGAAGGCCGGGAATTCGCCCTGGATATGCAGCGGCGGTTCGGCGCGCGGCGCCTTCAGCCGCTTGCGCTCGTCGTCCGTCAGAGGCGACGGCGCATGCGTGAGCCCGGTGAACAGGATATCGGGATCGGCGCCCTCTTGCGCGACCGATGCGAGAACCAGCGCGCGCGGCCGGTCGTCCTCCATCGCCCAGGCGAGCGAGAAGCGATGGCGCAGGACGCAGAACACGCGCTCCGCCACCGCCGCGCGATCCTTCGAGCCGGCATAGCGCCGGCTGCGAAAGTAATCGCGCACCAGCCGGTCCGCCGGCTGGTCGGTCGTTTCAAGCGCAGTGAGGATGTCGATGGCGGCTTGGATGCGGGCGTCGGGCCGCAACTACTGCCCGCCCGGATAGTTCGGCGCTTCGCGCGTCACCACGATGTCGTGGACATGGCTTTCGCGCAGGCCCGAACCGGTGATGCGCACGAACTTCGCCTTCTTGTGCATCTCGGCGATGGTGCGGCAGCCGGTATAGCCCATCGCGGCGCGCAGGCCGCCGATGATCTGGTGCACCACGTTCGACACCGCGCCCTTGTAGGGCACCTGCCCCTCGACGCCCTCGGGCACCAGTTTGAGCGTGTCGGCGACCTCCGCCTGAAAGTAGCGATCGGCGCTGCCGCGCGCCATCGCGCCCATGCTGCCCATGCCGCGATAGCCCTTGTAGGAGCGGCCCTGATAGAGGAACACCTCGCCCGGCGCTTCTTCCGTGCCGGCCAGCAGCGAGCCGACCATGGCGACGCTGGCGCCGGCCGCGATCGCCTTGGCGAGATCGCCGGAATATTTGATGCCGCCATCGGCGATCACCGGCACGTCGGCTTTGCGCGCCGCCTCGACCGCGTCCATGATCGCGGTGAGCTGCGGCACGCCGACGCCGGCCACGATGCGCGTGGTGCAGATCGAGCCCGGCCCGATGCCGACCTTGACGCAATCGG
>CAZMHP010000050.1:0-15996 GCA_964566095.1 uncultured Rhizobium sp. | reverse complement strand
CCTTGTCGTCTTCCGCCACCGGGCGCGGCTGGATCTTGTGCATGCCGAGGATGCCGGACTGCGGCGTGTTGAGGATCGGCGTCGACATCAGCGAGCCGAACACCCCGCCATTGGTGATGGTGAAGGTGCCGCCTTGCAGCTCGTCCAGCTTCAGCTTGTTGTCGCGGGCGCGCAGGCCGTAATCGTGGATCTTGGCCTCGATGCCGGCGAGCGAGAGCAGGTCGGCATCGCGCACCACCGGCACGACCAGGCCGCGCTCGGTCGAGACCGCCACGCCGATGTCGTAGTAGTTCTTGTAGACGACGTCGTCGCCTTCGATCTCGGCATTGACGTTGGGCAGCTCCTTCAGCGCCGCGATGCACGCCTTGACGAAGAAGCCCATGAAGCCGAGGCGCACGCCGTGCTTCTTCTCGAAGCTCTCCTTGTATTCGGCGCGCAGCGCCATGACGTGGCTCATGTCGACCTCGTTGAAGGTCGTGAGCTGGGCGGCGGTGTTTTGCGATTCCTTGAGGCGCAGCGCGATGGTCTTGCGCAGCCGGCTCATCGTCACGCGCTCCTCGCGGTCGGCGCGCGGACGCGGACCGGCATGGACCGGCGCGGGTGCCGGGCGCACCGCGCTGCGTTCGGCGGCGCGGGCCTCAAGCGCTTCGAGCATGTCGCCCTTGGTGACGCGGCCATCCTTGCCGGTGCCGGCAACGGTCGAAGTGTCGACATTGTTCTCTTCCGCGATGCGGCGCGCCGAGGGCATCGGCGCCGGCGCGGCGGCAACGGGCGCCGGCTTCGGCGCTTCGACCACTTTCGGCGCAGGCTTGGGCGCTGGTGCCGGCTTCGGCGCCGCGGCCTGCGGATTCTTGGCGGGCGTGGCGGAGGCGGTGCCCTTGGCGCCTTCCGCGATGGCGCCGAGCAGGGCGCCGACCTGGACCGTGTCGCCTTCCTTGACCGAGATCGATTCGAGCGAACCGTCGGCCGGCGAGGGCACCTCGACCGTGACCTTGTCGGTTTCCAGCTCGAGCAGCGGCTCGTCGCGCGCCACCGCCTCGCCCTCTTTCTTGAACCAGCGTGCCACCGTGGCTTCGGTGACCGACTCGCCCATGGCGGGGACTTTGATTTCGATGCTCATCGGAGCCTCTTTCGGCCCTCATGCTTCGACAAGCTCAGCATGAGGATATGGAGAACGTCCTCACCCTGAGCTTGTCGAAGGGTGAGGGCAAGTTGGATTCACAGCGTCAACGCCTCGGCGAGGAACACCTTCAGTTCGGCATTGTGCTGGCTCATCAGGCCCGCCGCGGTCGAGGCATATTCGGGCCGGCCGACATAGCGCGGCACGGCCTTGCCGCCCAGTTGCGCGACGGTCTGCTCGATCCGGGGGCGCACGAAGCTCCAGGCGCCCTGGTTCTGCGGTTCTTCCTGGCACCAGACGAGATCGGCCTTGGGGAAGCGGTTGAGCTCCAGCGCCAGCACGTTCTCCGGGAAGGGATAGAGCTGTTCCAGCCGGATGACCTGGATGCGGCCCTCGTTCAGCTTGTCGCGCGCTTCCATCAGATCGAAATAGACCTTGCCGCTGCACAGGATCACGCGCTCGATCGCGCGGTCCTCGACCAGCCTGGTCGTCCAGGCGCCGGGCACCGCTTCGGCCTGATCGCGCAGCACGCGATGGAAGGACGAGCCGGGGCCGAAATCGGCCAGGAACGAGGTGCACTTCTTGTGGCGCAGAAGCGATTTTGGCGTCATCAGGATCAGCGGCTTGCGGAACGGCCGGTGCATCTGGCGGCGCAGGACGTGGAAGTAGTTCGCCGGCGTGGTCGGCATGCAGACCTGGATGTTGTCCTGGGCGCAAAGCTGCAGATAGCGCTCCAGCCGGGCGGAGGAATGCTCCGGCCCCTGGCCCTCATAGCCGTGCGGCAGGAGCATGACGAGGCCGCACATACGCAGCCATTTGAGTTCGCCCGAGGCGATGAACTGGTCGATGATGACCTGCGCGCCGTTGGCGAAATCGCCGAACTGCGCCTCCCACAGCGTCAGCGCCTTGGGCTCGGCCGAGGAATAGCCGTACTCGAAACCGAGCACGGCCTCTTCGGAGAGCAGCGAGTCGATGATCTCGAACGGCGCCTGGCCGTCGCGGATGTTCGCCAACGGGTAATAGCGCTTCTCGGTCTCCTGATCGACGAGGGCCGCATGGCGCTGGCTGAACGTGCCTTCCGTCGAATCCTGACCCGAGAACCGGATCGGCATGCCTTCCAGCATCAGCGTGCCGAAGGCGAGCGCTTCCGCCGTGGCCCAGTCGAAGCCCTCGCCGGACGCGAACATCGCGGCTTTGGCTTCCAGGTTGCGCGCCACCGTCTTGTGCAGGTTGAAGCCCTCCGGCACGCGGGTCAGCGCGGCGCCGGCCTCGCGCACCAGATCGAGCGGCACCGCGGTCTCGCCGCGGCGGTCGCCCGCCGTCGCGACGCCGAGGCCCGACCAGCGACCGTCGAGCCAGTCGGCATGCTCCGGCTTGTGAGTCTTCGACGCCGTGAGCTCCGCATCGAGCCGGGCCGTGAAGGCCTTCAGCATCTCGTCCGCCTCGGCTTGCGTCAGCGTGCCTTCGGCGACCAGCTTTCTGGTGTAGAGCACCAGCGTGCTGGGATGATCCTTGATCGCCTTGTACATCAAGGGCTGGCTGAAGGTCGGTTCCAGCGTCTCGTTATGGCCGAAACGGCGATAGCACACCATGTCGATCACCACGTCCTTGTGGAACAGCTGGCGGAATTCGGTGGCGATGCGGGCGCAATGCACGACGGCCTCCGGATCGTCGCCGTTCACGTGGAAGATCGGCGCCTGCACCATCAGCGCGATGTCGGTGCAATAGGGCGAGGAGCGCGAGAACGCCGGCGAGGTGGTGAAGCCGATCTGGTTGTTGATGATGAAGTGGACCGTGCCGCCGGTGTTGAAGCCTCTCGTCCCACTCATCGCGAAACACTCGGCCACCACGCCCTGGCCGGCGAAGGCGGCATCGCCGTGCAGGATCAGCGGCAGGACGCTGGTGCGCCCGGCCGTGTCCTCGAGCTGTTGCTGCTTGGCGCGCGCCTTGCCCAGCACGACGGGGTCGGACGCCTCCAGATGCGACGGGTTGGCGGTCAGCGAGAGATGGACGTTGTGATTGTCGAAGGAACGGTCGGACGACGCGCCGAGGTGGTATTTCACGTCGCCCGAACCCTGGACCTCGCTCGGATTGGCGCTGCCGCCGGAGAATTCGTGGAAGAGCTGGCGATAGGGCTTGCCCATGACGTTGGCGAGCACGTTCAGGCGCCCGCGATGCGCCATGCCGATGACGATTTCCTTCACGCCGAGCTGGCCGCCGCGCTTGATGATCTGCTCCAGCGCCGGGACCATCGCCTCGCCGCCGTCGAGCCCGAAACGCTTGGTGCCGAGGAAGCGCAGGGACCCGAACTTCTCGAAGCCCTCCGCCTCGACCAGCTTGTTGAGGATCGCCTTCTTGCCTTCGGGCGAGAACACGATCTCCTTGTCGGGGCCTTCGATGCGGCGCTGCAGCCAGTCCTTCTGCTCGGCGTCGTTGATGTGCATGAACTCGTAGCCGATGCGGCCGCAATAGGTGCGCTTGAGAATCTCGGTCACCTGGCGCGGCGTGCCGGTCGACAATCCCATGACGCCGTCGAGGAAGATCGGCCGGTCCAGATCCTCGGCATGAAAACCGTAGAAGGACGGCTCGAGTTGCGGATGCGGCTGCTTGGGCGTGATCTTGAGCGGATCGAGATCGGCTTCGAGATGGCCGATGACGCGGTAGGCGCGCACGAGCTGAATGGCGCGGATCGAATCCTGCGCCGCCTTGTGCAGATCGGCCTCGCTGGCCTGCCCCTTCCGGGCCGGCCATTGGCCGGTCAGCGCACCGACGAGATCGCCATTCTCCAATTGTGGTTTCTTGTCCCGCCGCCATTCCGGGCCGCGGCCGAGTTGGGCCGGATCGAGCGCGGTCTGACCAAGGCTCGAAAAATAGGCACGCCAGCTTTGGTCGACGGCATCGGGGTTTTCGAGATACTGGGCATAGAGGGATTCGACGAAGGCCGCGTTGGTCCCCGAAAGGAACGAGGTCGCCTCCAGCAAGTCGTTGGAGCCGCGGGCGAGAGGCGATGATTGGCTTGTCATTTCAGAGTCTTAGGGGCCGGGCTTGTTGGGTCCGGCCGATCCGTTGCGGATGAGAACCGTGGGCTGGCGTGGTAGCGCCGTTGGGGCGCCAATTCAACGCTTCTTAGCGTTAAATATGGGTGTGCGATGGCGCAATTGCGACAGCGGGATGACGCGCTGCGCCCGATCAACGTCACAGCGATTTCCGTCGGCATCGTGGCGGCGCAAGGCTAAGAGGGGGCCATGGAACCCAAGCGGCTGACATCGCTGGACGCGCTGCGCGGGATCGCGGCGCTCTCCATCGTGTTTTGGCACTGGCAGCACTTCTTCGCCATCGACGGCGACTGGATGGCGGGCTGGAGCCGCGATCAACAGCCGCTCTACTGGCTATTCAAGCCGCTCTACGTCCAGGGCTGGGCCGCCGTCGATCTGTTCTTCGTGCTCTCGGGCTTCGTGTTCTTCTGGCTCTACGGCGAGGCGATCCGCCAGCGCGGCGTCGGGCCCTTGCGCTTCGCGCAGTTGCGGGCCTCGCGGCTCTATCCGTTGCACGTCGTGCTGCTGATCGCGGTGGCGATCATGCAGTATGTGTTCTTCCGGATGAACGACGGCTTCTTCATCTACGACGCGAACGACGCGCCGCATTTCCTGGCGCAGCTCTTCCTGGTGCAGAACTGGTATCCGCTTAGCCCCCAGAGCTTCAACGGCCCGGCGTGGTCGGTGTCGCTCGAATGCCTGCTCTATGCGGTGTTTTTTGTCGCCTGTCGGCTGGGCGTGCGTGCCGGCTGGCGCGCGATCCTGATCGCGCTGGCCGCGGTGCCGATGCTGTGGATCGACGAGCACATAGCGCGCGGCTTCATCGGCTTCTTCATGGGCGGCGTGATGGTCGGTGTGTGGCGGAGCCTGCGCGAGCATCCCCAGGCCACCGCGATCGCGCGGGGCCTCGGTCTCGCCGCGGTCGCGGGCTGGGCGACGCTGTTCGCGATGCTCTATGTCGACAGCCCGCTGCTGGCCGGCGGCGAGAGCAATGCGCGCTTTCTCTTGATGTTCGATTTCGTGTTGTGCCCGCTGACCGTGCTGGCGCTGGCGATGCGCGAGCGCGCGGACAAAAGGCACTGGGCGGTGCTGGGGTTCCTCGGCGACATCAGCTACGCGACCTATCTGCTGCATTTTCCGATGCAGCTCGCGCTCGCGTTGATCGCCGATCGGCTCGACTGGGAGCCGCAGGTGTTCATGCAGGGCTGGGTGCTGGGCGCGTTCTATGTCGTGCTGATCGGGCTGGGCGCGCTCAGCTATAATGTCTTCGAACGGCCGATGCAGCGCCTGCTGCGCAACATCGGCCAGCCGAAATCGGTATTGGCCAAGGCGCCAGGTTAGTTCCCCTTCAGCAGCTCCACCAGCGTGGTGCCGAGCGCCGCCGGATTGAGCGAGACGCGGATTCCGGCCGCCTTCATCGCCTCGATCTTGGAATTGGCGTCGCCCTTGCCGCCGGAGATGATCGCGCCGGCATGGCCCATGCGTCGGCCGGGGGGCGCCGTGACGCCGGCGATGAATCCAACCATCGGCTTCTTGGTCTTGTTGTGCTTGACGAAGTCGGCTGCGTCTTCCTCGGCGCTGCCGCCAATCTCGCCGATCATGATGATGCTCTTGGTTTCGGGGTCGGCCAGCAGCATCTCCAGCACTTCGATGTGCTCGGTGCCCTTCACCGGATCGCCGCCGATTCCGACACAGGTGGTCTGGCCGAGGCCGACCGCCGTGGTCTGCGCCACCGCCTCATAGGTCAGCGTGCCGGAGCGCGACACGATGCCGACCGTGCCGCGGCGGTGGATGTGGCCGGGCATGATGCCGATCTTGCACTCGCCGGGCGTGATCACGCCGGGACAGTTGGGTCCGATCAGCCGCGACTTCGAACCCGACAGCGCGCGCTTGACCTTCACCATGTCGAGTACCGGGATGCCTTCGGTGATGCAGACGATCAGTGGAATTTCCGCGTCGATGGCTTCGAGGATCGCGTCGGCGGCGAAGGGCGGCGGCACATAGATCGCGCTCGCCGTGGCGCCGGTCGCCTCCTTGGCCTCGCGCACCGTGTCGAACACGGGAAGGCCCAGATGCGTCGAGCCGCCTTTGCCGGGCGAGGTGCCGCCGACCATCTTGGTGCCGTAGGCGATGGCCTGCTCGGAATGGAACGTGCCCTGGTTTCCGGTGAAGCCCTGGGTGATGACGCGCGTGTTCTTGTCGACGAGGATGGACATGGAATTTGTACTCTCAGTGGAGTTGTCGTGGTTCTTGTCCTCCCCCTGAAAGGGGGAGGTCGCCCGGCGAAGCCGGGCGGGTGGGGGGCGTCGGAAGCGCACGGCGGATGCCCTCCAGAACGCCTTCGAGATTGCCGTTCAATTCGTGATTCCAGAAGCGGAGCACCGTGATGTTTTTTCTCGCCAGGAAGCGGGTGCGGGCCTCGTCGTGGCGGCGGGCATCCGGCGTCCCGTGTTGACTGCCGTCCAGTTCCACGGCGAGTTTCGCGGGCGGGCAGTAGAAATCCAGAAAGTAGGGGCCGACGGGATGCTGGCGGCGAAACGGAAAGCCCAGCGCACTGTCGCGTAGGAAGACCCAGAGCTTCACTTCATGTCTGGTCATCGCCCGGCGCAACTCGCGTGCGCGCGCCGTCTGCGCGGGTGAGAAAGTGAACGGCATCAGACTCCCCCCACCCGCCGGGCTTTGCCCGGCGACCTCCCCCCTTCGGGGGGAGGATTGACGACGACGCACAGCGTCGCGCTCACCCCTTCACCGCTTTCACGATCTTCTGCGCCGCGTCGGCGAGGTCGTTGGCGGAGACGATGGGAAGGCCGCTGTCGGCCAGGATCTTCTTGCCGAGTTCCACATTGGTGCCTTCCAGGCGCACCACCAGCGGCACTTTCAGCGACACCTCCTTGGCGGCGGCGATGATGCCTTCCGCGATGATGTCGCATTTCATGATGCCGCCGAAGATGTTGACCAGGATGCCTTTCACATTGGGATCGCTGACGATGATCTTGAACGCGGCCGTCACCTTCTCCTTGCTCGCGCCGCCGCCGACGTCGAGGAAGTTTGCCGGCTCGCTGCCATAGAGCTTGATGATGTCCATCGTCGCCATGGCGAGGCCCGCGCCGTTGACCATGCAGCCGATCTCGCCGTCGAGCTTGATGTAGGAGAGATCGTATTTCGACGCCTCGACCTCCATCGGGTCTTCCTCGTCGAGGTCGCGCAGCGCCTGGATGTCCTTGTGGCGATAGAGCGCGTTGTCGTCGAAATTGATCTTGGCGTCGAGGCAGATGACTTTGCCGTCCTTGGTCAGGACCAGCGGGTTGATCTCCAGAAGGCTCATGTCCTTGGCGATCACCGCGTCGTAGAGCGATTTGATCACGCCGCCGACCTGCTTGGCGGCATCGCCCTTCAGCTTCAAGGCGGTCGCGATCTCGAGCCCGACATAGGGTGAATAGCCGACGGCCGGTTCGATCTGGAAGGTCTTGATCTTGTCGGGCGTCTTGTGCGCCACCTCTTCGATGTCCATGCCGCCTTCGGTCGAGGCGATGAAGGCGACGCGGGACGTGGCGCGGTCGACCAGGGCCGAGAGATAAAGCTCGCGGTCGATCGCCGAGCCGTCCTCGATGTAGAGCCGCTTGACGACGCGGCCATGCGGCCCGGTCTGATGCGTCACCAGCGTCATGCCGAGCATGCGCTTGGCTTCCTTCTCAACGTCTTCGATGGATTTGACGACTTTCACGCCGCCGCCCTTGCCGCGCCCGCCGGCATGGATCTGCGCCTTCACCACCCAGACCGGCCCGCCCAGTTCCTTCGCGGCGGCGACCGCTTCGGCGACCGTGAAGGCCGCCTTGCCGCGCGGCACGGGAGCGCCGAAGCCGCGGAGAACCTCCTTGGCCTGATATTCGTGGATGTTCATGGGCTGTCCTGATGCTGGGAATGACGGGATGGCCGGCACAATAGCAGCCGACTTGCCCTTCGCAAGCGCAGCTCAGGCGCGGCGTTCTGACGTCCCGGCAACAAACATGAAAGCGGTCGCCACCGCCCAAACGGCGAGCGGCAGGCCGGTGGCGGCGGCAATCGGTCTTGCCGCGATGGGCATGGCCCAGAGCAGGGCGAGCAGCGCTGCCTCATAGGGCGCAAGGCCGCGCCTGCGCGCCTGCGCCGCCATCAAAAGAAGCGCGGGTGCCAGCAACATCAGGTCGTAGTCGAGCGCGAAGGGCGTGACGAGCAGCAGGCCAAGGCAGAGGCCCGCGCTCTTGGTCCGCATGTCGGCGGCGGAAGACCATAGACGGATCGTGGCCGCGAGGACCGCGAGCGCTGCGACGATCTGCGTGCCATACGCGACGCTCGGCGGCAGACGCCACAGGCGCATCCAGGCGAACACGCTGACCATCTTGTCGTAGCCGACCGCGCCCGCGTCGAGGATCGCGTGCTGCGAGAAGGCGGCGGCGGCGAAGAAGGCGGGCCAGCTTTGTACACCGAAGACCGCAATGCTGAGGGCGACGAGACAGGCAACGGTCGCGCCGGCGGCGGCGAAGCTGCGCCACCGTCCGCCCGCGACGAGGGCGAAGGGGATGAGCAGGCCGAGCTGCGGCTTGAACGCCATGAGGCCGAAACAGATTCCGGCCGCCCAGGCGTTCTCGTCCAGCAGCGACAGCGCCAGTGCCAGAAGGCCGGCGGCGAGAAATCCGTTCTGGCCATGGGTGAGATTGACGAAGGTCGCGGTGAAACCGAGGACGAGTGCGAAGAAAATAGTATCGCGGGCAATCGCCGCGCCCAGCCTGCGGCGCAGCCGCGCCATCGCGAAGACGTAGAGGGCCAGGCTCGCGCCCTGCCACACGATCAACGCCGCGAAATAGGGAAGCGCCGCTAGAGGGCCGGCCAGTAACAGAAAGATGGGTGGATAGGCGAAGGCGTAGTAGGGCGTCGTCGTGCCGAACAGGGCTTGCTGCATGTGATGCAGCGCCCGCTGGTCGTAAGGCGAATGACCGCCGAGCGCGAGTTTGCCGGCCGCGTAGAAACTGGAGAAGTCCGTGCCCAGCGGCCGTCCGGCATAGTCGACATTGCCGTGGGCGGAGACGATCAGCCAGGCGATTGCGGGCACGAAGCCGGCGAGGAACGCGATGGCCCAAAGCCGCACGCGCTCCTTGGTCAGGAACGTGCCGGTGCGCAGCGAAAGAGCGATAGCGGACAACGAAAAGACCATGGCCGGCGGCGCGGCCATGGTCCATCGTTTGGTTTAAGGAATGGTTCAGAATTTGCTCGAGACTGCTTTCAAGCCAGCCATCAAAATTGTCATGGCCCGCAACTGCGGGCCATCCAGATGACGCAGCCTGAGTCGTAGAAAGTGTGAGCGCGCCAGCTGGGTGGCCCGCTCTCCGGCGGGCCATGACAGTGTAAGATAAGACAATCCTAAGGCGAAGTGTCGCCGACGCCGCCGTCCAGGCTCATGCCGCCGACTTCGGTCGCCTCGGTCGCCGCTTCCGAGGTGCGCGTTTCGCTCACGCAGACCTTGGCGCGGAAGGAGAAGAAGAAATCGCCGCTGCCGTAACGACGCAGATTGGTGCGCTCGGTGCAGTCCGGAACCGGGATCGCCGGCGCGCATTTGACCATGCCGTCCTTGAAGTGGCGCAGCGCCTCGTGTTCGCCGCACTCGATCACCTGTCCGTGCTCATAGGTGCCGGCCATGCCCTGATCGGATTGCAGGACGTCGCCGATGGTCACCTTCAGATGCGAGCCGGGAATGCAGCGCGCGATCTCGCCCTCATAACCTGCCTCGATCCAGGTGTCGCCGACCATGTGCGAGGCGGCGTATTCGCGTCCCTCGAACGACACGCAAACCGCGTGGATCGACTTGACGACCGTGGCTTCCTGCATGTGGCAGGCGCCGCCGGCATGAACCGCCGCGATCGCGATGGCACCGCCGCCGCCGCGGTTGTTGTAGTTGATGATCTGGTAGCTGCCGGCATAGACGATCGTCTGGGCGCCCGCATTGGCGCCGGCGTTCGAACCGGCATTGGCGCTGGCGCTCGCCACCGCTTCCGCCGCGGCGTAGGCGTTGACCTTGTTGATCACGATGTTCTTGTTGATGATGACGTTCTTGTTGATGTTGATGTTCTTGTCGATCACCACCGGCTTGAAGATGTTGATGTTCTTATTGATGTTGATGTTCTTGTAGCTCGGGGGCGGAGGCGGCGTATGTCCGCCCATGTTCGGGCAATCGGGCGTGGAGTGACCGCCGCCATAGCCGCCGCCCGTGCCGCCGGCCATGGCCGGCGACAGCGGCGCAAGGATCAGCGCCATGCCAGCAATCGCGGCGATGGTGCTTCTGGTCTGACGCGGCATGGTGTGCTCCTTCGGTCCCACTAAACTAGGGCTTGGCCGGCGGGCGATTCGCCCACAAATCGGACAAAGCCTTAATGTCTGCGCGCTCCGCTTCAGGAATTGTGCCAGTGCCGGGCCGGCGTGCCGGGCGGTTCGCGCCCCGATTTGGCACAATCGCCGGGACTTTCCTCGCGAGGATCGGGCCATGATCCCGCTCTCGGACGAAAATCCGGCGCGCCTGAGGCCGGTGGTCACCGTCGCCATCATCCTGCTCTGCGTCCTGGCATTCTTCTGGGAATTGGCGCTGGGCACGCGCGCCGACGAGGCGCTGACGGCGTTCGGCTTCACGCCCAACACCTTTACCCATTCGTCGCCGGAGCAACCGGTGGCGCTCGGCCTGCCGGTCTGGGCGACGATTTTGACGTCGATGTTCCTGCACGCCGGCTGGCTGCACATCGGCGGCAACATGCTTTATCTCTGGATTTTCGGAAACAACATCGAAGACGCCATGGGACACGTGAAATTCACCGTGTTCTACCTGGCCTGCGGCGTCGCGGCGGCGTTGACCCTGGTGGCGATGGATCCCACCTCGCACACGCCGGTGGTCGGCGCGTCGGGCGCGATCTCGGGCGTGCTCGCCGCCTACATGCTGATCTACCCGCGCGCCCGCGTGCACACGCTGCTGACGCTCGGCATCATTCTTTATCCCTTGTGGATCCGCGCTGTGTGGGTGATCGGCTTCTGGTTCGCGCTGCAGCTCGTGACGGCGGCGATCACGCCGCCATCGGAGCCCGGCGTTGCCTGGTGGGCGCATGTCGGCGGTTTCGCGATGGGACTGATCCTGACGCCGCTGCTCAAATCGCGCGACGTGCCCTATTTCGGTCCGTAGTCAGGTATCAGGTATCAGAATAGCGCGTGGCTCCTCTGATCCCTGATACCTGATCCCTGCCTTCTGGCACGGTCCTCGCTCTCCCCCTCGTCCAACAGCAAATCGGCGTTCCGAAACGGGAACGCCTCAGCGCAATGGGACGGTCGGGGCCATGAAGCACAAGAACAGCCATCTGCTGGTGGGTTACTGGAGCCGCCTGCGCAAAGGCCGCGCGGTGCCCGATCAGACCGACATCGATCCGCGCGCCATCAAGCGCATGCTGTCGCATGTCTTCATCCTCGACGTCGAGAATCCGCAGCGCCCGATCTATCGCCTCGCCGGCACCTCGCTGTGCGAACGCTTCGGCTTCGAACTCAAGGGCACGGGCTTCCTCAGCCATTGGGAGGCGCAATCGAGCCTCGCGCTGGCCTCGCTGCTGCGCCAGGCGCTCAAGATGAGACAGCCGGTCTGCCTGTCCTCCATCGGCGCCAACACCGAATGCGGCATGGTCGAACTCGAGACCGTGCTCGCGCCCATCAGCTTCAACGGCGAAGAGCCGACCCGCTTCATCGGCATGATCCAGATCCTGGGCGACCATGCCGCGCTCGGCGGCAAGCCCATCGCCTTCCAGCGCCTCGCCGCCACCCAGTTCATCCGCGAGGACGATCCGCTCCCCTCCTACGACAACCTGCCGCCGCCGCCGCCGCCGCCGACCGGGCTGCCGTCGCTGCGCAACCATCCGCGCGCACCGCATCTGCGCCTCGTCGTCTCGCAGAGCCGTCCCGCCACGGTGCACTTCGCCGACGAAGCGGCGCTCGATCTGATCAAGAGGCTGGGCAAGGGGCTGGGGCGCCTGGAACCGGTCTAGAACGGTTCACCGCTTCATGGAATCGGTGAACCGTTCTAAGTTATTATTTGGTCGCAATTCCGGACGGAGTTGGAAGCAACAGCGTACCAACGCTTCGCACTTTTCCTGGAATTGCTCTAGGCGCCCGTCACGCCGCCTGCGGCGCGCGCCGGCGCAGGATCGCGCGCACATGGGTGCGGATCGCGAGATATTGGATCGCGAACAGGACCCAGGGCGCGGACGGCGAGACGACGCCCAGGAACCATTCCCACGCGACTTGTCCCATGACGAGCCCGACATAGAGGTTGGCGATGGCAAGGCCGACCATCAACAGCGGCCACAACGCGCTGTAGAGCGTGAGTTCGCGCACGGATAGCGTGTCGGTGACGATCTGCGGCAGGTAGCGGCTCATCCAGTTTGGCTTGAGCATGGCCGCGGCAACCACCAGATGGGCAATGGTGAACTTCACCATCACGAAGCGCGGATCGTGGAAGTAGAGCGTCAGCGTGCCGAACACGATGACGAGCGCCAGGCTGGTCCACTGCATCAGGGCGATCTCTTTGCCGCGCAGCTTCTGAATCGCGACCTGGCCGATGCCCACGGCTATGCCGATGCCGGTCGCGATGTACACGTTGCCGGTGATCGCGATCAGGATCGCGAAGACGATGGTCGAGGCGAGATCCTCGATCAGAGGTTTGAGCGCTTTGAGAAGGTTCATGATTGCTCCGGAGCGGAATCGAGGATGTCGCGCAGATAGGCGACGTGATCGGCAAAGGCGCGGCGACCCGCGGCCGTCGCCTTGACGCGTGTCTGGGGACGGCTGCCGTCCAGGCGCTTTTCGATCGTGATGTAGCCGGCCTTGGATAGGGTATCGAGATGGGCGCCGAGATTGCCGTCGGTGGTCTGAAGGACCGCTTTGAGGCGCGAGAAATCGAGCCAGTCGCCGCGCGACAGCACGTTGAGCGACGACATGATCTTCAGCCGCATGGACTGATGAATGACCTCGTCGACCATGTCAGCGCCTCAGCCACAATCCGCCGAGGACGAGTGCGCCGCCGCAGGTGACGGCGAGCCACAGGTCGAACCACGCACCGGCCCAGAAATAGCCGGCGAGCGTCAGGGCGACGACGATCGCCGCGGCGATCGACAGGGCGCGGCCGGCCCACAGCCCGAACACGAAGAGCAGCGCGCCGCACAGCGTCGGCCAGAACGCCGATTGTTCGCGGTCACCGAAATGGGCAAGCCAGATCCACAACGAGCCGAATGCGATCAGCACCACGACGCCGATCAGCGGCCGCACGAAAACGAACCGGCGCTCCGGAGCGCTGCAGCTTGCCGTGCGATAGGTGATGAGCGATGTGCCGGCGATGCCGATCGCGTCGAGCGTTAGCCAGAAAGCATGCGTGTAGGGCCACAGATGCTCGCCGAAGCCGTAGCCCAGCGCCCAGAGCGCGCCCCACAGGATGAGGTAATCGCCGGCGCGGCCGTAGACCAATATCTCGCGCGTGCGCCGCTCGACGCCGGCGACGCCCTTGAGCAGGTCGCCGGCTTCTTCGCGATCGGCGGAACTGGGATCAGGAGACATGTCGATCTTTCACTCTGTGATACAGAGTTATAAGCTCTGTATCGCAGAGTTCAAGGGGTCGGCCTAACCTCTCCCGCTCGCGGGAGAGGTCGAAATTCGCGGAGCGAATTTCGGGTGAGGGCTAGCATCGATCTCTTCCCCTCACCTAGCAAAATCCAAGCACTTGGCTTCGCTACGCGCTTCGCCAAGTGCAGGATTTTGCGTCCTCTCCCGCTCGCGGGAGAGGACGCTAAGGTTTCGGCGGGTTGGCCGGGTTGACCGGCTGCTGATCGGCGGCCGAGGAGTTCTGGTTCACCGGATTGTCCACCGGATCGCTGTGCAGGATGGTGCGGTCGAGCTGCGCGCCGCTCTCCTGGCCCTTGAGATAGGGAATCTCGTACTTCTCCACTTTCGCGCGATAGGCCTCGAACGCGGCCTCGTCGTCCGGCAGGCGCTTGTCGCAGCGATCGGGCGCCAGATGCTGCGTCTCCTGGCACCACAGATCGAAATTGATCGTCTGAACCGGATAGCGCTGGTTTTGCGCGCCGGCGGGCGCCAGGAACGGCACCAGGGCGAGGGCGAGGATGGATATGCGTTTCATGCCGATCATGAGCCTACTCCTGCCGGTCGGGGCGCAAAAGCGCGTCGGCGGCCGAAATCCGAAGATAGTCCAAAGATGTGTCCGAATTGTCCGACTGCAAGCGACCGATCATGCCGCGCGGGCATGTCAGCCTTGCTTGATCGCCGTCAAAGGGCGGCGCGTTATTCCGCGGCCCGGGCGCGGTCCTCGGCCACGGGAACTTGGAGCGGCGGCAGGGGCGCCTTGCCGAGGATCATGTCCGAGGCCTTTTCCGCGATCATGATGGTCGGCGCATTGGTGTTGCCGCTGACCAGAGTCGGCATCACCGAGGCGTCGATCACCCGCAGGCCTTCGACGCCATAGACCTTGAGCGCGGCATCGACCACGCTTTCGGAATCCTTGCCCATCTTGGCGCTGCCCACCGGGTGATAGATCGTCTCGGCGGTCTTGCGGACCCAGGCGTCGATCTGATCGTCGCTGCGCACATGCGCGCCGGGCCACAGTTCCGGCCCGCGAAAGGGATCGAAGGCGGACTGGGCGAAGACGTCGCGCGCGATCTTCACGCCCTCGCGCATCGCGCGGCGGTCTTCCTCGGCCTCCAGATAGTTGGGCTGGATGATCGGCGCCACCAGCGGATCGGCCGATTTGAGCGAGATGTAGCCGCGGCTTTGCGGGCGCAGCTGGCACACATGCGCCATGAAGCCGTGCCGGTCGGCCTTCTTGCGGGTGTGATCCATCATCAGCGCGGCGATGAAGTGATATTGCAGGTCGGGGTTTTCCAGATCCGGCCGGCTCTTGAGGAAGGCGCCGCTTTCCAGGCCCTGGCCGGTCGCCAACCCCTTCTTGAACAGCATGTAGTTGAGCCCGGTCTTGAGCGCGTTGAGCGGATTGGACTGGCTGTGGAGCGTGATCGGCTGGCTCGACTCGTACTGCACCGAGGCGTCGAGATGGTCCTGCAGATTCCGGCCCACGCCCTTGAGGTCGGCGATCACGGGAATGTCGAAGCGCTTGAGGATCGCCGGATCGCCGATGCCCGAGAGCAGCAGCGTCTGCGGCGAGTTCACCGCGCCGCCGCTGAGCAGGCATTCGCGCGTCACCGTCACGCCGAGCTTCTGCTTGTTCTGGACGAACTCGACGCCGCCGACGCGCTTGCCGTCGAACAGGATGCGGCTGACATGCGCATTGCTTTCGACGGTGAGGTTCTTGCGCCCCAGGATCGGCGTCAGATAGCCCTTGGCGGCGCTCCAGCGCGCGCCTTCGTGGATGGTGAGCTGATAGGGGCCGAAGCCCTCCTGCTGAAAGCCGTTGAAATCCGCCGTGCGCTTGAAGCCCGCTTCGGCACCGGCCTCGACGAAGGCACGGAACAAGGGATTGTCGGAGCGGCCGTTGGAGACGCGCAACGGGCCCTCGCCGCCGTGGAAGTCGTCGCCGCCGTTCTCGTTGTGCTCGGCGCGCTTGAAATAGGGCAGCACGTCGGCGAACGACCAACCCTCCAGGCCCATCTGCCGCCAGCCGTCATAGTCGCGGGCATGGCCGCGGATGTAGATCATGCCGTTGATCGAGGACGAGCCGCCCCAGCCCTTGCCGCGCGGCCAGTAGAGGCTGCGCCCGTTCATGTGCTGCTGGCCTTCGGTCTGGTAGTACCAGTTGAACGGATTGGGCTTGCCGAGCAG
>CAZMHP010000049.1:0-16172 GCA_964566095.1 uncultured Rhizobium sp. | reverse complement strand
CTTCACCTTGGTGAAGGGCTGGCGGTGACCGCGCTTGCGATGGGTGTTCTTGCGGCGCTTCTTCTTGAAGGCGATGACCTTCTCGCCCTTGCCGTGGCTAAGGATCTCGCAGGCGACCGAAGCGCCGGAAATCAGGGGCGCGCCGTGCGTGAGGCTGTCGCCGCCCAGCATCAGGACTTCGCCGATCGTCAGGGTCGAACCGACGTCGCCGGCAACCTTTTCGATGACCAGGACGTCGTCCTTGGCCACTTTGTACTGTTTGCCGCCGGTGCGGATAACCGCGAACATGACCTAAGTCCTTGAAAAAGCTTGCTTTCCCGAAGAACCCTAGGCCTTCGGAAGCCGCGCAATATACTGAGGGAGCCTTGCGGGTCAAGGACCGGGCGGAAATATCCCCGCATGCGGCGGCATGGCGTGAAACCGAACCGCCCGCGAGATGCTTTGCATTGCAGCACGGGGCACGACGCATGCGCAGATTTCTATGGGCCGCCACTGTGGCGGCGATGCCGATTTCCAGCCTGGCCGCGGCCGCGCCGGCGGAAGACACGCGTTCCGGCGCGCTCTCGATCCAGTTCGAGAACGACATCTTCTTCAACACCGATCAGCACTACACCAACGGGGTCGCGCTCAACTACACGACGGCGCCGCAAGACACGCCCCATTGGCTGGAGAATTTCGCCCATCACCTGCCGTTCTTCGGAAGCACGGGGGAGGTGCGGACCAACTATGCGCTCGGACAAGACATCTTCACGCCGCGAAACACCGCTCTGGTCGTGCCCAACCCCGCCGACCGCCCCTATGCGGGATATCTGTATGTCGGCATGGGCATTCTTTCGAATTCGGACACCCATCTGGACCAGGCCGAACTTCAACTCGGCGTCATCGGGCCCTCCTCGTTCGCGGCGGACGCGCAGAACTGGGTGCACACCGTGCTCGGCGACCAGAAGGCGCTCGGCTGGCATTACCAGCTGCATGGCGAGCCGATCGGCAACGTGTTCTACGAACGCAGCTGGAAGCTCATTCCGCCCAAATCGATCCTTGGCCTGTTCGTCGATCTCGAGCCGCATGCCGGTTTCGCGGTGGGCAATGCCTATGACTACGCGAATGCCGGCGCGATGGCGCGGGTGGGCATCAACCTGCCGGACGATTTTGGGCCGCCCCGCCTCGAACCCAGCCTGCCGGGCAGCAGCTTTTTCGAGCCGAACGGCGCGCTCAGCGCCTATGCCTTCGCCGGCGTGGACGGCCGTGCGGTGGGGCGCAACATCTTCCTCGACGGCAACAGCTTCGAAGCGAGCCCCAGCGTCAGCAAGCGAATCTTCGTCGGCGACGTGCAGATCGGCGCGGTCCTGCAGTTCGGCGGAACGCGCCTGTCCTTCACGCATGTGTTTCGCACCAAGGAATTCGGCACCCAGGCGTCCGCCGACCAGTTCGGCTCGGTGGACCTGACCTTCCGGATCTAGGTTGAATGCGCGCGGCCGCCCGCGCGACACTGCCGCCATGGCGAATCTCCTGCGGCATCGCGTGGCGCGAGCCGACGACATCGACACTCTCAAACCGCTGATGCGGCGCGCCATCGGCGAACTGCTCGAACCGTTCCTGGCGCCTGAGGCCGTGGCGGCGTCGTTCTCGATCATGGGCCTCGACACGCAATTGATCGCAGACGGCACCTATTTCGTCGTGGAGAGCGATGGCGCGATCGCCGGCTGCGGCGGCTGGAGCCGGCGCGCGACGTTGTTCGGCGGCGATCACACCGCCGGGCGCGATGCGGCGCTGCTCGATCCCATGACGGACGCGGCGCGGGTGCGCGCGATGTACACGCATCCCGATTTCGCCCGGCGCGGCGTCGGCCGCCTCGTGCTCCAGCTCTGCGAAGCGGCGGCGGCGCAGGCGGGCTTCGCGCGCGTCGAACTGGCCGCCACCCTGGCCGGCGTACCGCTCTATCGCGCCTGCGGCTATCACGACATCGAAGCGTTCGAGAGCGACACGCCGTCGGGCGTACGCGTGCCGCTGATCCGGATGGGAAAGACGCTCAGTTAGAGCCGTCAGCGATCCCCGCCTCCTCATGCTTCGACAAGCTCAGCATGAGGAGTAACAGGATTTCCTCATCCTGAGCTTGTCGAAGGACGCACCAGCGCCAGCGACACGCCGAGCCCGCACATCACCGCGCCCGACACGCGCTTGGTCCAGCGCAGCAGATCGGGCCCCAGGAACCGGGCGCGCATGCGCGTCGCCGCCAGCGCCACCGCGATATCGGCAAGACAGTTGAACGCCACCGACACGACGCCGAGCGCCGCGAACTGCAGCGCAACCGAATGCGCCGGATCGATGAATTGCGGGATGAAGGCAAGGAAGAACATCGCGGTCTTGGGATTGAACGCCTCCACCGCGACCCCGTCGCGGAACGCGCGGCGCGACGGCGTGGACGAAAGCGCTTCCTCCGCGCCGGATTCGCGGATCGTCTTGATCCCGAGCCAGACGAGATAGAGCGCGCCGGCAAACTTGAGGACGGTGAACGCTTGCGCGCTCGCCATCAGCAGGGCCGACACGCCGACGGCGCCGGCGCACACATGCACCAGCCCGCCCACCGCCGTGCCGGCGATGGAGAGCAGGCCCTCGCGCCGCCCCCCGCTCAGCGTGCGCGCCGCGACGTAGAAGATGCCGGGCCCCGGCGTCACCGCGAGCAGCGCGGATGCCGCGAGGAAGAACGCCCAATGCGCCGTCATGCCTCGTCTTCTTTCTTCGGCCGGCGCAGTTTGACGAAACCCGCGACGCCCGCGAGCAGCAGCGCCAGTCCGACGTAGAAACACACGAATTTTACCTGCGTCGCCGCGAAGGCGTCGGCCGCCAGCGCGTCGGTCGCGCCGCCCGACAGCATGGTGAACTCCAGGCCGTTCTCGACCGCGTCGGCGACGGCGCCGACCAGCGGCACGAATCCGAGATAGTCGATCGCGCGCCGCGCCAGGCCGCGCTTGGGCGCGAACGCCTCGCGCGCCAGGATCGCCGAGAAATAGAACGCCATCGCGTAGAGCGGCATGAAGAGATAGTCGAAGCCGAGCCCAAATCCGGCCGCGGCGGCATGTTGCCGGTCGATCCAGGCGCTAAAGACGCGCTTGGCGTCGAGCGCGGTGCGCGCCGACTGCAGGTCCAGCGTGCCGAAGCCCGTCGCCGCCTTCAGCTTGCTGTCGGTCACCGCCAAAATCGCAAAGGCGACCACCGCCAGAAGCGTGGTCCAGGCCCACAATCGTACCAAGGAACTGAGCCGCATCCCGTCTCCCCCAATGCGTTTGCGGATGATAGCGCGCGCCGCTACACATCCGCCATGCGTGGTCCGGGTGACGTCCTCTACAATTTTCACTGGGTCGTGCCGGGCGAAGCCGCGCGCGCGGCGCAGGCCTGGGCCGGCTTCCTGGGCCCCTTCCTCGCCCGTCACGGCATCGCGGCGCTGATCAATCTGCGCGGCCCCAATCCCAGATATGGCTGGTGGCGCAGCGAGAAGCGGGTGACGGAGGCGCGCGGCATCGCCCATTTCGACGTGATGCTCGATTCGCGCCATCTGCCGACCCGCGCCATGCTGGTCGCGCTGCTCGAAGCCTTCGATGCCGCGCCCAAGCCGTTCCTGGTCAAGTGTTCCGGCGGACAGGATCGCACCAGCCTCGCCGCCGCCCTCTATATCCTGCACCGCAAGGGCTGGTCCGCGCAGGGCGAAGCGACGGCGCAGTTCGCGCGCTGGCCCTATCTGCATCTGCCCAAGCCCGAGCAGCGCTGGCTCAAGCAGTTCATCGCCTTCGCGGCGCAGAGCGCGCAGGGCCGGCCGATCGCGCAATGGATCGGCGAGAGCTATACGCCGCAAGCGCTGCGCGACTGGCTGGAGAAGAGCGGCCATGGCGGCAGCTTCAAGGCCATTTTCGAACGGCGCGCACCGCCCCATCGCTGGCAATGGTGAAGCGGATTGGGCTGGCGCGCGGCGTCGCGCTGTGGCGCGAATATTTTTCGCGCACGGAACAATGCCGCCTGCTGGACGACGTGCTGGCGCGCGCCGAAGCGGCGCCGTTCTACAAACCCGTCATGCCCAAATCCGGCAAGCCGTTCTCGGTCGAGGAGACCAATTTCGGACCGCTCGGCTGGATGTCGGATATCGCGGGCTATCGTTATACGCCGACGCATCCCGTGACCGGCACGCCCTGGCCCGCCATTCCGCCGACGCTTCTTGACCTGTGGGAAACGGTCGCGGGTTTTGCCGCGCCGCCGCAGTGCTGCCTGGTCAATCTCTATCGCGGCTCGGCGAAGATGGGGCTGCACCAGGATCGCGAGGAGGTGGGGGAGGCGCCGGTGGTGTCGGTGTCGCTCGGCGACGATGCGCTGTTCCGCTTCGGCGGCGCCGCGCGCCGGGGCGCGACGCAAAGCGTGACGCTGTCGTCGGGCGATGTGGTCGTGTTCGGCGGGCCGGCGCGGCGGATGTTCCACGGCATCGACCGCGTGGTGGCGCAGAGCTCGACGCTGGTGCCCGGCGGCGGCCGCATCAATCTCACGCTCAGGCGCGTCGTTGCTTGAACCCCGGATAAAATGACGCCCGGTCGGGGGGCCGACCGGGCGCCGGATGCGCCTTACGCGCGGGTGCCGGGAGGGGATGACCGGCACCTTCGAAGGATGTCGCCCGGCTTGCGAGCGGGGGGGCAGTGCTTGCCGGACGATGGTTCATCCTTCGAAATTGAAGCTATGCATCGAAGCCACACTTTGCAAGATTTTTTTCGGAGAAAGCGATAATTGGATTATTTTTAATGACAGATGTAAATCTGCCACAAACTTCAATCCCGCTTTGTCGCGCCAAAACAAGGGGATTTCGCCCGCGCACTGCTCAGCGCGCGATATAGGCAGTTTTCCGGAGTTGCACGTTGTCGCGGTCACAGCCGGCCGCAATCCTTGGCGGTGCGGTCGATCGCCGATTTCAGCTTGACGAGAATCTCCTCGATCTCGCTGTGCGAAACCACCAGCGGCGGCGCGAGCACCATCGTGTCGCGGATCGCGCGGCAGATCAGGCCGTCCTCGAAACAATAGTTGCGGCACAGTGTTCCGATGTTCCCCGGATCGGGAAAGAATTTGCGCTCGGCCTTGTCGCGCACGAGTTCCACCGCCGCCAGCAGACCCTTGCCGCGCACCTCGCCGACGATGGGATGATCGGCGAAGGTCTCGCCAAGCCGGCGCTGCAGATAGGGCCCGATCTCGGATCCCGCGCGCGCCACCAGGCCGGCCTTCTCGATCACTTCGAGATTCTTGAGCGCCACCGCGCTCGCCACCGGATGACCCGAATAGGTGAAGCCGTGCACCAGCTCCTCATGGGCATTGAGAATGGTCTGCGCCATGCGGGCGCCGAGCGACACCGCGGAGATCGGCTGGTAGCCGGACGACAGGCCCTTGGCCATCGTCATGATGTCCGGCGCGATGCCGTAGCTCTGCGCGCCGAACCATGCGCCGGTGCGCCCGAAGCCGGTGATCACCTCGTCGAGATGCAGCAGAACGTCGTGGCGCGCGCAGACATCCTGCACCGCCGGCCAATAGCCCTCGGGCGGGAAGATCAATCCGCCGGCGCCCTGGATCGGCTCGGCGGAAAAGGATGCGACGCGGTCCGCGCCCAGTTCCAGGATCTTCTCTTCCAATTTCCTGGCAATGCGCTGGCCGAATTCCACCGGACCGATATCGCCATGGCCGGCCGCCTTGGCGCCATACCAATAGGGCGCGGGCACCTTCTCGAATCCCGGTAGCGGCAGGTCCCATTGCGGATGCATCGGCGTCAGGCCCGAGAGCGACGCCGCGGCCATCGTCACGCCGTGATAGCCGTAGTCGCGCGACAGATGGATCTTCTTCTGCGGCTTGCCCTTCAGATTCCAATAGTAGCGGATCAGCTTCAGCGCCGTATCGTTCGCTTCCGATCCCGAATTGGCGAACAGGATGCGCTCATGCCCTTCCGGCAGCAGCGTTGCCAGCTTGGCCGCGAGCTCGATGGTCCAGGGGTTCGAGGTCTTGAAGAAGTGATTGTAGTAGGGAAGCCGCTTGAGCGCCTCGTAGCCGGCCTCGGCGAGTTCTTCGTTGCCGTAGCCGACCTGCACGCACCACAGCCCCGACATCCCGTCGATGATCTTCCGGCCCTCGCTGTCCCACAGATAGACGCCCTCGCCGCGCACGATCACGCGCACGCCGTCCTTGTTCAGCGCCGCGGTGTCGGAAAACGGATGGATGTGATGGGCGGCATCGAGCGCCTGCCAATGCTTGGTCTGGTTGCTGCCATGCGGGGCCATGCGGGCACCTTCGAAAAGGAGAGAGACGAATACGGGACGGCAAACCGCAGGCGCGCGCCTGCGGCGGACCTCAAGGGTTGAACCCGATCCGCGCGCACAGGACCAGAAGCATGCGCTTGGCGCTCATGGCGGCAGAGTAACGGCTATTCGGGACGAATTTCACCTCCCCTTTGCGCGGGAGCAGCCTGGTCGTCCCGTCTGTTCCCCCTCAGGCGCGCGGTCCGCGTCCCTGGACGTCCAGCGCGCGGCGGCAGAGCGTGATCATGGCTTTGGCGCCGGCGATCCGGTTTCGATCAGCGCTTTCAGCCGCGCGACCTGTTCGCCCAGCACCGCGTCGACGGCCGGCGCCCAACTGGCCAGGCCGTCTTTCAGATAGCCGCCGACATTGTAGACCAGGGTGAGATCGGTGCCGCCGCCCGCCGGCTTCAGCGTGATGGTCATCGCGCCCTCGACGCCCAACCCCTGCAGCGGACCCAAAGCGCCGCGCAAAATCAGCACTTTGCCCGGATCGATATATTTCACGATCAGATGGCAGACCGATCCGCCACTGGGCAGCGTCTCCAGCCAGCAGCCGCCGGCTTTGGCGTCGAGCGACAGGTTGGCGGAATTCTTGGAAAAGGTGTGAACCGGGCTCCACCAGCGGCCGGGCGTGATCACAGCGGCATAGACCTTGTCGGGCGGTGCCGCGATGTGTGCGCTCTCGGCGACGGAAAAGCCGTTCGCCGCGGCGTCGCTGACGGCGGCGCCGCACGGAAACGCCAGCAAGGTCGCGATTGCCAAGCCCGCGGTGATTTGAAGATATCGGTTCATGCTGCCCTCCTCGGCTATCTCGCGGTCGGACCGGATGGCGGAGCATGCGTCCCGCCTTGTTGGTCCGCCAACCCTCGTTTCAGCGTTCCGCTTCCTTGGCGAACAGGTCCAGCAAGCCCGGCCAGCCGCCATCGACGTCGCGGCGGTGCTTCTCGCCATCCTCTTGGCCGAGCGCCTCGAACTTGCTGTGCACGAGATCGACGCGCGTGGTTCGCGGTCCCTCGGCGGTGAAGGCGACCTCGATTTGCGAGGCGACGCGCGCGTCGGGCTTCCACTGCGCGCTGACCTCCCAGGAGATGACGAGGCGCGACGGCGGCTCCCACAACTGGACATGGCCGACGGCCACTTCGCTGCCGTCCGCGTGGACGGTAAACCAGCGCCCGCCGCGACGCGGTTCGATCGTGGATTTGACCACGGGCGTGGCGCCGAGGCCGTGGCTCTTGGGCCACCACCGATCGATCCCCGCCGTGAACGTTTCGAAGGCATGCGCCTGCGTCGCGTTGACGGTCAGCGTCTTCGTCACCGGCGCGACCGATATCGTCTTGCTCATTGTGTCCCCTCGTCCTTGTCGCGCTCGGCCTCCGCCTTGAAGGCGCCCAGCGCGTCGTCCCAAAACTGATCCAGCCAGCGCCGCAGGTTCGCCAGGCCGTGCGGATCGATGCGATAGATGCGGCGTGTGCCGTCCTGCTCCTCGCGCACCAGACCGGCCTCCTTCAGCACCTTCAGATGCTGCGACACCGCCGGCCGGCTCACGGGAAGGCCTTGCGCCAGCCGGCCGACCGGCGACGGCCCGCTCTTGAGCCCCTCGAACACCCGCCGGCGGGTCGGATCGGCCAGCACGTCCAGTGCATTTCTGTAAGCCATAACTTACCGTAAGCGAAAACTTACATATCGACAAGCGACAATCACTTGATTGATCGTTCAATACAGTTTCTGGAGGGCATGGGCAACTGCGACGGCGCCGCGCAGTTCGGCTTCGGGACGCCCGGGACCAAGGATCGCGATCAGCCCCAGCTGACTTTCACGCCCTTGCGCTTGGTCGCGACCTTGATCTCCGGCAACGGCAGATCGCGCACGCTGGCGCCGAAATGGAAGCCCTGGCCGAGCGTGAAGCCCATCGCCTGGGCGGCGGCAGCCTGCTCGGCGGTCTCGATCTTCTCGGCGACCGTCGTGACGCCGAGCTCGCGGCAGAGCTTGACCATGCCGCCGAGCAGCATGTCGTCGCGGCGCGACTGTCCGAGCTTGGCGATGAGCGAGCCGTCGAACTTCACGAAGTCGACCGGCAGCGCGTGAAGATAGGAGAGCGACGCCGCGCCGGCGCCGAAATCGTCGAGCCCGACGCGATAGCCGAGCGCGCGCAGCGCCGAAACCGCCTTGGCGGCATTGTCGAGATTGTCGATCTGCGCGCTCTCGGTGATCTCGATCAGGAGGCGGTCGGCCACGGCGCGCTTGCCCGCGAGCAGCCCGGCCAGCAGGCCGAAATTCGACGGCGAACAGATCGTCTTGCCGGAGATGTTGAAGGCGAGCTGCAGATCGGCCCGGATCTGCGCCATGCCCAGCACCTTGACGGCGACGGCGAGATCGAACGCATCGGAAATGCCGAGCGCCTCGATCATGCCGATCGTTTCCTGCGTCGCGCCTACGGCGAAGCGCGCGAGCGCCTCGAAATGGCAGGTCTCGCCGCTGTTCAGGTCGATGATGGGCTGATAGGCGATGGTGAAGGTGCCGTCCGCGACGGTCTCGGTGAGGCGGCGCAAATTCGTCTGCGTCTCCTCCAGCATCTTGGCGAATTGCTCGCCCGCGTCGCCGGTTTGATTGCCGTCCCAGCGGCCGGCCGCGAATTTCCCCACGACGTAGCGCAGCACCAACTCGCGCTGGGCATCGCTGAGGCCGCGGCCCTTGAGCGCGATGAGCGCCTGCTCGACGTCGAGCGTGCCGGCGCCGCTTTCCTTCAGCGCGGCGCGGATCTTCTTGGCGAGCGCCGCCGGCCCGCCCACCGCTTCGGCGATGATGCCGAAACGAGAGGCCGACAGCCGCCCCGCCGCCTTGGCGCCGATCTTGGTGAAGGCGGCGCCGACGCGGCCCATCAGCTTGCCCGCCTCTTCCTCGTTCAGGCCGGCGCACATCTGCGGCAGGCCCGGCAGTTCGACCAGCGCCAGCGTGTCGTTGTCGCCCGCGACCTGCACGGCGGCGGCGAGGAAGCCCTCGCGCGTCGACAGGCCGGTGCTCGTGTCGGTCGCGGCGATGCCGCGCACGCCCGGCTTGGACAGCGTGCAGGAAACCTGGTCGCCGTTGTCGGGCAGGCGGAACAGCGACAGCGCCGCCTCCGTGCCGCCCGCCAGCTTCAACTGGAACGGCCCGGCGCGATCGCCCTTGGCCAGCGCGCGCGACAGCGTGGCGAATTTGATCGCCTCGGTCGTCATGAAGAGCCGCGCCGCGGGCTTGCCGACCGGATCGGTTCCGGGCTTGACGAAATCGCTGGCGGCACCGGTCGCGAACACGACCGTGCCCTTGCCGTCCACCTCGAACAGGTAGTCGGCGTTGGCGAAGGCGAAACCCAAAAAGCGTGCGGCGTCGATCATGGCGTGGCCTGGTGCAAAACGCGCTAGGCTTGCACGCCAAATCCTCAAAATCTGTAAAGGATGCGCACAGCGCGCCGTTCAGGCGCGCAAGGCGGCCCCGAAGGCGGCGAAGATCGCGCGCGAAACGGGATTCGACGACCATGCCCATTCTGGGTGCCATTGCACGCCGAGCACGAAGCCCTTGGCGCCGATCGGCGACACCGCCTCGATCTGGCCATCCGGCGCGACCGCCTCGGCGCGCAGGCCGTCGGCCAGCCGGTCGATGCCCTGCGAATGCAGCGAGTTCACCGCGAAGCGCCGCTCCGCCGACAGGCGCGCGAGCACGCCGCCCTCCTGCACGACCACGTCATGCGCCGGCGCGTATTGCGCGTCGAGCGGCGCCGCCTTGTCCTCGCGGTGATCGGCGCGGCCGGGCACGTCCTCGATGTGCTGATGCAGCGTGCCGCCGAAGGCGACATTGAGTTCCTGAAAGCCGCGGCAGATCGCCAGCACCGGCTTGCCCGCGGCGATCGCCGCCCTGAGGAGCGGCAGCGCGGTGGCGTCGCGATGCTCGTCCAGCCACATGCCGGGCCTGGGGGCGGGGCCGTCATAGCGTTGCGGCGCGACGTTGGACGGCGAGCCGGTGAACAAAAGCCCGTCGACGGCGGCGAGCACCGCGTCGTTGTCGAGCGGCGGATCGAGCACCGGCAACAGAAGCGGCAGCGCGCCGGTCCCCTCGCGGATCGCCGCGATGTATTTCTCGCCCACGGTGTGGAAGGGATGCTGACCCAGCACGCGCCGGTCGCAGGGCAGGCCGACGATCGGAAGGCGCGCCGTCATCTCAGTTTTCGCGGCGCCGCGCGAGTGCGTTCTTCTCGGGCAGGACGAACAGCGCGGGCGCCAGCGCCACGCCGGGCTGCTGACTGCGCAGCGCCACCGTCGTCGACAGGCCCTGATCGTCGACCACCGTCCATTGCCGCAACTCGTAGTCGGGCTCGGAGAAGACGAGCGCGATGTTCGCCTTGGCGCGGTTCTGGCTGGTGCGCATGCTGATCACGATGACGCCCTGCTGGTGCTCCACGCCGACCAGGTTGGGGTCGTGACGGATGTCGAGCGTGTTGTCGAGCACCAAGCCCAAGGGCGTATCGCCGAGGGAATAGCGGTCGACCGTGTTCAGCCGCGTGTTGGCGACCGCGACGCTGCGGCCGTCGGCGACGATCAGCGTGGGCACCGGGGGCTTGTATTCGAAGCGCATCTTGCCGGGCTTGGAGATGTAGAACTGGCCTTCGTCGACCGCGCCGCTGGGCTCGATCTGCAGGAACGAACCCTTCAGCGTGGTGATGGCGTTCAGCGCGGCGCTGATCGCGTCGAGCTCCGTCCGGTCGGCCTCGCTCAAATCCAGATGGCGGCGCGGCGCGAGCTGGCCGGCGCCCATCAGGCACGGGGCGGCGAGCACGACCAGGAGAGCGAGAGCGAAGCGGCGCATGGCGCTTCTTAAGCCGCCTTTGTGTCCGGAGCTAGGCGTCAGCCGACCGCCGCCTGGGGCGCCAGCGCGGCCGCCCGCCGCTCGGCGGCCAGCGGACAGAGCCCGTCGATGAGCAGGTTCATCACCCCTTCGAGTTCGCGCTCGAGCTTGGGCAAGGTCAGCTTGGACCAGAGCTGCGGATAGCGGAATTTCATGGTGGCGGACTGCACCATCTCGGCGGCGAATTCCTTGTCCGCGGTTTTGAACTCGCCGCGCCGCTCCGCCTCGTCGAGCAGCTCGACGAGGATCCTGCGCTCGTTCTCCAGCATCCAATTGGCGAAGCTCGGACGCTCCTGGCTGATCACGCGGGCCATCTCATAGGCGCGCGGATCCTTCTCCAGCTTGTGATAGGTGCGGCGCAGCTCCTCGAACAGAAGATCGTGCAGCCGCTCGCGCGCGTTCTTGCCCGGCTGGATGGCGAGCTTGCGCAAATGCTCCAGATGCCGCGAATAGTCTTCCGTGGCGATCGCCTCGGCGATGTCGAGCTTGCCGGGGAAGAAGCGGTAGAGGTTGCCCGGCGACATCGCGCAGTCGCTCGCCACCTCCGCCATCGTGGTCTTGGCGTAGCCGAAATGCGAGAAACGCTTCTTGGCGGCCTCGACGATGCAATCGCGGATGCTGTTCTTTTCTGCCATTCGTTGTTCCAACCCAAGCAGGTTTGTTCTTGTAGACTCCAAGATAGTAACGATTTCTGAATAATCAACAAATCGTTCAATCTTCCAGACTCGGACCTCAACCGCGAACGTCGAAAATATGGCAGAAAAAACAGAACCTTACGATACGGTTGGCGTCGTCGGCGGCGGCGCCTGGGGAACCGCGCTGGCGCTGGTTGCGGCCCAGGCCGGGCGCCGGACCACGCTGTGGGCCCGCGAGGCGCAGGTCGTTGAGTCGGTCAACCACACCCATGAGAACGCCGTGTTCCTCCCCGGGATGCCGCTGTCGCCCGCGATTTCGGCAACCGGCGATCTTGCCGCCGCGGCCAAGGCCGAGGCGGTTCTAGTCGCCGTGCCGGCGCAACATCTGCGCGAAACGCTGAAGGCCCTCGCGCCGCTGGTCGCGCCCGGAACGCCGCTTGTCCTGTGCGCCAAGGGCATCGAGCGCGGCAGCGGCCTTCTGATGACCGAGGTTCTGACGCAGGAAGTGCCGGACGGCGCGCCGGCGATCCTGTCCGGCCCGTCCTTCGCGCGCGATGTCGCCAAGGGCATGCCGACCGCCGTGACCGTGGCGGCGCGGCTCGACATCGCGCGGCGCTTGCAGGCGACGATGGCCCATGCCCAGTTCCGCCCCTATGCGAGCGACGACATGATCGGCGTGGCGCTCGGCGGCGCCGCGAAGAACGTCTATGCCATCGCCTGCGGCATCGCCGAGGGATTGGGCCTGGGCGAAAGCGCGCGGGCGGCCCTTCTGGCCCGCAGCTTCGCCGAGCTGGTGCGGCTGGGCGACCGGCTGGGCGCGCGCGCCGAAACGCTGATGGGCCTGTCGGGCCTGGGCGATCTGGTGCTGACCGCAAGCAGCGTGTCGTCGCGCAATTTCGCCTTCGGGCGCAATCTGGGACGCGGCGCGCGCCTCGCCGATTTGGAAGCGCCGGGTACGCCGCTGGCCGAGGGCGTGGAGACCGCCCCGGCGCTGATCGCGCGCGCCCGCCGCCAGGGCGTGGAGTTGCCGATCGCCGAGGCCGTCGCCGCCGTGCTGGCGGGCGGCTTGCCCGCGCCCGCGGCTTTGGAAAAACTCATGGCAAGACCTTTGAAGCCGGAGTGACGCGGGGGATGGTGGGGAACGGAAGACGGCTGCTGATCGCGGCGCTGACCTGCGCGCTCGCGGGTCTCGCGGCGGCGCGCGACAAGCCGGACCGCACCGACGATCCCGACATCGTCGAAGGCGACTGGATCCGCCCGGCCGACGTGATGCTGATCGGCGATTCCGAAAGTCTCGGCTATTTCGGCGCGCAGCTCTACCGCTCGCTCTCGACCGAACGCGATCCGCGCAGCGGCAAGGCGCTTTCGGTGTGGAGCTTCTGGGTCTGCGGCTCGGACGTGCCGGGCTGGATGCGCGGCGGCGTCTCCTATTGCGGCATCCGCACCTGCGACGGTGCCGGCGACTGCGCGCGCGACCACGGCCCCTTGGACAAGCCCGGCCGCGTCCGCTACCTGGGCCTGGGCGGCTATCTGGCGCGCGTGCATCCCCGCATGACCATCGTCTCGCTCGGCTCGAACATGCTGACCGCGCGCCCGTCGACCTTCCGCGCCTTCTACGCGACCTATCTCGCCGACGTGGCGCAGCTTGCCCAGGACATCGCGCAGGGCGGCAGCCAGTGCGTCTGGATCGGCCCGCCCCAGCCCGCGCTGTCGACCAAGCCGGCGGCGGACTACGAGCGCTTCGTCGCCGATGTCGGCCGCGCCGCGCGCGCCGCCGGCTGCGCCTATATCGACAGCGATCCCTTGAGCGATCGCGGCTTCGTCCTCAAGGGCGATCCGGAGGGCATCCACTATCAAGGCGCCGGCGAACGCGCCTGGGAGGCCAAAGTGTGGGGCGTGCTCAAACCGGTGTTGGAAGCGCGACTGGCGCGCTAAGATCGCGCGAATTTGGGAGGGACCGCCATGCTGTTCGTCGTCACCGCCATCGACAAGGAGAACGCGCTGCCGCTGCGCCTGGCGACGCGCGAGGCGCATTTCGCCTATGCCCGCGAGACCGGCGTGATCAAGCTGGGCGGCCCGTTCCTCAACGCCCGGGAGGAGATGGCCGGCAGCCTCATCGTCTTCGAGGCGCCGGATCTGGACGCGGCCAGGCGCTGGCATGCCAATGACCCTTACGTGAAGGCGGGCCTGTTCGCGCAGTCCGAGGTGCGGCCCTGGAAGGCGACGTTCAACGCCTGCGAAGCGAAGCTCTGAGGAGAGCGCCATGGCCTATTGGCTGTTCAAGACCGAAGCCGACACCTTCTCCTGGGACATGCAGAAATCGCGCGGCGCCAAGGGCGAGCCGTGGAGCGGCGTGCACAACTTCGCCGCCGCCAAGCACATGAAGGCGATGAAGAAAGGCGATCTCGGCTTCTTCTATCACACCGGCGACGAGAAGCGGATCGTCGGCATCGTCGAGGTGATCGGCGAATACCGCCCCGATCCGACCGACGACACGGCCAGGTTCGGACTGGTCGACGTCAAGGCGGTGAGGGACGTGCCGAGGCCCGTGACGCTCGCGGCCATCAAGGCGGATGCGAAACTGAAGGACATGGTGCTGGTGCGCGAGCCGCGGCTTTCCGTGCAGCCCGTCACGCCGGAGCAGTGGAAATACATCGCCAAGCTCGGCGGCGCGAAATAGGCGTTCCGGCCCACTCAGAACTTCTCTTCGCCCTCGTGGCGCACCGCATCGGGAAAGTCGCGATAGAGCGCGATCTTCAGGTTCCGAACATGGGCGTTGATCCCGAAATGGGCGCTCTCCACCGGCTCGCGGCGCGACGCGACATGGTTGAAAGCGGCATCGAGCTGCGCCAGATCGCGCGTCTCCATCACGATGTGGAATTCGCCGAGATCCGCCGGTCCGAAGCCGAGCTTGCGCCGGGTCAGCCGCCAACCCTCGATCATCCCGTTCTCCTTGAGGTGGCCCATATAGCGGGACATGGCGCGGGCGAAATCGGCATCGCGCACGCCCGGCTTGAGATCGAACCAGGTGTGGTAGTGGTCCATCGCGGCGCTCCCTCGAAAGGCGCGCAGTCTACCATCGCCGAGCGGCGGGACGGCCTTCCGCGCGCGCAAGACGCCACCGCGCCTGCCGCAGATCACAATCGCTTGCGCAGCTCCACCGCATAGTCGACATAGCCGCCCTTGCGATAAACCGCGTGGGCGCCGCGATTGCCCGGCAGCACGCCGATCATGACGATGCCGATGCCGCGACCGCGCGCCCAATCCTCGCAGGCCTGGATCAGCGCGCGCCCCGCTCCACGCCCCCGCGCCGCCTCGACGAGATAGAGCTCGGCGATATAGGCGGTGCGCCGCTCGGCCTCCACGACGAAGCCGGCAAGCAGATTCTCGTGCACCACCGCCCAGCCGACGGGCGCATCGTCCGCGCCCGCCGCGACGAAGATCGCGCCGCCCTTTTCCGCGATCTCCCGCTCGATCTTAGCGAAATGCTCCGCCGCCACCGTGGCGTCGAGACGCCGGTTGGGCTCGAAGGCGTATTCGAAGGCCTGCAGGCCGTCGATGAACGACAGAAGCGCCGGCTTGTCGCCGGGCAGGCGGGCGGGGCGGATGATCGTCATGTCGAAAGGCTTTGCATGGCGCGCAACCGAACTTGACCGGGCTCGATGACCGCGATGTGCCCGCCGACGGTGCCCTCCAGCGCCCGCACGCAATTCAGCACGCGCTTGGCCCGGGCATCGCGCGACATTCCATCAATGCGGACGATGACGACCGCTGGGGGCCGGAGAGTCTCCATTTTCGTGATGTGGCCGAAATCGAGATCATCCGTCAGCAGGACGCGTTGTTGGGCGTGCGCCAATCGGAAAAGATCACCATCGCTCCCGCCGGACAAATCCTCCATGGCGGATATCACGTCATGGCCGGCGTTACGCAATTCCTCGACGATCAGACGGTCGCAATTCTCGTCGGCAAGAATTCGCATTACTCGGCAACGAACAACACGCGATCCTCGGCGACCCGCGACGCCGCATAGGCACAAGCCGCACGTATGTCATCGAGAGAGACCTGCGGATGCATATCGACGAGTTCGGCCGCCGTGATGCCGCCCGCCAGCTCGCGCATGATGTGCTCGACGGTGATCCGCGTTCCGCGAACGACCGGCTTTCCGAGCATTACCTTCGCATCGGTCGCAATTCGGTTCAGCAGTTCGTCCATAGGGGCCTCCGGCGCGGGCGATTATAACCGCCCAACCCGGCCCTCGTCACCCCAGCGCCTTGACGATTTCTTCGGTCATCTTCTTGGCGTCGCCGAACAGCATCATCGTGTTGTCGCGGAAGAACAGCTCGTTCTC
>CAZMHP010000048.1:0-16217 GCA_964566095.1 uncultured Rhizobium sp. | reverse complement strand
CGTCATAGGAGACTTCGACGACCTTGACGTTGACCTTCAGCGTGTCGCCGGCGCGGAAATCGGGGAGCGGCTTGGCCCGGACGGCCTTCATCTGCTCGGCTTCGAGCGTCTGCAAGAGGTTCATTTCATTGGTCTCCGGGCAATTTCGTCGACGATGAGAGGCGGGCGTATAGCCTAGTCCGTCAGCCATTTCAATTGAAACGGCCGGCGGACTAGGTCTTTGAATTGGCGCGCAATTTGTCCGGCTTCGCCGGATTGCGCTTATGGCTTTTTCTTTTCATAGAGGGACCACAGATCGGGGCGGCGCGCCTTCGTCAATTCCTCGGCCCGGGCTCGGCGCCACTTGGCGATTTCCTTGTGATTTCCGTTGTTTAACACCTCCGGGATGGCCCGTCCCTCGACCTCCTGGGGGCGCGTGAACTGCGGATATTCGAGCAGGCCGTGGCTGAAGCTTTCCTCGTCCGGGGACTGGGCGTCGCCCAGCACGCCGGGGATGAGGCGGACCGCCGCCTCGATCAGCGCCATGGCGGCGATCTCGCCGCCGGCCAAGACGAAATCGCCGAGCGAAACTTCCTCGATGGCGCGGGCCTCGACGACGCGCTGGTCGAGACCCTCGAAGCGACCGCACAGCAGGAGGACGCCGGGGCCGGCGCCGAGCGCCGCGACGCGGCTTTGGGTGAGCGGCAAGCCGCGCGGCGAGAGATAGATCAGCGGCCGGCCGCTCCGCGGAACGGCATCGATCGCGGCGAGCGCCACGTCGGCGCGCATCACCATGCCGGGTCCGCCGCCCGCCGGCGTGTCGTCGACCGTGCGATGCTTGCCGACGCCGTGATCGCGGATGTCGCGGACCTCCAGCGACCACAATTCCTTCTGCAGCGCCTTGCCCAGCAGGGACACGCCGAGCGGCCCGGGAAACATCTCGGGAAAGAGGGTCAGCACCGTGGCGGCGAAGCTCATAGATCGAGCTTGAACCCTTCATGGCTCATTTTGAAGCCGAGGCGCCGATAGAATTCATGCGCCCGCCCGCGCGACTTGTCCGAGGTGAGCTGCACCAGGGCGCAGCCGCGCGCCTTCGCCAACGCCACCGCATGGCGCATCATCGCCTCGCCGATGCCCTGCCCGCGCGCGCGGGCGGCGGTGCGGACCCCCTCGACCAGCGCGCGCGTGGCGCCCCTGCGCGACAGACCGGTGATGAAGGTGATCTGGAAGCAGCCGACGACGGCGCCGTCCTGCTCGGCAACCACGATGGCGTTGCGGACATCGCCTTCGATCTGGCCGAAGATCAGGGAGTAGCGATCGAGGTCGTCGGGCGCCTCGCGGCCCCGGCCCAGTTCGTCGTCGGCCAGCATCGCGACGATGGCTTTGAGATCGCGGGCGCGCGCTTCGCGGAACGTCACGCTCATTCGACGCCGTGCTCGCGTTCGGCTTCGTCGTCGCGCGGCACCGCGACGACGATGCGGCCCTTGTCGATCTCGATCTGCGGCACCGTTTCCTTCGTGAAGGCGAGCAGCAGCGTGTCGCCGCCCGGCTGCTCGATCTCGATCACGTCGCCGGCGCCGTAATTGTGGATCGCCTTGACGGTGCCCAGCATACGGTCGCTCACATCCTCGGCGCGCAGGCCGATGAGGTCGGCGTGGTAGAACTCCTCCGCCTCCGTCGCCGGCAGCGCCGCGCGCGGCACGTAGAGTTCGGTGCCCTTGAGCGCTTCGGCGGCGGTGCGGTCGGCGATTTCCGCCAGCGCGAGGATCGCCTCGTCCGGCTTGCCCGCGCGCGCCGCCGTCACCGTGAAGGTCCGGCCGTCCTTGGTGTGCAGGCCGCGATAGCGCGCCAGCGATTCCGGATGCTCGGTGAACGTTTTCACGCGCACCTCGCCCTTCAGCCCCTGCGCACCGATGACGGCGGCCAGCAGCACGTCGCGGGACGGCCCCGCCATGGCTTAGGCTTCCGCGGCCGGCGCTTCCGCCGCCTTGGCGTTCGCCGCGGCGCGCTCCAGCGCTTTCTTCTTCGGCTTGGCCTTCTGCGGATTGTTCTTCGTCAGCGGCTTCACCAGGCCCGCATTGGCGAGGAAGCGGTGGACGCGGTCGGACGCGGTGGCGCCCTTCTTGATCCACTCGCCGGCCTTGGCCGTGTCGAGCTTCACGCGATCGGCGTGATCCTTCGGCAGAAGCGGGTTGTAGAAGCCGATCTTCTCGATGAAGCGGCCGTCGCGCGGGCTGCGCGAATCCGCGATGACGATTGCATAATGCGGGCGCTTCTTGGTGCCGCCGCGCGCCAGTCTGATCTTGAGAGCCATTCTTTTTTCCGTCCTTCTTTCGCTATCTGTATCCACGTCCGCCCCCTCCACCGCTTCGCGGTCCCCCTCCCCCGCTGCGCGGGGGAGGATCAAGAGGGCGTGAACCTCATCGTCGGGGCATGCCCGGCGGCATGCCGCCACCGCCGCCGAACAGGGCGCTGAGGCCCTGCATGGCACGGCCGCCCTTGCCCATCTTCTTCATCATGTCCGACATCTGCCGGTGCATCTTGAGCAGCTTGTTGACCTCGCTGACCTCGACGCCCGAACCCATCGCGATGCGCTTTCTCCGCGAGCCGTTGATCACATCGGGATCGGCACGCTCCTTCTTGGTCATCGACGAGATGATCGCTTCCTGGCGGGTGAGGATCTTGTCGTCGAGACCCGCCGCGTCGAGCTGACCCTTGATCTTGCCCACGCCGGGCAGCATGCCGAGCACGCCCTGCATGCCGCCGAGCTTCTTCATCTGCCCCAGCTGCTCGGCGAGGTCGTTCATGTCGAACTGACCCTTCTTGAGCTTCTTGGCGAGCTTCTCGGCCTTTTCCTGGTCGATGTTCTCGGACGCCCGTTCGACCAGGGAGACGACGTCGCCCATGTCGAGGATGCGGCCGGCGACGCGGGAGGGATAAAACGGCTCGAGCGCGTCAAGCTTTTCGCCGCTTCCCAAGAACTTGATCGGCGCGCCGGTGACCGCGCGCATCGAAAGCGCCGCGCCGCCGCGCGCATCGCCGTCGGCGCGCGTCAGGATGATGCCGGTGAGCGGCACGCGTTCGTTGAAAGTCTTGGCGATGTTGACCGCGTCCTGACCGGTCAGCGAATCCGCGACCAGCAGCGTCTCGTGCGGCTTCACCTGAGCCTGGATCTGCGCGACTTCCAGCATCAACTGCTCGTCGATGTGCTGGCGGCCGGCGGTGTCGAGGATCAGCACGTCATAGCCGCCGACGCGGGCGCTCGCCATGGCGCGCTTGGCGATGTCGAGCGGCGTCTGGTTGGCAAGGATCGGCAGCGTGGCGACGCCGGCCTGCTCGCCGAGGATCCTCAACTGCTCCATGGCGGCCGGTCGGCTGACGTCGAGCGACGCCATCAGCACGCGCTTCTTCTCTTTGCCCTGCAGCATCAGGCCGAGCTTGGCCGAGGTCGTGGTCTTGCCCGAGCCTTGCAGGCCGACCATCAGGATCGGCGCGGGCGGACTGCCGAGCGCGAGCGTGGAATTTTCCGCACCCAGCGTTTCAACCAGCACGTCATGGACGATCTTGACGACCTGCTGGCCCGGCGTGACGGAGCGGATGACATCCTCGCCGATGGCGCGGGGGCGGACCTTGTCGATGAAATCCTTGACGACCGGGAGCGCGACGTCGGCTTCGACCAGCGCGGTGCGCACCTCGGCCAACGCGGCATCGACATCGGCTTCGGTGAGCGCGCCGCGCCCGCGAAGCTTGTCGAACACGCCGCCGAGGCGGGATTGCAGCGAGTCAAACATCTAAGGGGCGAACTCCCCAAATTCACCATGGCCGGGCTTGACCCGGCCATCCAGCGCCGCCGCGAGCACAAAAGAGTCAGTGGCGCGCAGACGCGCGCCTGCTGGGTGGCCGGCTCGGAGGCCGGCCATGGTGTGTATTGTGTATCGTCCAAACGCCATTCGAATTCCCAAAGCAAAACAGCCCCAGGGGGCGCATCTGCGCTGCCTGGGGGCGATCCTGAGCCGAGCCCAGGACCGGAGGACCAAAGGTTCTCCGGAAGCGGGCGGGTTTTAGGCGCGCGGGACCAGCAAGTCAAACGCCCACCGAAAAATCACCATGGCCGGGCTCGACCCGGCCAACCAGCAAGTCCGCGTCAGCGGACGTCTAAAACGCTTCAGCTACGCGTTCCATTTTTCAAGCAGATCATCCCAATTCGGATTGTGCTTTTCGATCAGTGCAAGCTTCCACGCGCGCTTCCAGCGCTTGATGCTCGTCTCGCGCTGAATTGCCGAGGTGTAGAGCGGGTGATGCTCGTACCAGACGAGCCGATGCACGCCGTACTTGGCCACGAATTTGGAACCTATGCCGAGGCGGTGTTGTTCCATGCGCTTCGGAATGTCGCCGCACACGCCGGTGTAAAGCGTACCGTTGCGCTTGCTCGCGAGGACGTAGACGTAACCGGCCGGCATGTTGCGAGATTAACGCCGGGCTTGTGCCGAGTCATTCGCCGCGCGATGCGCGGCGCTGGGTGGCCGGGTCAAGCCCGGCCATGGTGACTTGGGTAGAGGTCGATGAAGCTACTTCAACCCCAGCTTCTGCTTGAGATAGACGAAGCTCAGCGCCCACATCTCGGCGGCCTGTTTGTGGTCTGCGCCGGCGGAGTGGCCGCCGTCGGTGTTCTCGAAGAACAGCACGTCGTCGCCGAAGCTTTCCATCTTCGCCGCCATCTTTCGCGCATGCACCGGCGTGACGCGGTCGTCGCTGGTCGCGGTGGTGAAGAGGACCGGCGGGTATTTCACCTTGGGCGACACGTTCTGATAAGGCGAATATTTGAGGATATAGGCGCGCGCCTTCGGATCGGCCGGATCGCCGTACTCGTCGGCCCAGGACTGGCCGGCGCCGATCTGCGTAAAGCGCAGCATGTCGGTCAGCGGCACCTGACACACCACGGCGCCGAACAGATCGGGATGCTGCACCATCGTCGCGGAGACCAGCAGGCCTCCGTTCGAGCCGCCCATGATGCCGAGCTTGGCCGGCACGGTGAGGCCGCGCTTGATGAGATCGCGCGCCACGGCGGTGAAATCGTCGAAGGCGCGCTGATGGTTCTCGAACCGCGCCGCCTCGTGCCAGGCCGGTCCGAACTCGCCGCCGCCACGGATGTTCGCCACGACATAGATGCCGCCATGGGTGGTCCACAGCATGCCGAAATTCGCCGAGTAGGACGGGGTCAATGAAATCTCGAAGCCGCCATAGCCGTAGAGAATGGTCGGGGCCGGGCCGCCGAGCACCTTCGGGCGCGTCACGAAATAGGGAATCATCGTGCCGTCCGAGGAGGCGACCTCGAACTGCTCCGTGACGAGACCCGAAGCGTCGAAACGCGCCGGCAGCGATTTGATCGCGACCGCATCGCCGTCGCCCTTGTCGAAATAGAGCGTCGACGGGCTGAGATAGCTCTCGAAGCCGTACAGCGCTTCGGGCCCGAAATCGTTGGTCGAGACGATCGTGGTGGAGCCGTTCGCCGGCAGATCGAGCGTGTCGTGCCGCCAATCGCCGCCGCCGGCCGGACGGAAGACGTGGATCTTGCCGGTGACGTTGTCGAAGATCGAGGCATAGATCGCGTCGCGGCCGGTCGAGACCTCCTCCACCGTTTGGCGCGGCCCGGGCGCGAAGAGCGTTTGCGGATCGCTGCCGTCCGCCGCCGTCGTCAGTAGCGTTCCTTGCGTGAAGTGCCGGTCGCCGGTGACCCAATCCTTGCGCAAGGTGAGGACCAACCGGTCGCCGATCATGCCCTGGATGACGGCCCAGAGCGGCAGATCGAGCTTGTCGGGCGCGCCGCCCCGCGTCACACGATAGTATTCGATCTCGAAGAAGCTGACGCTGCGCGCGATCAAGGCATAACGGCCGGCCGCGCCGTTCAGCACCTGCGTGCCGACGCCGATGTCCTCGGGCTTGCCTTCGAACAACGTCTTGGCCGCGCCGACCGGCTCGCCGCGGTGCCAGATCTTCACGATGCGCGGATAGCCGGATTTGGTCATCGTGCCGGGGCCGAAATCGGTGGCGAACAGCACCGTGTCCCCGTCGACGATGCTGGAATCCGACTTGGCGTTTGCCAGCGCGAAGCCGTCCTTGACGAAGGTCTTCGTCGACAAATCGAATTCGCGCACGACATGGGTGTCGCCGCCGTCGCGCGACAGGAACACCAGACAGCGCCTGAGATCGGGCGCGCAGTCCGCGCCCTTCCAGATCCAGTTCTCATGCTCGCCGGCGGCGAGCTTGTCGATGTCGAGGATGGTGTCCCAGTGCGGCTTGGAGTTCCTGTAGCCGGCGATCGTGGTGCGGCGCCACACGCCCTTGGGGTTGGCGGCGTCCTGCCAGAAGTTGAACACGCTGTCCCGGACGATGCCGCCATAGGGGATGCGATCGGTCGCATCGAGGACCTTCAGGACCGCGTCGTGATCTTGGCCGTAGCGCGGATCGGCCTTCAGCACCGCGCGGGTGCGCGCGTTCTGCTCCGCCACCCAGGCGAGCGGCTTTGCGCCGTGCACGTCCTCGAGCCAGAGATAGGGATCGGTCTCGTCCGCCATTGCCACCATTCCGGTCAGGGCCAGGGCGCCGAGCGCCACAATCCAACGGTTCCGCATCTGTCCGCCTTCCGCCATAGGCCCGTGAAGTCACGCCGCCAAATCGCTGGCGATGCAAGAGGCGAGTGCCTATATAGCGCCCCATGACCGCGTTCCTCAAAATGCACGGCTTGGGCAACGATTTCGTCGTTTTCGACGCGCGAAAGCAAGAGCTTGACCTGGACGCGGCGACCGCGCGGGCGGTGGCGGACCGGCGCCGCGGCATCGGCTGCGATCAGGTGATTGTGATCGCGCCCGGGCTGGGGGGCGCCGACGCCGTGATGCGGGTGCGCAACCCCGACGGCGGCGAGGTCGAACAATGCGGCAACGCCACGCGCTGCGTCGCGCGTCTTCTGATGGAGGAAGGCGACAAGCGCGAGGTCCGGATCGACACGCTGGGCGGACCGCTCATCTGCACCGATGCCGGCGAGGGCAACGTTACCGTCGACTGGGGCAAGGCCAAGCTGCTGTGGGACGAGGTGCCGATGGCGCAGGCGGCCGACACCAACCAATTCAACCTCAATGTCGACGGCGAGGTCCATTTGGCGAGCGCGGTGTCGGTCGGCAATCCGCATGTCGTGCTGTTCGTCGACGATGCCGAGGCCGCGCCGGTGGCGGAACTGGGCCCGCGCATCGAGACCCATCCGCTGTTCCCCGAGCGCACCAATGTCGAATTCGTCAGCATCGAGAACAAGGGGCGCCTGCGCATGCGGGTGTGGGAACGCGGCGTGGGCATCACCGAGGCTTGCGGCAGCGGTGCTTGCGCCGTGGCGGTCGCGGCGCATCGGCGCGGTCTCACCGGACGCAGCATGGACATCGTGCTCGACGGCGGCACGCTGCACCTGGAACTGCGCGAAAGCGACGACCACATCCTGATGACGGGGCCTTCGACCCTCTCCTATCGCGGCGACGTCGATCTGAAGGCGCTGACGGCGTGAGCAACCAGATCGTCACCTTCGGCTGTCGGCTGAACGCCTATGAGTCCGAGGCGATCCGGGCGCGCGCCGTGGAGGCCGGCGTGGAGAACGCCGTGATCTTCAACACCTGCGCCGTCACCGCCGAAGCGGTGCGCCAGTCGCGCCAGGCGATCCGCAAGGCGCGGCGCGAACGCCCCGACGCCCGGATCATCGTCACCGGCTGCGCGGCGCAGACCGCGCCCAAGACCTATGCCGAGATGGACGAGGTCGATCTGGTGCTGGGCAATGCCGAAAAGCTCGACGCGCGCGCCTGGCGTTTGCCGGACGCCGAGCGGGTGCGGGTCAACGACATATCGTCGGTGCGCGAGACCGCGGGGCAGATGGTCGATTGTTTCGAAGGCCATACGCGCGCCTTCCTCCAGGTGCAGAACGGCTGCGATCACCGCTGCACCTTCTGCATCATTCCCTTCGGCCGCGGGCCTTCGCGCAGCGTGCCGATGGGCGCGGTGGTCGACGAGGCCCGGCGGCTGACCGATGCCGGCTATCCCGAATTGGTGCTGACCGGCGTCGATCTGACCGCCTATGGCGCCGATCTGCCGGCCAAGCCGACGCTGGGCCGGCTTGCGCGGAAGATTTTGAAGCTGGTGCCGGCGGTGCAGCGCCTGCGACTCTCGTCCATCGACAGCATCGAGGCGGATGCCGATCTGACGCGCGCCATCGCGGAGGAGGAACGGCTGATGCCGCATTTCCATCTCTCGGTGCAGTCGGGCGACGACATGATCTTGAAGCGCATGAAGCGCCGCCACACGCGGGCCGATACGATCGCGTTCTGCGATGCGGTGCGGCGGCTGCGGCCCAACGTTGCGTTCGGCGCCGACCTGATCGCCGGCTTTCCGACCGAGAGCGAAGACATGTTTCAACAGACGATGAAAGTCGTCGACGAGGCTGGGCTTTCGACCCTGCATGTCTTTCCCTTCAGCGCCCGGCCCGGTACGCCCGCTGCGCGCATGCCGCAACGCGACCGCCACGTCGTCAAGGAACGCGCCGCAAGATTGCGCGCCAAGGGCGAGGCCGCGTCGGCGGCGCGCCTTTCGTCGCTCGTCGGCACCACGCAGGAGCTTCTGGTCGAGCGCGGCGGTATCGGCCGGACGGAATGCTTCGCGTCTGTCCGGATCGATGCGCCGCCCGGCAGCGTCGTTACGGCACGGATCGCGGCCCTCGGGCCCAGCGGGCTCACCGGAGCGCGCGCGGCATGAGGGATTTCGGTGAAGCGCCGCCGCCGCCGACCTTTTTCGAGCGGCTGAAGAGCGGCCTGTCGCGTTCGACCGGCGGGCTGACCGACAGCATCGTCGGCATCGTCGCCAAGCGAAAGCTCGACGCGATCAGCATCGGCGAACTCGAAGAGGCCCTGATCAAGGCCGATCTCGGGCCGGCGCTGGCGGGGCGGCTCGCCCAGGCAGTCAGCGACAAGGGCTTCGGCGCCGATGTCAGCGACTACGACATCCGCGAAACCCTGCGCGCCGAACTGCTCAAGGTTCTGCAGCCGGTCGAGAAGCCGCTCGTGATCGACGGCAGCATCAAGCCCTTCGTCATCCTGGTCGCGGGCGTCAACGGCACCGGCAAGACCACCACCATCGGCAAGCTCGCCAAGCGTTTCGCAACCAACGGCGCGAAGGTGGTGCTGGCGGCGGGCGACACCTTCCGCGCCGCGGCCATCGAACAGCTCACCATCTGGGGACAACGCACCGGCGCGACCATGGTCGCCAAGGGCGCCGGCGCCGACGCGGCCGGGCTCGCCTTCGAAGCGCTGGAAAAAGCACGGGCCAGCGGCGCCGACATCCTGCTGATCGATACCGCCGGCCGGCTGCAGAACAAGGCCGGCCTGATGGCGGAGCTGGAGAAGATCGTGCGCGTTCTCAAGAAGCTCGATCCCACCGCGCCGCATGCCACGCTGCTGGTGCTGGACGCCACGACGGGCCAGAACGCCATCGCCCAGGTCGAAGGCTTCAAGGCGGCGGTGCCGCTGACCGGGCTCGTCATGACGCGGCTGGACGGCACGGCCAAGGGCGGCATCCTGGCGGCGCTGGCGCAGAAATACGCCCTGCCCGTCCACTATATCGGGGTCGGCGAAGGCGCGGACGACCTGCAGCCATTCAACGCGGCCAATTTCGCCAAGGCACTGACGGGGGCACGATGAACGCGCAGTTGCGGCGGATGCTGCTGGACCTGGGTCCGCTGATCGCCTTTTTCGCCGCCTTCCAGTTCTTCGGGATCTACGCCGCCACCGCGGTGTTCATGGCGCTGGTGCTCGCCTCGCTGGCCGCCGGCTATGCCCTGGAAAAAAAGTTCTCGGCCGTGACGCTGTTCAGCGCGGCGATCGTGCTCGTGTTCGGCGGGCTCACGCTTTATCTGAAGAACGACACCTTCCTGAAGATCAAGCCGACCATCATCTATGCGACCTTCTGCGCGGTGCTGCTGGGCGGCCTCGCCTTCAATCGGCTTTTCATAAAATACGCGCTGTCCTTCGAGTTCGAGATGCCGGAGAGCGCCTGGCGCAGTTTGACCTGGCGCTGGGGATTGTTTTTCCTAGGGTTGGCCCTGCTCAACGAGATCGTGTGGCGGAATTTTTCGACGGGTCAGTGGGTGTTTTTCAAGGTCTGGATCATCCTGCCGCTGATCTTCCTGTTCGCCGCGGCGCAGGCGCCGATGCTGCTCAAGCACATGCCGGACGAGAAAAACGGAAGCTGACGGCGCGTCGGGGAATGCGTTCTCCGCCCACGGAATATCCTCCCACGCGAACAACGCAGCCGCGAAAACCACGGCCTTCGCGCCAACCGATCGCGCGCGCGTTACGATCCACGATGCGCGCGGTGACGGTAACAACCGAGCCCACAACGCTTTTCGGGTGGCCGGCACGGCCGCGAACCTTTCGATGTCTTCATCCGGAACAGGTCGGTGACGCGGCGTGGAGACGTGATCCTGGCGGTGGTCCGGCTTGTCGGCTCGACGGGACCGAACCTTTCGACGCCAATGCAAGCGCGTGCGAAACAAAATGGCAATCGGAATCTTTGCGTTGCCAACGATGTCGCAAACGCGATAGAGACTGTTGTGACGGGGCACGGGGACGTCTAGTCTTTCTCTCATAGCGAGCAACCTACAGAGGATTTCTGGCAATCGAGCAAGCGGCGATCAACGCCGGCCGATTGTTCCGAGGGGTGTTGGATGAGCAAGGGTCAGCGCAAGGCGAATGGCAGCTTCGCTCTGTCGGAATCGCCGTCTCATCTTCTGAAGCGCTGTTCGCAATTTTTCGGCGACCTCTACGCGCACGAAACCGGTTCGACCGAACTCACCAAGCAACAGTTCACGCTCCTCGCGGTGCTCGAGCAGAACGAAGGCGCGAGCCAGACCGCGCTGGTCGAACGCACCGGCATCGATCGCTCGACGTTGGCCGAGATGGTGCGCCGGATGCTCGAGAAGGGATTGCTGTCGCGCGAGCGCACCGAGGAAGATCAGCGCGCCAATTCGGTCGCGATCAGTCCGGCCGGACGCAAGGCGCTGCGCGCGGCGCGGACCGCGGCCGATCGCGCGGAGAAGGCGCTGCTCGATTCGCTGCCGCCGACCGAGCGGCAGAAATTCGTCAAGCTCTTGGCCCAGGTCGCCGCCGCCGCCGAGGCGTATTCCGTCAACGGACACGCGCCGCCGCGCGGCCGTCGGCGTCGGTCCTAAACCATTCTATTTACACGCGAATATCGATATTTGCGCCCAGCCGCGCCGCGGTGTTGTAGCGCGTCGCGGGCGTCGCCGTCGCGGCCGTCTCAGCCGCCCGAGGGGCCGCCGCCGGCTTGAAATTCATCGGCTCGAAATCCACCCCTTCGACGCCCTTCTCCTTGGCGAGCGCGGCCGTGAACTGCGCTTGTGCGTCGGGGGACGGCTTGGCGGCGCCGCGCGCCAGCTGCTGCGAGGCGATGATGAGATTGGCGGCGCTGAGCTGCATGACGCCAGCTTCGCAAAACATGGTTGCTCAAATGTTAAGTCATATTGTCTGGTCGCAGTTGCGGACGGCGTTGGAAGCGACGGCATACGAACGCTTTGCACTTTTCCTGGAATTGCTTAGTGCGCGGCGCGCGCGATCGCCGGCAGCATGTCGAGCACCAGGCCATCGGGCGTGAGCGGTCCGAAATGGCCGCGCACGATTCCGTGCTCGTCGATGACATAGCTTTCCGGCACGCCCGTGATGCCCCACTCGATGCCGGCGCGGCCGCCGATATCGAGTGCGACGCGCTCGAAGGGATTGCCGTACTCGGCGAGAAAGGCGCGCGCCGCCTCCGGCTTGTCCTTGTAGGCGATACCGATCAGGCGCACGCCGCGGGCGCGCGCGAGCTGGGCGAGTTGGGGCGCCTCCTCCCGGCAGGGGATGCACCAGGAGGCGAACAGATTGACCACCGTCACCCGGCCCTTGGCCTTGAGGTCGGCCGGCCCGAGCGGCGGCGCCCCGGGATCGAGCGCGGGCAGCGTGAGCGACGGCGCCGGCCGATCGAGCAGGGCCGAGCGCATCGCGGCGAGCGGCGGGGGTTTGAGGCTCGCATGGAGGAACCAAGCGAGGCCGAGGAAGCCCAGCACCGGCAGGATGTAGAACAGCCGCTTCACGGTTTCTCCAGCGCGGCCAGCTGCGCTTTGGCCTTGGCATAGGCGCGCAGCGTCGCCGCCACGCTGAACCCCAGCAGCAGGGCGGAGATGCCGTAGGCCGGCCAGACGAAGGCGGCATAGCCGCCCATGGCGAGGAAGCCGCTCACGGCGCTTCCGCCAGCAGCAGCGAGCGGGCGCGCCGCTCCAGGATCTCCGTCCGTATACGGATCGCGAGCAGGGTGAAGAACAGGAAGGTGTAGCCCAGCCCACTGAGCAGCAGCGGCCAGAGGAACACCGGTGAGATCGTGGGCCCGCCGGGGCGGAAAATGCTCTCGCCCTGGTGCAGCGTGGTCCACCACTGCACCGAAAATTCGATGATCGGCAGATTGACGACGCCGACCAGCGCCAGAACCGCGGCGGCGCGCGCGGCGCGGCTCTCGTCGTCGATCGCGTTTCGCAGCGCCATGTAGCCGAGATAGAGGAAGAGCAGCAGCAGGAACGAGGTCAGCCGTCCGTCCCACACCCACCAGGCGCCCCACATCGGCCGGCCCCAGAGCGATCCCGTCACCAGGCCCAGCACCGTGAACACCGCGCCCAGCGGGGCGGCGCATTTGGCGGTCACGTCGGCCAAGGGATGACGCCACACCAGCCCGATCAGCGACGCAAGCGCGAGCACGCCATAAGCCATCATCGCCGTCCACGCCGCCGGCACGTGCAGGAACATGATCTTGACCGTCGTGCCCTGCTGATAGTCGGGCGGCGCCAGCAAGCCGAGCACGACGCCCGCACCCAGCGTCAGGATCGTCGCGCCGGCCAGCCAGGGCAGGACGATCGCGCTCACATCCATGAAGCGCTTGGGGTTGGCGAAGGCGAAGAGGCTGGCCATGGCGGCGGTCTAGGCTGTCGGACGCGGGCTCGCAAGCATGGCGCTCATCCTGCGAGGTTGAGCCGCACGGCGGCGGCGGCTGCGAAGGGCGCGAGCAATGTCACGACCACCGAAAAGGCGCAGAGCAGCAGCAACGCGCCGTTGGGAAGATTGTCGAGGATCGCCTCCACCGCGCCGGCGCCGAAGATGACGGCCGGCGCCAGGAGCGGCAGCACCAGCAAGGGCAGGATCAAGCCGCCGCGCCGGACCGCCAGCGTCAGCGCCGCGCCGATCGCGCCGAGCGCGCTCACCGATGGCGTGCCGATGAGGAGCGACAGCGCGAGGATGCCGATGGCGGAAGGCGGCAGGCCGAACATCAGACCAAGCAGCGGCGAAAGCACGGTGAGCGGCAGGCCGGTGGTCAGCCAATGGCCGACGATCTTGGTGGCTGCGATCGTCTCGAGCGAGAGCGGCGACAGCGCAATGAGATCGAGCGAGCCGTCCTCGTAGTCCGCCTGGAACAGCCGGTCGAGCGAGAGCAGCGCCGCGAGCGCGGCCGCAATCCACAGCACACCGGCGGCGACGCGCGCGAGCAGCACGAGGTCAGAGCCGACGCCCAGCGGGACCAGCGTCGCGACCGCGGCGAAGAAGCCGAGCGCCAGCGCCGCGCTGCCGCCGGCCCGCGTGGCGAGACGGATGTCGCGCAGGAGGAGGGCGGGAATGGAGGTCATGCGCCGCTCCCAACCTCTCCCGCTTGCGGGAGAGGTCGACCGGCGCGAAGCGCCGGGCGGGTGAGGGCAAGTGCGCGCCACGGGCCCTCACCCGCTCGCTTTGCTCGCGACCTCTCCCGCAAGCGGGAGAGGTTATCGGGGCGCGCCGAAATCATGACGCCGACCCTAAAATCAAGCGCTCACACGCAATCCCCAGCGGCTCATGCGTCGCGGCCACGGCGATGCCGCCGCTCGCCGTGTGACGTTCGAGGATTTCGGCGACGTGACGGCGGCCCTGCGCGTCCAGCGCCGACAAGGGCTCGTCGAGTAGCCAGACGGGGCGCCGCAACAATTGGAGCCGCGCCAGCGCCAGACGCTTCTTCTGTCCGGCGGAGAGATATTGGCACGGCAGATCGGCGATGGCGCCGAGCCCGACGGCGCCAAGCGCCGCCGCGATGTCGCCGTCAACGCGATAAAGTCCGGCGAAGAACGCGAGCACTTCGCGCGGGGTGAGCTGCGGCTTGGCGGCATCGTGATGTCCGAGCCAGCCGATCAGCCGGCCGCGCGCTTCCGGGTCCTGCGTCTCGCCGACGGCGATCGTGCCGGCGGCCGGGCTGAGGAAACCCGCGATCAGCCGCAGAAGAGACGTCTTGCCGGCGCCGTTGGGGCCTTCGAGGCTGAGCACCTGGCCGGCTTGCACGCGAAAGCTCAAGTCGCGGAACAACAGACGCTGCCCGCGGATGCAGGCGAGCCCCGAGACGTCGATGGTGGAAGAAGCGACCATACCGTTACGGTACAGACTTCGGCCGCCTCAATACATGTGCTGGCCGCCGTTGATCGACAGGGTCGAGCCGGTGACGAAGCCGGCCTCATCGGCGACGAGGAACAGAACGCCCCGCGCGATCTCTTCCGCCTTGCCGAGACGCCCGACCGGGATCTTGGCGACGATCTTCTCCAGCACGTTGGCCGGCACGGCAGCGACCATGTCGGTATCGATATAGCCCGGCGCGATGGCGTTGACGGTGATGCCTTTGGAGGCGCCTTCCTGGCTCAGCGCCTTGGTGAAGCCATGGATGCCCGACTTGGCGGCGGCATAGTTCACCTGGCCGTATTGCCCGGCCTGGCCGTTGATCGAGCCGATATTGACGACGCGGCCGAAATTGCGCGCCAGCATGCCGTCCCATGTCGCCTTGCACAGGTTGAAGCAGCCGCCGAGATTGGTATCGACCACCTCGTCCCAGCCGGCACGGCTCATCTTCTTCATCGTGGCATCGCGGGTGATGCCGGCATTGTTCACGACGATCTCGACGGGACCGAGTTCGACCTCGATTTTTTTCACGGCCGCGCTGACCGCCTCGAAATCGGCGACATCGAATTTGTAGGCGGCGATGCCGGTCTTCTCGGAGAATGCCTTGGCGCGTTCGTCATTGCCGGCATAGTTCGCCGCGACCTTGTAGCCGGCGTTCTTGAGCGCGACCGAAATCGCCTCGCCGATGCCGCGCGTGCCGCCCGTGACGATCGCTACCCGTGCCATGCGAATCCCCGTGAGATTGTGCTTTCTTCTTTCCTAGCACACTTAACGCAGCAAGGAGGCTTCTCGCAACAATCTGGCACTGCGTCAGAACGCCTTGTTACTTTCGTTCGGGGCGGTCTGGCGTCTCGCCACCGCTCCATGCCCATTTTCGTTGGGCGGTCCGCTACCGCTCCCCGCACCTTGACGTTGGCGCGTCTCGCTAGCGCTCGACGCACCCTGACGCTGGCGCGTCTCGCTAGCGCTCGACGCACCCTGACGCTGGCGCGTCTCGCTAGCGCTCGACGCACATGGCGATGCCCATGCCGCCACCAATACAGAGCGTGGCGAGGCCCTTCTTGGCGTCGCGCTTCTGCATCTCGTGCAGCAGGGTGACGAGCACGCGCGCACCCGAGGCGCCGATCGGATGGCCGATGGCGATGGCGCCGCCGTTCACGTTCACCTTGGACGTGTCCCAGCCCATGTCCTTGTTCACCGCGCAGGCCTGCGCCGCGAAGGCCTCGTTGGCTTCGATCAGGTCGAGATCGGACGCCTTCCAGCCCGCCTTCTCCAGCGCCTTGCGCGAGGCCGGGATGGGGCCGGAGCCCATCACCTTCGGATCGACGCCGGCCTGGGCCCAGGACTTGATCGTGGCCAGCGGCGTCAGACCGCGCTTCTTGGCTTCCGACGCGCTCATCAAGACCAGCGCCGCGGCGCCGTCATTGATGCCCGACGCATTGGCCGCCGTCACCGTGCCGTCCTTCTGGAAGGCGGGCTTGAGAGCGGCCATGGCGTCCAGCGTGGCGCCGTCGCGGATATATTCGTCGGTGTCGACGATCTTCTCGCCCTTGCGTTCCTTGACGGTCACCGGCGCGATTTCGTCCTTGAAGCGGCCGGCCTTCTTGGCGGCCTCGGCCTTGTTCTGGGAAGCGACGGCGAAGGCATCCTGCTGCTCGCGCGTGATCTGCCATTCGCGCGCCACGTTCTCCGCCGTGACGC
>CAZMHP010000047.1:0-16336 GCA_964566095.1 uncultured Rhizobium sp. | reverse complement strand
CACGGCTATCTGTGGGTCGAGTTCTTCTTCGCGCTGTCGGGATTCATCCTGACCTATGTCTACGGCGCTAAGGTGCGCGACTTTTTGCGCGGCAGCACCTATCGCGAGTTCCTTCAGGCAAGATTGTCGCGGCTTTATCCGCTGCATCTGACGATGCTGCTCTACATCCTGGTTATGATGCTGATCCTGAACAGCATCGCAGACGCGACGCATACGGTTTCGATCTATCAGGAGCCGTATCATCCGATCGTCACCTGGCCGAGCTTCGTCGCCAACCTGTTCCTGGTGCAGGCTTGGAACATCCTGCCCTATCTGACCTGGAATGGCGCAAGCTGGTTCGTCAGCGTCGAATTCCTACTCTGCCTGCTATTTCCACTTTACCTCGTCCTGGCGCGCCGCGGCTGGCAGAGCGCGGTTGGGTTGATCGGAGCCGGCGCCGCGGGTCTCGCCTTCCTGTCGCTGACCAGCAAGCACGGGCTCGACATCACCTTTCATAACGGCATCTTCCGCGGCATGAGCGCCTTCGCGGTCGGCGTGGGAATGTGCGCGCTCTATGGAAAAACCAAGCCCTTCGCAGACACGCTGCCCGAATGGACGATCACGCTCTTCCAATTGGCGGTCGTGATCTGGTGGTGGTACGGCACGTTCGACAATGGCTGGTCGCACTCGCCGCGCGACATCTATTCGGTGTTGCCGATGTTGGCGCTGGTATATGCGCTCAGCTTCGACCGCGGCGCACTCGCCTGGCCGTTTCAGACGGCCCCGTTGCTCAAGCTCGGCGAATGGTCCTATGCCATCTATATCGGCCAAACCGTCTGGCTGCAGCTCATCCGCGAGTTCGAGCGTTTTTATCCTTGGGACGCAACGGTGCTTGGGGTGCCCTTCGGCGCGCTGATCTGGTGGCCGGAACCCCTCGCGCTCCTGCTCGTCTGCGTCGGCTGGGGCTGGTTTCTCTGCACCTATATCGAAATCCCCGCCAACCGCGCGCTGCGGCGGTTTTTCGCCCATTAGCGACCCGGCTTGACCCGCCTATTGCGCTGCGTCATCACTCCGCCAGCCAGAACGAAAGGACGTCTCCATGACCATCGAATTCAAGGGCAAGGTTGCCATCGTCACCGGCGCCGGCGGCGGCCTGGGCCGCGCGCACGCGCTCGAACTTGCGCGACGCGGTGCCAAGGTCGTGGTGAACGATTTGGGAGGCGCCATGGACGGCACGGGCGGCAATTCGGCCGCGGCGGAAGCCGTCGTGAAGCAGATCACCGATGCCGGTGGCGAAGCGATCGCCAACGGCGCATCGGTCAGCGACGACGCGGGCGTTGCCCATCTCGTCAACCAGGCCTTGGAAAAGTGGGGCCGGGTCGACATCCTGGTCGCCAATGCCGGCATCCTGCGCGACAAGAGCTTCGCCAAGATGGAGCTGAAAGATTTCGACGCCGTCATGGCGGTGCATTTGATGGGCACCGTCAAGCCCTGCAAGGCGCTTTGGGAGATCTTCAAGAAGCAGCAATACGGCCGAATCGTGGTGACCACCTCGTCCACCGGCCTGTACGGCAATTTCGGCCAGACCAATTACGGCGCGGCGAAGCTGTCGCTGGTCGGCTTCATGAATACGCTGAAGCTCGAAGGCGCCAAGGACAACATCAAAGTCAACGCCATCGGCCCGATCGCGGCCACGCGCATGACTGAGAACCTTATGCCGCCGAACATCCTGGCCATGCTGCAGCCGGAATGCGTGACCCCGGCCGTGGTCTATCTGGTAAGCGAAGACGCACCGACCGGCATGATCATCACAGCCGGTGCCGGCGTGTTCGCGGCCGCCCAAATCGTCGAGACGGATGGCGTAAACCTGGGGCATAAGGCAACCGCGGATGATGTTGCCAGCTATATCGGCAAGATCGCCGACTGGTCGACCGCCAAGCACTACACGCAGGGCGGCGAGCAGAGCGCGAAGTTCTTTGCGCGTGTCCAGGACAAGCCGCTCGTCGGATAGTCGATAAGCGCGGCTGGCACCCGTCCGGCCGCGCCTTTTTCAGGGCCGTCATTCTGGGCTGTTGCCGCTGTCCAGGGGCGCCGGCCCAATCTCGACCGCGACGGGGCGCGATTGGGCGCTTTGACGGCAGGCGATCACGTGCACGCGAGCCCTAGCCGGCGCGGCGCGATACCGAGCGAGCCCCCAACAAGCTGAGCAGGATCAGCGAAACGAAAAAAGTCAGGTGATACCAGATGGGAAACTGTGGCCAAATCGAGAAGTGATAGGGCACGAACCAGATCAACAGCAGAACGCCCACGGCCACAGGGGCGCGAACGGCCTCGCGCGCAATCAGGGCCGCCATCGCGCCACCGACCAGCGAACCCAGAAAGCTAATGGCCAGCCGCCCGGCAAGCGCCAGCGCCGTCGCATGCACGTTGAGCGCGGCGGCCAGCGCAGGATCCGTCGCCTTGACGGCAAAACTCACGACGAAAACTACAACGAACCATGTGACGACGCCGACAATGGCGCCCAGGATCAACCGCAACATGTCAAACTCCCCTGTGACTTCTACCGCCCCTTGAACGCGGGCTCACGTTTTTCGACGAAGGCCTTTGCAGCCTCCCGGTGATCATCCGTCAGGCCGGTATGATTGTGATGCGTCGCCTCGAGATCGAGGCATTCATCGACATCGGCACCGGCCAGCGCGCGGTTGATATTCTCCTTCATGTAGCGATAGGCAACGCGCGGCCCTTTGGCCAGGCGCAGCGCAATATCGCGTGTTCGGGTCTCGAGTGCATCGGGGGGCACAACCCAGTTCACCAACCCGAGACGCAGCGCCTCCGTCATGTCGATACGGTCGGACAGATAGTAGAGCTCACGCGCCTTTGCCCCACCGACGAGGTGGCTAAGGAAATAGGTGCCGCCATAGTCGCCGGAAAATCCGACCCTGGCGAAGGCCGTGGTCATGACCGCGTTTTCCGACGCGATGCGCAGATCACAGGCGAGCGCGAGCGCAAAGCCGGCGCCCGCCGCGGCGCCCGGCAGAGCCGCCAGCGTCGGCTTTGGCATTTTATAGAGCCTGCCCGAGGTGGCGCGCTGACTGAGGCGCTGGGCATGGATGCGGGCGTTGATGTCGGCGCCCGACGCCGCGGTCGAGCCGCCGCCCGTACCGTCTGCCATGCCCTTGACATCGCCACCGGCGCAGAAGGCGCCACCGGCACCAGTAAGCACCACGCAGGCGACTTCCGGGTCGCTCTCACAGGCATCCAGCACGGCGGCCATGGCCTTCAGCATGGCGGCCGAAAGCGCGTTGCGACGCTCCGGTCGGTTCATGGTGATGACCGCCACGCCGTCCTCGACGGAAGCCAATAGATCGGTCGTACCGGTTTCGAGTGTGCGCCCTGCCATGATGTTTCTCCCAGTTCTGGAAGTTAACGTGGCACGACCAGCCTGGTGTTAGAAGGGCCCGCATCCATCGGCTAGGGTGCCAAAGCGCCGGTGCAAGGAGCGGATGTATTCGAATACTGCATGGCTCACATTCGATGCGCTGCAACATCACCACTATTGCGCAGTGCCCAGCACGCCCCATTTCGTGTCCAGCGACGCGTGGAGGCCCACGCGGAGTCAACAGTGGAGTGGGCGATGACGAACGAACAATCGAGTGGCGAAACCATGGGTGCGAAGGCGTTGATGTTCGCGATGATCGCGGGCACGGCCCTGCTATTCTTGGAGGTGACCTGGTCCCCCACCATTCAGCCGACACCGCAGAAGACACCGGTAGCGAGCACCGTTCTGCACCACGAGAAACTGGTACAGAGCTAAGCCGCGCGTTCTTCCAGCTTTACGTCGTGACCCCAAAGTCGTTCGACGTGGGCAAGAACGAGCTCCTTTGTCTGATTGTGCAAAGGGATGCCGCGATGCATGTCATGCGACAGCTGCAGGGTGCGATTGCCCTTGAGATCGGCGCCGGTGACCTGGATGTTCGGGTCTGCGGCGCCGACATCGTACTGGCGCGCCAGCATTGAGCGCACGGCCCTATAGCCGTTCTCGTTGTGGATTGCCGAGACCTTGTAGGTGCCCATGTCCGCCTTATCGTAGAGCGCGAACAGGCGGAAATCGCGGATCAGCTTGGGCGATAGAAACTGCTCGATGAAGCTCTCGTCACGGTAGTTGGCCCAGGCATTCTTGAGCGTTCCCATCCAGTCGCCGCAGCCGGCGATATCGGGGAACCAGTCGCGATCCTCCGGCGTTGGAGCCACGCAAATGCGCTTGATGTCGGCCATCATGCCGTAGCCAAGCGCATAGGGATTGAAGCCGGAATAGCGGCGATCACTGAATTCTGGCTGGAACACTACTGAGGTGTGACTGTGCATGAATTCCAGCCATGAGCCTTCGGTGATGAGGCCGCGCTCGTAAAGCAGGTTCATGATCGTGTAGTGCACGAAGGTGGCGCAGCCTTCGTTCATCACCTTGAGCTGGCGCTGGGGATAAAAGTACTGTGCGAGATTGCGCACGATGCGTAGTGTCTCACGCTGCCACGCCTTGAGCGTCGGCGAGTTCTTCTCCAGGAAATAGAGCAGGTTCTCTTCCGGCAACTTCATATCCTCGCCGAAGTCGTCTTCGGCGTCGGGAATCGGCGGCGCGACCGGTGGTTCTATCCCGGCGGGCAGCGTTCGCCACAGTTCGCTATAGGCCTCCTCCTCATATTCGGCGCGGCGCTTGCGCTTCTGCTCGATGCGCTCGCGCGACGGCCGCGGCGGCCGGCGATAGCGGAACACGCCCTGCTCCATCAACGCATGCGCGGAATCCAGGACCGCTTCGACCTCGTTGCGGCCGTAACGTTCCTCGCAGGCCGCAATATACTTCTTGGCAAAGGCGAGATAGTCCATGATGCCTTCGGCGTTGGTCCATTGTCGGAACAGGTAATTGTTTTTGAAGAAGTGGTTGTGGCCAAAGGCGGCGTGCGCCATGACCAACGCCTGCATCGTCATCGTGTTCTCTTCGAGCAGGTACGAAATGCAGGGGCTCGAATTGATCACGACCTCGTAGGCTAGCGCGGAATAGCCGGCACGGTAGAGCGCCTCCTCGCGCGCGAACATCTTTCCGAAGGACCAGTGATTGTACATCAGTGGCATGGCGATGGACGAATAGGCGTCGAGCATCTGCTCCGACGAGATGATCTCGATCTGGTTGGGATAGCAGTCGAGCTTCAGGTCGTTCAGGGCGATATCTTCGATTGCCTTGTAGGTCCGCTCAACTGTCGCGAAATCCCATTCGGATTCGGAGAAGAGAAGTTCCGTCACGCCTTCACCTCCGCCTTGCGGAACAACTCGTGAAACACCGGGAAGATATCCGCGGGCTTGGCGATGCGCTTGGTGGCGAAATTGGACCATTCCTCCGCCACGGTACGATAGGCGCGCCACAGCTCAGCGCCCGAGTCCTCCGAGGCAAAAACTTCCATCTCGCGTTCGTCCAGGATCTCGATATAGGCGTAGTACTGGACAAGCGGCATAATGAGCTGATTCAACATATCGACGCAGTGGCGCGCATCGCCCGATTGGGTATAGCCGTCAGATGCCTGGGCCGCGTAGATGTTCCAATCGGCGGTGGCGTACCGGGCGCGCTGTATCTCCAACATCTTGTCGAGCGCGGTCGAAACGATGGTGCCGCCCGACTGCCGCGAATAAAAGAACTCCTGTTCGTTGACCTCCTGCGCGTCGTGGGTGTGGCGGATGAAGACCACATCAACTTTTTTATAGCGCCGCTTCAAGAAAAGATGCAGCAGCATATAGAAACGCTTGGCGAGGTCCTTCTCTCGCTCGCCCATGGAACCCGACACGTCCATCAAACAGAACATCACCGCCTGGCTGGTCGGGGTCGGTTGTTCCGTGAAGGAATTGAAGCGCACGTCGATGGGATCGATGAATCCAACCCACTTACGCTTGGCGATGGCCTTTGCAAGCTCCTCCTTCAACGCCGAGATCTTCATCGCGTCGACGGGATCGGTTCGCTCCGCCGCGTCCAGTTCAGCCTCCAATGCGGAGATGTCCGTAAGCGAGGGCCGCTTGAGCGCCAGCCGCCGGCCGTACGAATTGCGCATGGTCCGCACCAGATTGATCTGAGTGGGCGAACCGGCAGTCGTGATTCCGGCACGCTTCCACTGCTTGTTGGGTGTCTCCTTGAGTGTGGTGCGCACAAGATTTGGCAATTCGAGGTCCTCAAAAAAGATGTCGAGCACCTCGTCCTGGGTCATCGTGAATTCGAAATCGTCTTCGCCATCGCCGGAGTCGGACGCGTCCTTTCCGCCGCCGCCGCCGCCGGATTTCGGCTTTTCGATCGAGTCGCCGGGCGAGAACTCCTTGTTGCCCGGAAGGACGAAATCGCGCTCGCCGCTGGCCCGCGGATCCAGCCGAAAGCGCGGCTCCTTGGTGCCCTTGGTCGAGATCTTGATCTTGCGTTCCTTGCCGATATCGGCGACCGCGGAGTCCTTCAGTGACTTCTGCACCGCTTCACGGATCTGCGTGCGCGCCCGGCGCAGGAAACGCTGCCGGTTCGCGAGGCTCTTGCCCTTCGGATTGAGGCGGCGATCGACGAAGTGGGTCATGCCATGAAACCTGTCATCCCGGCCAGCGAGCGGAGCGAGTGTGAGCCGGGACCCATCGAGACGCTTCGCCGTGGGTCCCGGATCTGCGCCGGCCTCCGGCCGGCTTGTCCGGGATGACAATCATCGCTTACCCCGCCTTGTTCACGCGCATATACCACTCAACAAGGCGGCGGACCTGCCGCGGCGTGTAACCGCGAGCCAGCATGCGCTTGATGAATTCATTGTGCTTATTGGCGGTGTCGTTGTCCTTCTTGGACTCGAAGCTGATGACCGGCAGCAGATCTTCGACCTGGGTGAACATGCGCTTCTCGATCACCGAGCGAATCTTCTCATAGGCCGTCCAAGCGGGATTCTTGCCGTCGTTCTGCGCGCGGTAGCGCAGGGCGAATTTCACGACCTCGTTACGGAAATCCTTTGGATTGGCGATGCCTGCCGGCTTCTCGATCTTGGAGAGTTCGTTATCGAGCGCCGCGCGGTCGAGCAACTGGCCGGTGTCGGCGTCCTTGTAATCCTGGTCCTCAATCCAGGCATCGGCGTAAGCAATGTAGCGATCGAAAAGATTCTGACCGTACTCGCCATAGGATTCCAGATAGGCCTTCTGGATCTCCTTGCCGATGAACTCGGCATAACGTGGCGCCAGTTCCGCCTTGATGAATTCGAGATATTTCTTCTCGGTCTCGTCGGGCATCTGCTCGCGCTTGATTGCCTGTTCGAGCACATACATGAGATGGACCGGATCGGCCGCGACCTCGGAATGGTCGTAGTTGAACGTTTCCGACAGCGTCTTATACGCGAAACGAGTCGAAATGCCCGTCATGCCTTCATCGACGCCGGCCATGTCCTTGTATTCCTGCAAGGTCTTGGCCTTCGGATCGGTGTCTTTCAGCTTCTCGCCGTCATACACGCGCATCTTGGAGACGATGTTCGAGTTTTCGTGCTCCTTGAGCCTGGTAGCGACGCAGAACTTGGCAAGCATTTCCAGCGTCTCGGGTGCGGTGGGCGCGGCACCGAGATTCGATCCCACCAGCAACTTCTTGTAGATCGCCGTCTCCTCGGTCACACGCAGGCAATAGGGAACCGTGACGACGCAGATACGATCCAGGAAAGCCTCGTTGTTGCGGTTGTTTTTGAATACTGTCCATTCCGCCTCGTTGGAGTGAGCGAGAATGGTACCGTTGAATGGGATGGGACCCAGCGTCTCGGTGCCTGTATAATTGCCTTCTTGCGTCGCAGTCAGGAGCGGGTGGAGCACCTTGATCGGTGCCTTGAACATTTCGACGAATTCGAGAAGGCCCTGATTGGCGTGGCAAAGGCCGCCGGAGAAGGAATAAGCGTCCGGATCGTTCTGGCTGAAATGCTCGAGTTTGCGGATATCCACCTTGCCGACGAGAGCCGAGATGTCTTGGTTGTTCTCGTCGCCCGGTTCAGTCTTCGCGATCCCCAATTGGCGCAGCTTCGAGGGATGGAGCTTTACCACCTCGAATTTCGAGATATCGCCGCCAAATTCGTCCAGCCGCTTGACTGCCCAAGGGCTCATGACGCCGCCGACGCGATGGCGCTCAATACCATAACGTTCGGCAAGCAGATTGCCGAGTTCGGCTGAGCGGAAGAGGCCAAGAGGGCTCTCGAACACCGGGCTGATCGTGTCGCCGGCCTTGAGCACATAGATGGCGTTCTTCTCCATCAGATCCTTGAGTCGCTCGGCAAGCGAGGACTTGCCGCCGCCGACCGGACCCAGCAGGTATAGGATCTGCCGCTTCTCCTCGAGACCCTGCGCCGCGTGCTTGAAGTAGCCCACGATACGTTCGAGGGTATCTTCCATCCCGAAGAAGCCTTCGAAGGCCTTGTAGGTCTTGATCGTCCGATTGGAGAACAACCGCGCCAGCCGGGGATCTTGCGCCGTATCGACCAGTTCAGCCTCGCCGATCGCCTCAACCATCCGTTCGGGCGGTGTCGCGTAAAGCATCTTGTCGTCGCGTGCCGCGAGCAGCCAGTCGCGCAGGGACATAGTCTCGAAGCGCTCGCGCGCATAGTCGCGCGTGAAGATGTCGAAGACGTCGAGCGAGCTCATGACTCTAACTCCTTATTGGCAGCACACTCCACGCGCTGGGTCGTGAACGGCGGCAGAATTCCTTGTTAATCCCCCGTTCGCCTGTCAGAGGCTGGCACGAGCATCGTAAAGAAAGCTAAACGTGGCGAAAAAAGTTCCATTCCAGCCCAAATGCCCAAGCAACAGCCCTTCACCCGCGCCACCCGGCGCGACCGCCTCCCCTTGCGATTCCTCTGTCTAGTTTCTTGCAGCTCATCCGCTAAACCCAGCAGCAGCATGGCTGATTCGATTGAAGCATACGCCGCTCGTCGAGAATTCCAAGAGGCACAATACCGCCGACGCGCTCAGACGGCGACGACTTCAGACGTCAGCGACGATTGGCTTGACCGTGTGATGCACAGGCCACGCCGCCGCCTTGCCGTCACAAAGATGAACGGAGCGTCCTGCGGCGCGCCGTTCATCTTGGCCGTTCATCATACGAATCCGCTTGCCGGCTCGGCTTTGTTGCGCGAAGCTTCATCAAATGGATGACCTCGCTCTCACGATAAGAGTGGCGCGGCCGAGGGACGCCGCAGACGTCGCACGCATATATATCGACTCATGGCACGACACCTATCCGTCGGTTTTGTCGCGCGCGATGTTGTGCTCCATGACGCCGGGCGGCCAGACGGCACGGTGGAATTCGGCCATCCGGTCGCAACGGCGTGAGAACGTCCTGGTCGCGGACAGCCGGTCGGCCGGACTGGTGGGGATGGCCAGCCTAGGTCCGTCGCGTGACAAGAGCCTCAGCTATGACGGCGAGATCTATACGCTCTATGTCGATCCCAACTATTTCGCGCGCGGCGTCGGGCGAACCCTGTTGAACGGCGCCTTCGCGGTGCTTCGGGCACGCAGCTTCACGTCCTGCGTGATCTGGGCGCACGCCAAGAACAATGCGCGGTTCTTCTATGAGACGATGGGCGGCCGCGCCGTTGCGGAACGCAGCGCGCGCATGATGGGTGACGTCGTGCCGGAGGTGGCATTCGGATGGCGGTCGCTCGCATTGGCTGAGCGCAGCCACGCCCGATGATCGCAAAAAACGCGATCGTCCTTCTTCTCGACAGCCTCAATCGCCACATGGTCGGCGCCTATGGCGGACGCGAATTCGCCACGCCCAATATCGACCGGTTGGCCAGACGGTCGGTGCGCTTCACCAATCACTACGCCGCATCGCTCCCCTGCATGCCCGCCCGCCACGATATACTTTGCGGCGCCTGGGATTTCCTGTGGCGGCCCTGGGGCTCGGTGGAAATCTGGGAAGATGCGATCACTTATCCGCTGCGAAAGGCCGGTGTGGTCAGTCAGCTTATCAGCGACCATCCCCACCTGTTCGAGACGGGGGGTGAGAATTACCACGTCGACTTTACCGCCTGGGACTATCAGCGCGGCCATGAGGGCGACGCATGGAAAACGAAGGCCGACCCGTCCTGGGCGGGCGCGCCGCATATCGGCATGCAGCGGCACATGCCTTACGACAGATCGCGCGGGTATTTCCGCGGCGAAGGAGATTTTCCCGGCCCGCGCACCATGCAGGCGGCGGCGAACTGGCTTTGCGACAATGCCGGCGCACATGATCGGTTCTTCCTGTTCGTCGACGAGTTCGATCCGCACGAGCCATTCGACACGCCGGACGATTACATCAAGCGCTACGACCCCGACTGGGACGGGCCGCCACTGATCTGGCCACCTTATGGCGTGGGGCTCGTGGAGCGCGGCGTGATGAGCGCACGCGAGGGCGCACATATCCGCAATCGATACGGCGCCAAGCTGACCATGATCGATCATTGGCTCGGCAAGGTGCTCGATAAGATTGACGAAAAGAACCTGTGGGACGACACGGTCGTCCTGTTATGCACCGATCACGGCCATTACCTCGGCGAAAAAGACATCTGGGGCAAACCGGGCGTGCCCATATATGAGACGCTGGGGCGCATTCCTCTTCTCGTCGCCGCACCGGGCGTGACACCCGCAACCTGCGATGCCCTTACGACGAGCGTCGATATCTTCGCCACGCTCGCCGAGCTTTTTGGTGTTGCGAGGTCCGTGCGGCAGCGCACGCATGGCCGCTCGCTCCTACCGCTGCTGTCGGGCGAGGCGGGTGCGGTGCGCGACTGGATCCTGGCCGGCGTCTGGGGCCGCGAGGTGCATCTGATCGACGGCAAGCGGAAATACGCCCGCGCACCGGTGGGGGCCAACCGGCCGCTTGGCGCCTGGTCGAACCGCTGGTCGACCATGCCGACGCATTTTCTTTTGCGCGAACAAGAAATGCCTCTGCCGGACGAACGGGCCCGTCTCGATCGCATGCCCGGCAGTGCGGTGCCGGTCATCCGTCAGACCTGGGATGAGAGCGACGCGGTGCCCTACTGGGCGGCTACGCGGTTCTCCGGCAACCACCTCTACGATCTGACCGAGGATCCGGTCGAAGAGAACAATCTCGCCGGCGGCGGGTTGGAGAAGGACATGGCCGCGATGCTGCGCGACGCCATGAAGAGTGTCGATGCACCGGATGAGCAGTTCGCGAGATTGGGACTCACATAGGTTCGCGTCCTTGTCCGCGACCAAGTGAATCAAAGATCGCGTGGACGGACGAAATCGATCAACGCGCCCTGCCCCGGCGCCACATCGCGCCAGCGTGTGATGTCGAAGTCCAATACGGCGAGCGCAGCGGTGGGAAATTTCTCCTCGATCAGGTCAAAGCGATCGCGCTCCTTGCGCTTGACCGGCTCGCGGGCGAGCAGCGTGGCAAGTTGCTCAAGGCCTGGATTGTGGCCAACGACCATGACGCTTCTCATCTTGTCCGGCGCCAACCGGACGATCGACAAGATGACGTCCGGTTCCGCGAGATAGAGCGCTTCGAGATATTCCACGCGCTTGACGTCCAAAAGCGCTTCGGTCACGAACTCCACAGTCTCGACTGTCCGCTGCGATGTCGAGGCCACGATGTAGTCGGGCGCAAATCCGTTCTTCTGGATATAGCGACCCATCTTCGGCGCGTCCTCGCGCCCACGCGCCATGAGAGAACGTTCGTGGTCATCCACGCCAGGCCCGGCCGGGACCGTCTTGGCATGGCGCAGCAGAAGCAGACGTTTCACGCGACTTGATACTTAGCGCGCGCACCGCGCTCGATCGCGGCGGCGGTCAGTTTGTCGATCTCGAGCCGGCGGCGCAAAACATCCAGGACGCGAAGTTCTTCGAGCGCGATGCGGCGATCGGCAAGCGCCACTTCCAGCGCGACCCAATAAGCCGTTTCGTGCAGAACGTCCGGCAAGCCTTCATCGATCAAGCCCAACACGGCTTCGGCGCCGTCCGGTTCCTGCAGGATCTGCGCGCACTCCTGACAAATCGCGAGCAACCGTGAGTGGTCGAAACCCGCGAAGGCCGGCAGCGCCTTGGTCAACTCGCCGATGATCCTGAGTTCCTTTTCGCTCATGGAACCGTCGGCGGCGGACACGACCACCATCACATAAATAAGGGCCGTGTGGTGGCTGATGGCTGTCATATTGCTCATAGCTGTCCTCGAAGCGGCGCGACCATAAGAAACTTGACCCGTCCTGCCAAGCGCGCAACAAAACTGCATGGCAACGAACAAAAAGCCCGGAAAATGGCGCGCCCGCACGTTGGCGGTGAGGGCAGGAACAATGCGCACGCCGTTCCAGGAGACCTCCGAGGCACTATTCCTGACTTCCGGCTATGCCTATGAGGCCGCGGAGGAAGCCGAGGCTCGCTTCAAAGGCGAGGCCGAGGGCTATCAATACAGCCGGTTCGGCAATCCCACCGTCACGATGTTCGAGAACCGGATGGCGGCGCTGGAAGGCGCGCCCGTGGCACGTGCGACGGCGAGCGGCATGGCGGCCGTGACCGCGACTTTCCTGTCGGGATTGCGGGCCGGCGATCACGTCGTGGCGGCCAAAGCGATGTTCGGCTCCTGCCGTCATGTGGTTGAGGAAATTTTGCCGCGCTTCGGCATCACAAGCACGCTGGTCGATGGCGGCGACGTCGATCAGTGGCAGCAGGCCATGCGGTCAGAGACCAAGATGCTGTTCCTGGAGACGCCGTCCAATCCGGTCCTTTCCATCGTCGATTTGAAGGCGGTTGCCAAGCTCGCGCATGACGGCAGCGCGCGGCTGGTGGTCGACAATGCCTTTGCCACACCGTGTTTGCAGCGGCCGTTCGAGTTCGGCGCCGACATCGTGGTGCATTCCTCGACCAAATATATCGACGGCCAGGGCCGTGCTTTGGGCGGTGTCATCTTGTGCAAGGAAGATTTCCTCAAAGACCATCTGCAAACATTTATCCGCAACACCGGCCCGTCGATCAGTCCGTTCAACGCCTGGATTCATTTGAAGAGCCTGGAGACTCTCGATCTGCGCATGCGGGCGCATTGCGAAGCCGCGGAGATCGTGGCCGAATTCCTCAGCCATCAGAAAAGCGTGACTCGCGTGCTTTATCCCTTTCGGCCCGATCACCCCCAGCACAATCTGGCCCGCAGCCAAATGGAACTCGGCGGTGGTGTGGTCGCTTTTGAGGTCGAGGGCGGAAAGAAGGCAGCGTTCAAGCTCGGCAATGCGCTCAAGATCATCGACATCTCCAACAATCTGGGCGACGCCAAGAGCCTGATCACCCATCCCGAAACGACAACGCATCAAAAGCTTACGCCGGCGGCGCGCGCAGAACTCGGCGTCACGTCCGGGTTGCTTAGACTGTCGGTCGGCCTCGAAGATCCCGCCGATCTGTGCGAGGACCTGGAACAGGCGCTGAAGGCCGCGTGAACGCGACAGCGCCGATTGCTTTGGGATTTCGCGATCCACTGACCGCAAAGATAGCCGCGTTCCTGGGCGAGATCGGTTTGCAGATTTCTTCCGGGGCCGTGCCAGGCGTGACCGCGCTGCCCGGCATCGACATCGACCTCGGGACAATTGTCATCGACGAGGATCGCCTGCTCTACCCCGGGGACGTGCTGCATGAGGCCGGCCATCTCGCTGTCGTTCCACCTGAGCGGCGCGCCGGCTTCCATCATGATGTCGGCAACGACCCTGCAGAGGAGATGATGGCGATCGCCTGGTCCTGGGCAGCCACCCGGCATCTGAGCCTAGATCCTGCGATCGTATTCCATCCGAACGGCTATCGGGGAGGTAGCCAGGCGATCCTAGCCGCCTTTGGCGCCGGAAGCAGCATCGGCACGCCGATGCTGGACTTCGTCGGCATGTCCGTCGATCCCCGCCGCGCCGCGCGCGACGGCCTGGCGCCCTTTTACCCACAAATGCGGCACTGGTTGCGCAAAGCGTGATTGCTTCACCCCCGCGGCTTGCTAGCGAGACCACGACAGCAAGCACGGCCGCGGTTCTGGGAATTCGAACCGCCGCGGCTTATCCTCGCCACCAGGGAGAACCGTCATGTCCGAACATCATGCATCGGTCCGTTGGACGCGCACGTCGTCGGATTTTGGTTACGAGACCTACAATCGGGCGCACGACGTGACATTCAAGAGCGGCGCGATCGTGCTCCCGAGTTCTGCGGCGCCAGCCTTTCGCGGCGATGCGGATCGCGTCGATCCCGAGGAGGCGTTCGTCGCATCGCTCAGTGCCTGCCACATGCTGACCTTCCTCGCGATCTGCGCGCGCAAGCGGCTGACGGTGGATTTATACGCGGACGATGCCGTCGGGTTCATGGAGAAGGGCAGCAACGGAAAGCTGTGGGTATCGCGCGTCACATTGCATCCGCGAGTGAGTTTTGCGCCGGGAACTTCGGTGAGCGCGGCACAGTTGGAGGAGATTCACCACTTAAGCCACGAAGAATGCTTCATTGCCAACTCGGTAAAGACCGACGTGTCGGTTGCGCCACAGTCCTGATCGCTCGTTAAGCGTGGCGGCGGCGCGGTCTTGCTTCAGCCAAATTTGCCGGTCGATACTTAGGCCATGTACGAACGCTCAACCCGCAATATCCGAGTCGCCGTTCAGCCGGCTTTCCTCGACGATCAGTCCGATCCCGAGGAGCAGCGGTTTCTATGGTCCTACACCGTGACGATCGAGAACCAAGGCCCGGACACAGTGCAACTCATCTCGCGTTATTGGCACATCACCGACGGTCGCGGCCAGGTGAAGGAAGTGCGCGCGCCCGGCGTGGTCGGCGCGCAGCCGGTGATCGCGCCGGGGCAGAAATTCCAATACACCAGCGGCTGCCCGCTCCCGACCGCGTCGGGCTTCATGAGCGGCAAGTACCAGATGCGCTCCTCCTCAGGCGAGGCGTTCGAGGCCGACATTCCGGCCTTCCTCCTGGAAAGCCCCCACGAGCATCGGCAGATTCACTAGCGCTTGTTGTTTCCGCTTCGTCAGCCCTCAAGCCCCGACGATCGCGCATGTTGGACCCGCCCCGGCGGGCATGACAGCCGGTCACCCGCGCGGGTAGACTGGTGTCCTCCCCACAAGAGATCGTCCCATGCCTCAGTCCAAGATTCCGCTTCGCGCCGTCGCCGGCAACCGGCCCAGCCGCGCCGACGCCGAGGCCGCCGTGCACACCTTGTTGCGCTGGGCTGGCGATAACCCCGATCGCGAGGGCCTGAAGGAGACCCTGGCGCGCGTGGCGCGGGCGTTCGAGGACTGGTTCTCCGGCTACAAGGAAGATCCGGAAGAATATATGCGCCGCACCTTCGAGGAGGTCGAAGGCTATGACGAGATGATCGTGCTCAAGGACATCCGTTTCGAATCCCATTGCGAGCACCATCTGGCGCCGATCATCGGCCGCGCCCATGTCGGCTATCTGCCCAACAACAAGGTCGTCGGCATCTCCAAGCTGGCGCGCGTGGTGGAAGCCTTTGCGCGGCGCCTGCAGGTGCAGGAGAAGATGAACGCGCAGATCGCCAACACCATTCAGCGCGTGCTGGAACCCAAGGGCGTGGCGGTGGTGATCGAGGCCAGCCACCAATGCATGACGACGCGCGGCGTGCACAAGACGGGCGTCAGCATGGTGACGTCGACCATGCTGGGCGATTTTCGCACCAACGAGATCACGCGGCGGGAATTCCTCGCCGTCATCGGCAATCCGCAATCGCATATGGGCTGAAGGCCCATGGATGCCATCGCGTTGACGCGCCGTCTCATCGGGTTCGACACCACGAGCCGCGGTTCCAATCTCGCACTCATCGATTTCGTGCAGGAGCTTTTGGAAGGCGCGGGCGCGCGCTGCCGCCGCAGCTTCGATGCCGGACGGATCAAGGCCAATCTGTTCGCGAGCTTCGGACCGGAGGCGCCGGGCGGCTATGTGCTGTCCGGCCATACCGACGTCGTGCCGGTGGACGGCCAGGACTGGTCGTCCGATCCGTTCCGGGCGGAGATCCGCGACGACAAGCTGTTCGGCCGCGGCGCCTGCGACATGAAGGGGTTTATCGCGGTGGCGCTGGCGCTGTTGCCCGAGATCGCGGGGACGACGCTGACACGGCCGATCCATTTCGCGCTGTCCTATGACGAGGAAGTCGGCTGCGCCGGCGTGTCGGGCCTGCTGGACGACCTGAAGGCGGCGGACATCCGCCCGGCGCTGGCGATCGTCGGCGAGCCGACGCTGATGCAGGTGGTCGGCGCGCACAAATCGGGCGCGGTGCTGCACACCCATTGCCACGGCCGCGAGGGCCATTCGAGCGCGCCGGAGAAGGGCGCCAACGCGGTGATGATGGCGGGCG